>JANDJC010000002.1 GCA_024331045.1 Nitrospira sp.
GAGGGGGCGTCTAGCCAGCGCCCGCGCGAGCGCGACACGTTGCTGTTGCCCCCCCGATAGTTCATGAGGATAGCGACGGCCAAAGGCCTCCAGGCCGATCAGTCGCAGCATCTCCTGGACCCGCTTCGTGCGTTCGGTCTTTGGCAGGTCGCCGAGCCCAAAAGCGATGTTCTCTGCGACACGGAGGTGTGGGAAAAGAGCATATTCCTGAAAGACCATCCCGACTCGCCGTGCTTCTGCCGGTACAGTGTGAGAAGGGGAAGAAACCAGTTGTCCAGAGAGGAAAATTTCTCCGTGTCGGACTGGCTCGAATCCCGCGATCGCCCGGAGAATCGTGGTCTTGCCGCAGCCGGATGGTCCTAGCAGGCACAGCACTTCGCCTTCGTGGACAGAAAAGGAAACGTCTTGAACGGCGGGATGAGTCGAGTCGTAGGCACAGGAAACGGCTCGCAGTTCCAAAAGAGGAGCGGCTATCGGCTGGTCAGGTTGGCCCTCGCCCTGACCAGGGTGGGTGAGGGAGGAGGAATGGAAGAGGGTTCCCATTGTCAATCCGTTCCCTTGCTGGTCTATCCGACTCGCCAATCGCGTGAGAGGAGCAATGTGAGAGCAGGCAACCCGACCACGACAATCAGTAGGGCGGACGGAGCCGCAAGTCGAAAGTACTCTTCACTTGCTTCGAGCCAGACACGAATGGCGAGGGTATCAAACCCCACCGGCCGCAACAGCAGCGTGGCCGGGAGCTCCTTGATCGCCTGGAGGAACATCAACACCCACGCGGCGATGAAGCCATTCCGCATCAACGGCAAAGTGACCCGGCGCCACGTCTCCCGCATGCTCAATCCCAAGGTGCGGGCCACCTCCTCCAGATTGGGCGTGATTTGCTGAAGCGAGGGTTCCAGTGATTGAAGGCCTGCCGGCAGAAAGTGCAGCACGTAGGCCGCCACAAGGACGATGACGGTTCCGTAGAGGAATGGCATGGTATGGAGAAACAGCGCAAGGACGGCCAGCGCCGCTACCGGACCCGGCAGCACATACCCGGCATAGGCAGCCTGGAGGCAACCAAGGGAAAACCAGCTTGGTCGTCGACTCGCGAGGTAAGCCAGCGGCAGGCCCATCAAGACACCAATGGTGGCGGCCAATCCTGATAAAAACGCACTGTTCCAAATGAAGCCCCAAAAGCGACTGTCCAGGGTGGCCAAGGCTTCGGGAGAGAGGCTCCATAGAACAAGCATCGAGACGGGCAGGGCGAACGAGGCGCCGACAACAGTGGCGAGGTAGCTGATCAGAACCAGCGCCCCCCGCCACGTGCACGCTATTCGCTCAGGCGCTCGATACCGTCCAGTGGTCTGGTAAAAGCGGCTTCGGTGGCGGAACCACCGTTCAGTTAGCAGGAACGCCAGCGCAAGGATGACCAATAGCAGGCTTAGGATGCTCGCGGCGGTGTTGTCTGATCGACCGGTCATCTGCTGAAACACCGCGTAGGTGAGTGTCTGGTAGCGCAAGAGCGAGACGGCCCCGAAGTCGGAAATCACGTAGAGAATGACCAGAGCGATCCCAGCGGCGATGGATGGGCGCAACAGCGGGATTGTGACACGAAACAAGGCTTGCCGGCTTGATACCCCACAGGTGCGGGCGACTTCCTCGAACGACACGTTCATGTTGAGAAGGGCACTGCGAGTGAGGAGATAGACGAAGGGAAAGGTGTCGAGTGTCATGACAAGGGTCGCTCCCCAGAAACTTTGGGGAGACACGAGATGGGAATCCGATCCAGCGACGGCTTGCCACAACTGCTCAATTGGCCCACCAAAACCTAGAAGGTAATTATATACGTAGGCCAGGACGTAGGTAGGCATGGCGAGAGGGAGGACGAGTGCGACCTCCCAAACCCGTCGTCCCCAAAAATCGAATCGTGTGACGATCCAGGCGGTTGATACCCCTAAGCAGAGGGTCAGTACCGCCACCGAACCGGCCAACAAAATGGTGTTGGTCAGCAGTTCGGGAATACGCGTCGTCCACAGGCGGTGCCACACGGCAGTATCGGCAGAAAGCGCGGACGCTGTCACATAGGCCAAGGGGGCCAACATGAACAACGCGCTGGTCAGTGCCATGATCTGGAGAGGAGAGGCGAAATGGTTTCGTGCGACGGGCATTGAACGACTTGCACGTTATCGGAGACCAACTTGCTCGATAAGCTGCAGCGTCGGTTCGCGCAATTCGGCAAGCTTGGTCAAAGGGATGGCCGCGGGCCGAAAACTCCGGCGATCGACAAGGGCGGAGTCGGCCTTCACGTTTGGATTCAGCGGGTATTCTTTGTCAAGATCGGCAAACATCTTTTGCCCGGTTTCCCCCACCAGGAATTTGATCAACTGCACGGCTTGATCAAAGTGGGGGGTATGTTTAAGCACGGCGACCCCCGCCACATTCATAATGGCTCCCAATCCCCCCTCGTGCTGATCCGGCATCACGATCGCAAGTGGGGCCGACGGCTGGGCGGCCAGGTGCCGATAGACGTAATAGTGATTGACAATGCCTATGGCAACCTGTCCTTTGGCGACTGCTTCCACGATTTGGGAGCTTTTTTGATAGACCTGGGTGCCGGCATTGTCTCGAAGCCCGATGAGGAATTGCTTGGTTCGTTCATCTCCGACACCTGCTCGCAATACCGAGACACCGGCCTGCAAATATTCACTGCCGGCATTGGGGATCGCGATCTTTCCTTTCCAGCGAGGATCGGCGAGATCAAACAACGACGTCACCTGGCCGGGCTGCACCACCGTCGTGTTGTAGACGATGATCCAGAATCGTCCCGATAAGCCGATCCAACTGTTGTCGGGTGCTCGGAATTGGGATGGAATAACATGGGTGACTTCCTCGATGTTGACCGGACGCAGAAGCCCGGCCGCGCGAGCCAGTTCAAGACTTCCAGCGTCGTTCGTGATCAGGATATCCGCTGGACTCCGGTCCCCTTCGGCCTTGAGACGGTTAATCAGCTCGGTAGTGCCAGATGAGAGGAGGGCGATGTGAATGCCGGATTGTTGGGTAAAAGCGTCCAAGACCGGCTTGATCAGTCGTTCGGCTCGACCGGAATAGATGGTCAATTGTTCCGCTCCTGCTGGAAGGGGCCAGGAAGCGATTCCCACCAGCCATCCCAACACCAGGGGACACCACGCAACACGATGAGAACGCAGCCGTCGCCATACGGCCGAATACCAGGAGTCATACCACATGGAGCGAGCCTCTTCGGTCATGGTTGAGTGATTATTGAAATTGATAACCCATTTCAACTAAACGAGCTAGCGTAACAGATCACGTGAGAATGGGTCAATGTTGACAGCGAGGGCAAAGGCCGTAAAGTTCCAGTCGGTGGGTTTTGATGACGAAGCCGTTCCGGGCCGCGACTTCTTCCTGCAATCGTTCGATGTCGCAGTTTTCGAATTCCACGATTTTCCCGCACTCAGTGCAGATCAAGTGGTCGTGGTGGCCTTTGTGGGAGACGTTGTCATACTGAGTCTGTGAGCCAAAGTGGCGGGCTTGGGCCAGCCCGGCCTCGCAAAAGAGATTCAGGGTCCGATAAATGGTCGCCAAGCCCAAGTGAGGATCTTTGCGCGACAGCTGGTGGTAGAGCTCTTCCGCGGTAATGTGCTCCTGCTTGAGGAACGCATCCAGGATCAACTCCCGCTGGCGGGTGTATTTGAGCTGATGCTTGCCCAAATGCTCTTTTAGCAGCGCCATCTCTTTTGGGTGTTTCGACACGCGCCGGCCCATTGTCGTCAACCATCGTCGGCTGCCATTAAAGACCAAAAAGGACGCAGGGTCAAGAGCGTCGGCGAGCGGGTGGTCGGGAGCGTTGGCAGGAGTGTCGAATCAAGCGGCATTCCGGCGAGGAAGTATCAAGGGGGTGGTCAAGCTCACTTTGACGATCCCTTGTTGTCACCGCTATAGTAGGCCTCATGTAATTGATAGAGACAAGTCATCTTCCGTGCGGACACCAAACCAAATCACCGTTGATCGTGCGTTGCTTCTGTACGTGCTGGCCTTAGCCGAGCCGTATGGCCTGCTAAACGACGTGAAGGTACAGCAGTTGTGTTTCCTCTGCGAGCTGCAAATCTTCGGGAAGGGATTCAAGGGGTTCCACTTCGAATTTTTTCGGTTCGCCTACGGCGCGTTCAGCAAAGACTTGGACAACGATCTCCTGTCGCTCAGGCGGAAGGGGCGGGTTGAGAATTTCACTCTGTCCGATCAAGCGAAAGAAGAAGTGATTCCGCTTTTGCTCAAGGCAATCCACGGGGTGGAAGCCAATGAGCGGATCCGGGACATCATCGAAGCAGTGGTAACGGCATATGGGCCGCAGGACACTGGGACCATCACCGCTTCCGTCGAAGCTGTCGAGTTGAGCACGCCGCAGCGGCCGGAATTCAAGATTCCAATCCGCGACATCGTATTTCACACCACTCTGCTGGTGCCCGAGCGGATCGATGTCCAAGCAGAATTCACTCTCCCGCCTCCACTGGCGGCCAGGCTCAATGTTGCAATGGGGTACGACGGCAAGACGTCTCCTATTCTTCAGAGCTGGTAGAGTTCGCCGTACTTCTTTTCCACATAGGACAAAAACGGGTCAGGGCTGATGGAAGAGCCGGTGACGCGGCGCGCCAGGTGATCCGGCGTGAACATGCGCCCCCAGCGGTGAATTTTTTGTTCCAGCCAGCGGCGGAGGGGGAGGAGCTGCCCCTGCGCGATGTCATCCTCCAAGTGCGGAATTTCGAGCTTGGCCTGCTCATAAAACTGGACGGCATACAGGTTTCCCAACGTATAGGTCGGGAAATAGCCGAAGGAGCCCAGCGACCAATGGATGTCCTGTAAGACTCCTTCCGCATCGGTTGAGGGGACGATGCCGAGGTACTCCTGCATCTTCTGATTCCAGATGGCCGGCAGATCTTCGGGACGAGTCGTGCTTTCAATCAGGTCCCGCTCGATTTCAAATCGCAGCATGATGTGGAGGTTATAGGTCAACTCATCTGCTTCGACTCGGATGAACGACGGGCGCACGCGATTGATCGCGGCATAAAAACGATCGAGGTCCACGTCCTTGAGTTGGTCGGGGAACGTCTGTTGTAAAATCGGGTAAAAGAACCGCCAAAAAGGACGAGACCGGCCGACGCAATTTTCCCACAGGCGCGATTGGCTTTCATGAATGCCGAGCGAGACCGAATCGCCGAGCGGCGTCCCGTAATAGCGGGGATCCAGTCCCTGGTCATAGAGCCCGTGGCCTCCTTCGTGAATACAGCTAAACAGGCATGAGGGAAGGTCGTGCTCATAGACGCGGGTGGTAAGCCGCACGTCGGTGGGATGAAACGAGGTGGTAAAGGGATGGGCGGAGAGATCAAGCCGTCCCCGTTCGAAATCAAAGCCCATAGCGGTAAGGATCAATCGGCCAAACTCAAGTTGTCGCGCCTGGTCGTAGGAGTGCCGCAAGAAGCCGTCGTCGATGCAAACCGAACTCTGTACGATCCGTTTGAGCAAAGGGACCAACCGCTCCTTCAATCTGATGAACAGCGGCTCAAGCGTGGCGATGGTTGAGCCTGGTTCGTAGATATCCAGGAGAGCGTCATAGGGCGAGTCCTTATAGCCAAGATAGCCAGCTTCTTCCCGTTTCAGCGAGAGCACAGTGCGAAGGTTCGGAAGAAACAACGAGAATTTGTTTTGCGCTCTCGCCTGGGCCCAGATCTGTTGGGCCAACGAACATTCGCGTGCCAAGGTCACCACAAAGTCAGGAGGCAATTTCTTGGCCCGGCTAAAGTCTCGCCAGACTTCCCGCAAGAATGAACGGGACGGCTCATCCCATGAGTCGCCCGGCTGATCGAGGGCCTGGCCCGTTGATGGATCGATCCATTGCAAGAGCAGCCGTTCGATCTCCGGAGACACCAGTTTTTGATGGGCCAAGCCCTGAAGCACGGCAATCTGCTCGGCCCGTGCCTGTCCTCCACCGGCGGGCATGTAGGTTTCTTGATCCCATGAGAGCACGGATGCGGCGCTGTTGATACGCTGGATGTCGAGTAATTTCGTTGTCAACGGTTCTAAAGTCGCCAGTGTCTTCACGCTCGGCCTCCTATGAGCGTCCATTCCCTTTTGGGAACGGAGCAGAATACAGTAAACTGCCATTTCAGTGTACGGAACTGCGAGAACCTTTTTCAAACTGCCGAGGGATCGATGAAACCATTGCTTGCTCCGGACATCGAGGCCTATGCCCAGCACCATTCGCAGCCGGAATCGCCCATTCGCCGTGCATTGCGCGAGGCAACGGAACAGACAAGAGAAGACGCTGTCATGGTGGTTGGTCCACTGGAAGGGGCCTTTCTCCAGATGGTCACTCAATTGGTGGGAGCCAGGCGCGTGCTCGAGATCGGCACGTACACGGGCTACAGTGCCCTCTGCTTCGCCGAGGCTTTGCCGGAAGATGGGACGGTCATCACCTGTGAGATTGATGAAGAAGTAGCGGCCATGGCTCGTCGCTATTTCGCCCAGTCACCGGCCGGTAGAAAAATTGATATTCGGCTAGGGCCGGCCTTGGAGACGATGCGCGCACTCACCGGGCCGTTTGATGTGATCTTCATCGACGCCGACAAGACCAACTACCTGAACTACTACCGACACGCCTTGCATCTGCTTTCTCCCCACGGGGTGATCCTGATCGACAATGTGCTCTGGAGCGGCGAGGTATTGAAACAGCCCCCGCCGGATGAAAGAACCGCCGCCATTCAGGAACTCAACCGCACCGTGGCGAGCGACCCGCGCGTCACGGCGGTATTGGTCACGATCCGCGACGGCCTATTGGTGGTGAGACGAAAGCCTTGACCGTGTGTGATGGCCGGATAGGGTGGGGTGGTACGGTTTCCCTGCCACCTGCAACACGATCCTTCATCTCATCGCCACGAAGGCACGGGCTTGCGTTTGGCTTCTCCGAGCATTCCTGTCGGACGGAACTGCTCTTACGAGGTCACGTCCGCTTCCCAGGAGATCCGAGCTGGGCACCATTGCCAGATGCCAAGCGTGATAATCCTGGTGAGACCGGCCGGGATGCAGGCGGTGCGATTGATCGTCACCTGCCGGTTAATGAGTTTGCTCGGCTCGCCGCAGCGCCGCAGGTAATCATCGGCCCTGATTTCGTGCAAGTCGGCATGGGGCACGAAGAAGGCCACGAACGGCACGGGTAGGACGGCGATCGACGAATCATCCACCCCTTCTGAACCTGAGCAATGGGCGGCCGTTTGCGGGCGCTTGACATCGTCGCGCACCAAATCCTTGACGCAGCCGGTTACTACCAACATCATGCTCGTCATGCTTGCCAAGCACACTGTCCATTTTCGCACCATCGTTTGCTGAGGCATGAGCCCCTCCTTTTTTGTTGGTTATCTCGTCCTCGTTAGACGCAGCCTGGTTGGAATGGTAAACGCATGGCTGTCAACAGTCGGGCAACGAGAGGGGGCCTAATATAGGCCTTGACGAGAGCCTGAAACAAGGGTATGTCCCAAGACCATGGTATCTCCACCCCCCGCGTTGGCCTATGGATCGGTTGTGCTCGCAGCAGTCTTATGGGGCGGATCAATTGTGGCGCAGAAGATGGCGTTGGGGTCGTTTTCGGCGGTCGAAGCCTCGGTATTCCGCGACATTGGCGGCTTGGCGATTCTTCTTGTCACCTGGTGGGTTCAAGAACGGCGAACCGTTATCACTGGGGCCATCGCTCGCTCGGATCTTTTCCTGTTAGGGTTGTTGGGACTTGGCGTGTTGGGTAATCATCTCTTGATTCTGATGGGACTCAAGTATGTAAGCGGCGCAGTCGGGGGAGTCATTATTGGCTCAAGCCCGGTGGTGACCTCGCTGCTCTCAGCCCTGTTGATCCGTGATGTGCCGTTGCGGACGGTCTGGTTGGGAGCGGTGCTCTCGTTTGCGGGGGTGTCATTGGTGTCTGTAGCAGGCTTCCAGGCGGTTGGCGAGCGGCCGCTGCTGGGGGGGACGCTTGTCTTTTTGGGGGTGGTGAGTTGGGCGCTTTACAGCATTGGAAGCCGTCCCATCATGGATCGGCTGTCGGCTTTGACCGTCAATTGGACAACCCTGCTAGTGGCGACGGTCTTGCAAATTCCACTGCTCTGGACCGACAGAAAAATGTTGGATGTTGGTGTCTCCTCGGTGACGACCTCTGATTGGTTGGCCCTTGGCTATCTGATCATCTTCGCTACGGCTGTGGCCCAACAGGCCTGGCTGTTTGGCGTGAAGGGGATCGGGCCGTCGCGGGCGTCAGTCCTAGGCAATCTCACGCCGGTGGCCGCGATCGCATTGTCGGCATTGATTTTAAGAGAATCGGTTGGGCTGGTTGAAATGACCGGCATCGGCTTGATTCTGGCTGGTGTGTGGAGCGTGAACCGTCGAACGGCCCAATCATCCTAATCCCTACTTCAAGGCAATGCCGATTGTTGGCCCGCAAGACAGACATCGTTGCTTTCTGCGGTTGAAAAGAAAATATGCGGTTAAGAAAAAGCGAAGGGACTTGTTGCGACACAGTGTCCGGCGCGAAGTGCCAATCAGGAGATCGGCGAGGAAGGCAAAAAGGAACCGGAGTCTCAAGACCCTGTGTCAGAGAGGAGTGGGGGATAAGCGGTCCATGATCCTCAACTCTATTGCATGGAGGGTTGGTGCCATGCTTGAACAACGGATCAAGGAAGTGACCCTCGCAAATCAACGGTTTTATGAGGCGTTTGAGAGCCTCGATATTGCCCAAATGGACAGCGTCTGGGCGCATCAGGACTATGTCACTTGTATTCATCCCGGCTGGACCATTCGTGCTGGCTGGCCCGCCGTCCGCGATTCCTGGGTGTTGATCTTCAACAACACCTTTTCCATGAGGTTCGAGCTGACCAATGTGATGGTCCAGGTGGCGGGTGACATTGCCTGGGTGATCTGCGTCGAAAACCTGACCACTCAACAGTCCGACGAACCGCAGCAGGCCAGGGTGCTGGCGACGAACCTCTACGAACGGATCGGCGATGAATGGCTAATGATCCACCATCACGGCTCTCCGGTGATGGGATAGCGAGAAAAGCCCCTCTTGAGGACACGTCTGCCCAGGAGATGGAGCTACGGGCGATCCTCCCGTCTAAGGGAGAGGCCATTGCTGCAACGCTGTTCTGCTCAATGGGCACGATGCGCAAACATCGGACAAACATTTGAAATAGGATGCTCGCCAACAGCGGACAGCTTATGTCGGGCGTCCCCCTCGAACAGTCTGGCAACGCAAGGTCACCGTGGCAAATTGACAAGGGATGAAGGTCGCGCCAGAATCGCGGCTCATGGAGGCGCCACATGTGAGCAGGATGAAGGCAGGACTTAAGAGGGACGGTCTATGACAAGCGTGGCAAGCGCCAGGATCTACGAAATCGACTTGCTTCGCTTCCTCGCTGCTTTGGCGGTCATGTTGTTTCACTATTCATTCGCAGGGCATGCGGCGGATAACTGGACGGTGATGTCGTATCCGGCGCTCGCTCCGGTCCTCAAGTACGGCTACCTGGGCGTCGAACTGTTTTTCATGATCAGTGGGTTCGTCATCTTGATGACCGCGGCGAATCGCAGCCTCGGCGAGTTTGTCATCGCGAGAATCGTTCGCCTCTATCCTGCCTTTTGGACCTGCTGCACGATTACGTTCCTGGTGACGCTTGCCATCGGAGAGCCGCCTCATACCACATCTCTGGTGCGCTATCTTGCCAACATGACCATGCTATCCGGTTTCGTGGGCATCGTCCCGATTGACGGTGTCTACTGGTCGTTGTTCGTTGAACTCCAATTTTACGCGCTGGTGGGGCTCCTCGTGGTCAGTGGGCGAATTCATCGAGCCGAGCAATTTCTCTGGCTCTGGCTGCTGGCGTCAGTAGCGCTCGCTATTTATCCGGTAAGAGGGTTGTTCTCTCTATTGATTGCCCAGTACTCCGCTTTCTTTATCGCGGGAGCAGGCTGTTTCCTGATCTGGTCGAACGGGTTGTCTCTGCCGCGAGCCGCGCTGATCGCCTGTTCGTGGGGTCTTGCGTTGTTTCAGTCCCTGCAGAAGTTGCGATCGTTTGAACGGCATTACAACACAACGTTCGACATCGTTGTTGTCGAAAGCCTGATCACGGTGTTCTTCACGGTCATGCTGTTGATCGCACTGCGGCGGACGGCGTTCGCGAGTCGCAAAGAGTGGGTGGTCCTGGGCGCGATCTCGTATCCCCTCTATCTGCTCCACCAGAACGTCGGGTACATGGTGTTCAACGTCGCCTACTCGACTGTTAACACCCATGTGCTGTTTTGGGGAATGATTATAGTTGCTATTCTGAGCGCCTCGCTGGTGCATACGCTTGTTGAACGACGGTGGTCCTCTCCGTTGCGAACGGTGCTCTATCGAGTGGCAGACCGTGTTCAGCGTCTCATGTGGCCCTCGAACGGTGAGGCGTCACGGGCGGTTCGGCCTTGATCATCGGCCAGCATCGCGACGACCTGCTGGGAGGCAGCAACAGGGAATCAATAGGTTGAGCCAATGGTTTGTGGCAGCAACGGATCTGGTGGTCACCACGGTTCTTCCATGGCGCTCGATGCTAGATCGCCTGATTGTAAGATGACCATCCTCATTCGTCGGGCTATCAAGCAGGACGCCGATCGGCTCGCGCCACTCTTCGACGCCTATCGTCAATTCTACGGACAAGGGACCGGTCCTGTCGTAGCCAGGCAGTTTCTGCACGATCGTCTCGCGCGCCATGAATCTCTCGTCCTGATCGCGGAGGATCATGACGGTGTCGTGATCGGCTTTGTTCAGCTCTATCCCCTCTTTTCTTCAATCCTTGCGGCTCGGATGTATCTTTTGAGTGATCTGTTCGTTGTTCCCCACGCCCGTCGCCGTGGGGTCGGCACGAGGCTGCTCAAGGCGGCGGCGGAAGAGGCTCGGTCCGCCGGCGCGGTGCGTCTGGAATTGGCAACGGCGATCACGAACGCCGCGGCGCAACGGCTCTATGAGCGGTTAGGTTGGGTCCGTGACCAAGAATTCTACGTGTATAGCCTCTCGCTGTAAGGCACGGGATTTCTGGGCGCTTACACGACCGGGGCGGTTGAGGGGACGTCTTGGGGAGGCAGGGTTTTCATCCATTCGGCGACGATCGCGTCACGTTCTTCCATGGTCATCGCCGCGTATTTGTAAAACATTTGCGGGCCTCGTTTGCGGCGCCAGGCGAGAAAATGAAGGAAGTGATCTTTACAAACGGCCCCCGTACCGGCTGGCGCATAGGGCTTGCCTTGGCAATTCGAGACTCGGCATTGTTCATCCAACTGCATGGCTTGCTCCTTGCGGGGATCAGGAGGATCAGTATGCCGAGCGGGTTCATGGATTTTCAAGGGCCGTACCGCCTTCCGCTTGATCTTCACTCCGTCACTCGCTCAGACTGTGTCTCATGCGTCGCATCTTCTTCTTGGTCTTCTCCGGGCTGTTGGTTGCCGGATCACTGAGCTGTGTTTCCCCTTCGCGCGAAGGGTTTCCGCCGAGCAGACCCTTTCTCGCTTCGGTCGTGTTGGCGGAGGCTCTCTTGCCTCAAGGCATTGCGGTCGGCGATGTCGGTTCCAACGGCGCCATCATATGGGTGAGAACAGATGGCCCGGCACTGGTACAGATCGAGTGGGCAACGCCAGCGCAATGGGAGACTGTTTCGAAAATGGGATCGGCGCGAGCCCCCGTCTCCAGAACCGACCAGCTGTCCACGACGAGCGAATCGGATTACACCCTCTCCGTTCCGATCCAAGGCTTGGCTCCGGCCACCCGGTACCGGTACCACGTGTGGATTGAACGAAGGGGATCGACGGGACACGAGCAGCCGACACTGGCGGCGAAGGGTGAATTCACGACCCTGCCGGATGCAACTACCTCCGCTCCCATCACCTTCGTTTGGAGCGCGGATTTGGGAGGGCAGGGGCGCTGCCGGCAGGGGCCGGCTGGCTATCCAATTTTTGATGTCATGCGGCGGCAGGAGCCAGCCTTCTTCCTCTTTTTGGGCGATACGATCTATGCTGATAACGTTTGTCCAGTTCCCCCGAATGAGCCGGGCGCAGACTTCGTTGCGGTAACGCTTGACGAATACCGGGCTCGTCATCGGTATCAACGGGGGGCGGCCGCGCTCCGCCGGTTTTTGGAAACCGTGCCGGTCTATGTGACGTGGGATGACCATGAGGTGCGTAACAACTTTGCCGGGCCGTTCGATGAGCGGATGCCCGAGGGACGACGGGCATTACGCGAGTATTGGCCCATTGGGTCACCGCCCGACGATCCACAGCGGCTCTATCGATCGATCCGATACGGCGCAGATTTGGAACTGTTTCTTCTCGACACCAGACAGTACCGGAGCCGCAACGCCGAGCCGGATGGTCCGACCAAGACCATGTTGGGATCGGCTCAGTTGCAATGGCTGCTCGATGGGATCTCGCAATCGACCGCGACGTGGAAGGTGATCGCGACGTCCGTGCCTTTGTCGGTGCCGAAAGGGGGAGGAGAAACGGTACCCGGCAACGATGGTTGGGCGGGTGGCCCAGATGGAACCGGCTTTGAACGTGAACGGCAAGTGATCGTCGAGACTATCCTGGGCAAGCGGCTTCAGAACATCGTGTTTCTCGCCGGTGACATCCATTGGGCCCAGGCCAACGCCTATGATCCGGATCGGGACGGTGTCGTCGATTTCCATGAATTCGTCGCCGGTCCCCTCTCGGCCAACCCGGGGCGGATTAGTGAAGCGGATGGAGCGCTCAATCCGACGCGTCTGTTCAACGAATCGGGCTATCACAATTTTGGACTGGTTCGGGTGACCAAGACCCTGTTCGAAGCGGCCATCATCGATCAAACCGGCTCGACACGATTCGTCCATCGGATCACGGCTCGATGAACAGCTTCCGCTGGCGGGCCTTGCAATCGTTGCCGGTTAGTGGGTACGGTACGGCCGTGCACCTGCCTTGAGGTGGAGGTAGAAAAGGAGAGGGAATGATGTCGGGACGGATGTCAGCCGATGATATCTTTGCGAAGGCCAGAGCGGCGGCGGTGGCTGCCACAGGGCCGGATGAGCGAGCCTTACAGATTGACTATACCGCCCTGCAGAAAAAGATCCACTGGGCGCTGGGCGACCGTAAGGTAGCGTTGTGCCACGTGAACAAGTTTCTGCCGGAAGGATACGAAGAGCAAGGCCGTTTCAACATGGTGTTGCTCACGACCGGCAACGTGGTGTTCGACATGGTTATTGGCGATGCCTATTTTCGTTACGATGTGGTCTCAGTAAGTCAATTAGACAAGGTGCAACTCGTCGATGCGGTCTGGGAGAATCGAGAAAAGCGTCGCGAGGAACCGTTCTTGAGTCTCCGCCTGATGCACGACGACGAAGCGCACTTATTGCTGGCGTTGGATGACCACGAGCGGGCCAGTGTGTGGGCTTTTGCTCAGGCGGTGACGGCGGCCAGGAATCCAGAACGGTAACGGCCTGCAACAAAAGTTTAACGCTCTCATTTGGTGACGGCCCCGCGGTTGGGAGAGCAAGGCTCTGCCAACCGCGGAGGTGGACAGTGAGGTGTTGAAGGGTGGTCTTCTGCAAGTAACCAACCGCAGAAAACATAAGACGGCCTTTTGAAGCGTCCCCCTTCTTTTAGTACAAAAAGGCTGCGCCACTATCGAAGGCTCCACTATCTGCGAGCGGAGCTCCTACGATAAGGGTGTGGCCGTCGGCGGACAAGGAAAGGCTCACGCCAAACCAGTCGCCGGCTTCCGTATTCGAGGCCTTCACATAGGCCTGTTGGGTCCATGAATTTCCGATTCGAGTGAAGACATAGACCGCGCCGCTGTCGATGGCGCCGTTGTCGGTCCAGTCGCCGTTGATGCCGAGGGCGCGGCTGTCTTCCTGGAGCGCTCCGACCGCCAGGGTGCTCCCGTCGGCGGAAAAAGCCAGGGCGGCGCCGAACCAATCATCTGCCTCGGTGTTGGAGGCTTTTACATAGGCCTGTTGAGTCCATGTCCCTCCGCTGCGCGTGAAGAGATACACGGCGCCGCTGTCCGGAGCGAGATTGTTGTTCTGATCCCCATTGACGCCGAGGGCGGCACTGTCTTCAAACGGCGCTCCAACCGCCAGGGTCTGACCGTCAGGACTGAGGGCCACTCGGAGTCCAAACTGATCGTTGGATTCAGCGTTTGAAGCCAGCAGGATCGACTCTTGAATCCACGAGCTGCCGTCAAAGGCAAAGACATGGACGACGCCGGCATCAAGACCGGCACTGTCTGTGAACGGCGCCCCCACTGCCAGGGTCCGACCGTCTGCCGAGAGACTCACGATCGTACCGAACTGATCTCCGGCAGCCGGAGTTCCGGCTTTGAGCACAGTCTGTTGAGTCCAGATGCTGCCGGCCCGGCTAAAGAGATAGGTTGCGCCACTGTCGGGAGCAACGACACCGTTACGTGGCGCTCCAACGGCGAGGGTATGGCCATCGGCCGAGAGGCTCAGACTCGTGCCGAACTGTTCGTCCGCTTCCGGGGTGGCGGCAGTGAGCACGGCCTGTTCGGTCCAGACTCCTCCGGCGCGGACGAAAACACGCACGGCGCCACTGTCGATCGCCCCGTGGTCCGCTAATGGAACTCCGACGGCCAGGGTATTGCCGTCTTCGCTCAGCGCAAGGCTGAAGCCCAGCCAATCGCTCGTTCCAGGACTTGAAGCTCTCAGCTCGGCTTGTGGATTCCAATTGCTTCCGTTACGGACAAAGACATAGACGGCGCCGCTGTCATCAAAAACCGCGCTGTCTTCAAGCGGGGCTCCGACGGCGAGGGTTTGACTGTCTCCTGATAGCGCCACACTGAAACCAAAGAACGCTCCGGCTTGGCTCATTGGAGTCGTGAGGTGTCCAACGGCGGGGAGTAAGTCAGAGACCGAAACGGGGGCGGAGTCGGTGCAGCCGGCGCTGTTACAGGCCTGGACGATGTACTGGGCATTGACCCGGAGGGGCAGAAAGACGATATGGTCGTAATCGGTCGTGTCTGCTGGGAGAGAAGCGATGGTGGAAAATCCAGCGCCCGGCACCGGTTCTTCCAACAGTCGATACTCTGTTTCTCCGGTAACATCCTCCCACGTGAAGTGAAAGGTCTTGATCGCGGTCGGCGTCAGAATGACGTTCAGAGGCGCAGCCGGGCGGGCAAAGCTTCCTCTACTTCCGGCACCGATGCCGCCTCCACCATCGGCGCAGGCGACCAGCCCGCCCATTACGGCGAGCAGGCCTACATTAAGACTAGCCTTTGCGAGTTGATAGAAAGGCGAGACGGATTTCATGGTTTGCGTCCTCCATCGAATTACCCTGTGAGTCTTTGTCGTAACTCGTGGAACTCTCTGCATACTAATCTGTAGCCTGGCGGCGAGTTCTTCCGCTATTCCTCGATAGGAAGGAAGCAATCCCCCGAAAGGAGGGCTTTATGGAATGGGAGAGTGGATTGCTGATCATGAGAAAGACGAATCGATGAGTGATGTAAGCGGGCTGTCAGGATTGTGTGTCAGGGGCGATCGTCTGCCGTTTCGATGGCAGGAAATGAACGGAATGGGCCTTCACGAACGGAGCCCCTCTATCGGCGGACTCCGTTCGCGCGCGTCCGAGATCAGCGAGTGGCATCGGGTTTGTCCCCGCGATTGACGAGCAAGTTGGACAGCGGGCCAATCGGCTCGAAGTTTTTTAGGAGCGGGACATCGTCTTTGTGCACCCACAGGACGTCGTGATTGTACGAACCCAGCGGCCCAGACCCGCCGGAGAACATCGCGCTGTCCGGGGTGAAGGTCCAGCACATATCTTCCCCGGCCGTATTAATCGTGTCGCCGAGATTCAACGGCTCTTGCCATTCGCCTCTGGGATTCTGATAGGAGATCCACATGTCGTGCCCGCCCCGCGACCCCATGTCGGGGCGAGTGCTGGTGAAGATAAGAACCTTGCCGTCTTTTGACAGACCCGTCCAATGGAGGTGGTCGCGAGAGGGGGAATTGATGCGCGGCCCCAGACTCTCCGGCTTCTACCATACGCCGTTCTTCTTCTCGACCTTCCAGATGTCGCTGTCCTGCGTGACGCCCGGCTGTTGATAGCTGAAATAAATGAGGCTGTCGGAGACGATGATCGGACAATGTTCCTCGCCCGTGGGCGTATTGATGTGGGGAAGCTCCGGCACGTCGTTCCAGTTTCTGGCCGGTTGCCAGACGCCGTTGACTTTCTGCGCGACGTAAAGGTCGCCGGTCGAGAGATTGCCCGGTTCGTATCTGGTGAAATAAATGACGTTCCCGTCATCCGAGAGACTCGGTTCCAGCTCCCACGCGGAGGCATTGATATTCGGCCCCACGGTGGGATCGATGCCCGGTCCCAAGTGAATCGGCGGTTGCCAGACCCCGTCCACGGAGTGGGACATCCAGATGTCAAAATTATAAGGAACTCCCGGCGACGGAATACTGCCCTCGCGGCCGGAGACGAAGATCGCCGTCTTCCCATCGGCGCTATAGGTGATTTCGATCTCGGCGTCCGGTGAGTTGATCGGCTCGCCCCTACTCTTCGAGAGCGCGGAACTCGCATGCGTGTGCCCGCCGTGCGGCGTCTCCATGCCGGACATCGCGTGGGGAGCGGCGGGAGCCAGTACGAGGGTGAGCACCGCCACGATGCCGTACATTGAGCCAACGGTCTTTCTGTCCATCCATCCTCCATTCAAATCATGGTGCGATGATTCATCCGGCCGCGCGCCAAGCTCAGAGTTCTCCCCTGTTCACTTGCCGGACTCGTTCCGCCGGGATGCTGAGGGCGGCCAAGAGGTAGTCCTTCAATTCGCTGCTGTAGGGCTGGGCGGCCAGGGCCCGCTGCATGCACAAGAGCCAGGCGTCTCGTTCTTCGTAGCCGATCGGAAAGCGCTTGTGCGCGCCGGGGATACTGATCGGTCCGTAGTGTTGTTGGAACAGCTTGGGGCCTCCCAGCCAGCCGCAGAGGAAATAGGTCAGTTTTTTGCGCGACTCGGTGAGATCGGCGGGGTGCATGGCTCTGATGACCTGTGCTTCCGGCAGCCTCTCCATGTTGGCGTAAAATTCATCCATCAATTTGGTGATGCCTTCGAGCCCCCCCGCCGCCTGGTAGGGGCTAAGCGCGGCGTCGTTCTCTTGGTCGTGGCTGGTCATGTGAATCCTTGGTCACGTGTGAAAAGGAATCTAAACCGCCGAATTAGCCTTGCTGTTTGAGGCGTCGCTCTTACTCATCGTGAATCCGACCCATCCTCAACGGCTAACGCCCGGTGATGAGGTCCGACCCTCGCAGACCACGGTTTGCCGATTTTTTGAAGTGGAGCAAAGGGTGTGCGGGATTCTCTTGCAAGGGGGCAAAGTTGTGCGAGCCATGCCCCGGACCGATTCCGGAAGATCCGCAAAGAAAGTCCAGAACCGAGGTGTTGGCGGTGCCTCACAGGTCCTTGCGCATCCCTTTGGCTTTTGCATCGAGCGCTTCACGCACCAAGCAATCCAGCTTTCCAGCTATGGAGTCGGCCTCGATTTCCTTGCTCCAACGCCCCCAATCCTGTTCTGACAGCCATCGGCCAAGTTCGGCGAATTGTTCCGGAGAGAGTTGCTCGATTTCCGTTTCGAGTTCATCTATCGTTGCCACGGATTTCCCTCCCCTCACTGATCTGGACCGCCAATTCCTCGGCTTGCGACCGGGAGAGGATCATTCATCGTAGGCCTTCAACGGTATTCAACAGTAGGCCCCGCATCGCAACCGCTGCGCCATATTACTCAGGACTTTGGGAGGGAACCGCTCGTTATGAGATGAAGCTGACGAGTGGTCCGCAAGATGGAGGATAGAAGCGGAGCTCGTTGTTTTTGCCGTCGACTGTCAGGGGATTCACAGGGCGGCAGATTGTCGAGTCGGGAAACAGAAAGGGCACAGTCATATTTGCTCCAGATAGTGATTCACTTCATGTAGCAACAAAGCCAAACGTCCCCTTATTCTCTCCCTACCAGAGTATCGATTACGCCATGCATCCATGGGCTCATCATGTTCTCACCGTGTGCTTCCGACCTCTCGAATTGTGTGGGCTAACGCTAAAGCTCAGCCGCGCCGCGTAGCGGCGTCGGCTGGAGCGCCTTGTTGGGCGACAATCCCGTCATGACATCCGCTTTTCTATGCTCTCAAGCTCGTCGGCGACTTGTGCGCACACATGATGGAAGTGATTGGCGAACGTTTCATGCTCCATCAAAGCATTCTGCGCCAACTGCTGGGCCTCGCTGCCGCCGGCATGCCCCTTGGCTTTTGAGCGCAAGAGCTGGACTGTTCGCAAGCCGGCCAGCCTCCCAACCCCCGTGCTGGACTTGCTCAGGAGCTTTTCGAGCAACGCTATTGTCTTGTCCTCCTTGGCGTATGAAACTTGCCCTTCATCTAGTCGAGTTCGGATCACTTTTGTTTCAAAGCCCTCGATAACCAGCTTTGCAAGATCCATGAATACCTCAGCCCATTCATCGCGACTCTCCGTTAGAGGCGTATTCACACGCTTAAGCAGCATCTCATCCCGAAGTGTCCACCATGCAACCTTGTCGTCGTGCCAGCGCTGAACGATAGATAAGACCTTCTGCAGCGGCTGTACGAAGTTCACAAACTCGCCCTCGAAATCATTGATGAAGGCGCGTTTGGAGATACTGGCTTTCGGTGGCTCGTTGTAGGAGAGCCAGTGCAGCTGCTCCTTGTACGGAAGGCGGCGCAGGTAGCAGATGTAAGCGTGTACCTGACCCGCTTCGTTAACGTCGATTGCTTCAAGGTGCCACGCTGCCCGGCATGAGACATCACGATCGCTCACTGTGTACTTGTCACGATCTGCCTTGTACTTCAGTAGAACTTCCGGCCTGAAGAACGCGGGCGATAGTTCGAAAGGCAGTGTGTTTTCCTTGGCCTGAAAATAGTCCGTCGTGGCCGCCGGGTCAGTGGAGATTCCCGTCACGCGCTGATTGCGCCAATCGTAGGCGATGAACTCGACGTACTGCTTGTTCTTCCTTCCGAACCATCGGTCCGTGATACCCGTGAAGATAGCTTCCGGAGAGCGACGAGGGCGGATGATCTGTACACCCCGCGTGTAGGCCGCATAGCTAGGCATGACTTTCCGGCGGTAGAAGAAATCGGGCGATTCGATGATTTCCTGCGTCGGCCCCTCTGACCAGCCGGAGAATCCGGAGCGCCGCAGCAAAGTGAAATCAAACATCCTTACGAGCGAAGCGTTGGACGCCGCAAGGTACTCCTCCAGCGGCGCCCACTTAAAGGAGACGAGTGCCATATTGCTGGCCTTGTCCTCGCGGCTGGTCACGGAAACAACGGGCTCAAGATCACCAAGTTCATTGAAGCGGCAGTAGGCTCGCATTTCGGGACGCCAGTGGATGTCGGTCAGATGCGCGTACTCCTGATGGAGCTCGTGGTAGGTGCGGCCCGGCCCAGTCCAGCCTTCGAACGTTCGGACGAAGATCAACTGCGTGGCATTTTTCAGCGTGTTGGTGCCTGTTCCGCTCAGGCCTCGTTCGACCCACACGCCCTCGCACCCACCCCCGGTCACATAGCTGGCGATTGACGTGAAAGGCTTGAAGCTCCATTGCATCAGGTCTTGCTGGTCAACAGGTGCGAGCCGGTCATTCGGAACGGCGACCGAGTGGATGAACGTGTATTCACCCGACGCGTAAATGACCAGTTCATCGGCGCGGGCGTTCTTGCGCAGGAAATCGAGATGCGCCTCAGCCTC
Organism: Nitrospira sp.; assembly: GCA_024331045.1. Taxonomy (GTDB): domain Bacteria; phylum Nitrospirota; class Nitrospiria; order Nitrospirales; family Nitrospiraceae; genus Nitrospira_D. The sequence continues at coordinate 19,805 of JANDJC010000002.1, forward strand.
TATCCACTCGGAAAAGGGTTTGGAATCCCCCGGTACTTCGTCGAGTCTAGTGATTGCCTCAATCAGCTTCTTGTGTTCGTAATTGTGCAACCATTCCCTCCTGTTACTCGGCCTCAATGTGCCTGGCGTCGGCGCTCCGCTTGAGCGAGGGGTTAGGGTCACCGTGTGCTCGTGCTATTGCGCTCGGAACAGGTGCTTTAGATGAGGACGGAGTTGGGGAAACTCCGTTCGAGCCTTTTCGAAGTAGTCTTCGTATTGCGGCATTGCATCAACCAAACGCGGCTTAAGCGCAAGCTGTGCGTCAAGTTGCTGCCGAAGATGTGCCTCTGTCATCGCGCCCATTGACCAGTATCTCGAAGGACGAAGGAACGGCTCGCGGTTATCCCAAACACATCGAGCCAGATCCGTAAACATGAATCTCCCATCCTCGGCTGGTGGTTCGTCGTCGGGTAGCAAGATGGCCATGCGAACTGGCGCGTGGCCATCCGAGCGCGAGAACTCGCACTCATCATCATTACTATAGTCATAGCGTCCATGAATCAGCAAGCCGCTCGACGGACAGCGAACTAAGGCCTCATGCTCAATCTCACCGGCCATTCCTCCAAGAAATGGAAGATATAACCTTGGGACAGTTAGTCGGTATCTTGCAATCGGGTCACCGCGCTTTATCCAGGCGTAGTTCGTTCTGTCTCGGAGCCCAGTGAGCGCGCCTGAGTGACTGAACGTACCCCCAAAGACGGCTGGTACCAGGAGCATCTTCGTGCCGAGGGTGACCCCGGCTGGAACTTCGCCTCTGCGGTATTGCTCGGTCATGTCGGTTCCTTGGGTGAGGGTCGGGAAGCGGGTTGCTACGCGAGCCGTTAGTTCGTGACGCCTAACTATTGAGTAGATTGGTCAGCCTATCCCGTCTAACTGGCTTCTTAATTCTGGCCGATCCTAATAAGCTTTTCCCATGCTTAGCAAGACTTTTCTCACCCCCTCTGGAGCCTGGCAAACACTGCATGCTTGGTCAGCCTATCCCGGCGTCCCGTCACGGCTCTCCGCCCCGCCTGTCAGGGTGTGGGTGGTCTATGTCCGAGGCGGTCAGCCGGGCTGTGGATTCCCCGACCGTCTCGGTTCAACACATGGGCGTAGATCATGGTCATGCTCACGTCTTTGTGGCCTAACCGTGTTTGGACCGTCAGATGTACGTGAATAGGGAAGCAGGAGTGAGCCGATGACACCATGCTGCGGATCTTGTCGACCAGCTTGCAGAAAGGAACGGGGCAGACATCGTTGTTGCTTGCCGAGGCGTTAGACGACGTCGATGAGTGTTTCTCCGGCGGCAAGACGCTGCACGATTTCAGGAAGAAGCGGTGCCAGCCGGTTTGCCATCGAGTGGCGCGAGAGCAGCAAAGTCTTCGTCCTTGGTTATGATGACGTATTGATGTCGGCGGCGAATTCAAAAATGGCGCGATCGTCGAGCGCTCTGCAGGGTGATCGTGGATGTGGATGGCATCGTGTCCGCGCTCGCGCAGCCAAGCGGCGAGGCCTGGTAGGAGGTTGGCGTCCACGAGAAGTGTCATGTGGCTTGTGCCGGCATGATCGTATGGTCCAAGTATGCAGCGGCGTAGGTGATCGCGGCTCGATCGTGATGGCCCAAATATTTCCATCCTTGTCGATGTCGAGTTGAGTGCCTGTATCCAAATCTCTTGTCTCTGACACCGGTGCCGTGTTGAATTCGATGTCCAGTGGGTCCGTGTCCTTGAAAATATTTGATTGTCATGGCTTGAACCCTCGGTCGAAAAAGACATTGTGGACTGTTTCACGATCGGACAGTAATGCCACCCGCACGTATCTGTTTCCCATTTCTTTTATCGGGGCCCAGCGGCGGATGCGTCCGTCTTTCTGAACCGTTTCTCCACCGGCCTGACGGTTAGGAATGCCAGCCGGCGTGGTATGCCAACATCATCTGAAAAATACATCTGAAAAATACGGAGAGATTGTTGCGTGGCCTTCTTGCCGGTCAATCTTTTTGCTGGTGTCACGGCGACGCGCGAACGAGAATAACTTCCTTGAATCAACAGGTGTTTATCGCGGAAACGAGGGAGAAAAGTATTTCATCTAAGCCGAGATGCGCCCATGGAAGCGGGGGCGCGAGACGGATGAACGGCTAGCCTTTCGTATAGAAGGGCAGGCTGCGGACCGTGGCCTGGTGTCGCTGTCCCTCGATCTCGACGGTGAGCGTGGTGTCCGGCTTGGCGAAGTCGCGCAGGGGAAAGCCGAAGGCGATGACGCGGTTCAAAAGCGGCGAGAAGGTCGCGCTGGTGACCCAGCCGACTTCGCGATCGCCGCTCAACAGTTTGGCGCCTTTCGGCGGGATGGTCGGTTCATCTAATACCAGCCCGACGAGGCGCCGTCGCACCTGGCCGTAGGTGTCCATCCGGGCCATGACTTCCTGGCCGGGATAGCAGCCCTTGTTGAGGCTATAGGCTTTGCTTTCCAGGTTAGCCTCCGGCGGGACGATCTCTTCCGTCAAATCGGCTCCGGCTTTCGGCAGTCCTGCTTCAATCCGCAAGGTCTCAAGCGCCTGCCGGCCGACCGGCTTGATCCCGTAGGATTGGCCTGCTTCCCACAGCCGATTCCACGCCACCGGCAAGGCCTGGGCCGGCAGCATCACTTCAAGATCGAAGTCGCCCGTTTCCTCCGTCCGCATCACGAGGCCGATCTGGTCTCCGATCCGCGCGGTGACAAAGGTCACCGGCTTGAGATCCGACACATCGATGCCGAAGGCCGACTGAACGACCATCGGGGCCTGGGGACCGCTCACGAGCAGCAGGCCCCAGCTCTCGGCGCCGTTGTCCATCTTGGCCTTGGTGCCGTAGAGGAGAAATTTGCGCAGGGTCTGATAGGTCGTCTCGCCGATTTCTCCAACGTCTTCGATCATCACCGCATCGGGCAAAACATACAGGCGGAAGTAGGTCAGCATTTTGCCTTTGTGATTCAACAGGCTGGCATAGCAACCCTGCCCCGGTTGAAGGGGCAGAACGTCGTTGCTGACGATACTTTGGAGCCACTTGATGCGGTCTTCGCCGGTTACGCGGACCTTCCCTCGATGCGAGAGGTCGGCCAAGCCGACGGACCGGCGCACGGCGCGGTATTCGGCCGCCGCGTCTCCATAGTGGGCCGGGACTTCCCAGCCGGTCACCTCTTCAAACGACGCGCCGAGCTGGACGTGATGGGCGTGTATGGATGAGCGTTTCATCGTGCAAGAGCCTGTACTGAGCGGCTCAGGCTTAAAATAGGCGCGTCATGCGATTTGGTAATCCTCATTGCGCGTCGGACAGGATCTCTTCCACCAGATCCCTCGTGCGCGCCGACATCTCGTTGCGGGTGACGATCCGATCGACACCGAGCGATCGGGCTCGGTTCCACGTCTCGACGTCCTCGTGGCTGGCGTAGGCCAGCACGGGGATCGTGGTGAAACGACGATCTTCCTTGAGCATCTTCAAGGCCTGAAAGGCATCGATGGCCAGATCGTTCATGTCGAGGAGCACCGCGACAGGGTGTAAGGCCGACGCTTTTTTCTCGATGTCATCCTGCGACCGGGCCTTTTCCAATCGATAGCCGTGCGGCAACAGGGCTTCACGGATTTTGGCGTAAAAGAACAGATCATTGACGCCGACCAGCAGGGTCTTGCGGGAATCGGCGGCACCGCGCTCTGAGTTCGGATTCGTCGTGATGGTCATGTGGGGTTCTCTGTTCTCTCTTTATGGTCTCGCTACCCTCAGGTGCCGCTCTCGTTTTTTCGACGCGGGCGCTGAAAACTGGGGACCGACAACTGCCGCATCAGTTCAACATGCTGATCAGCCGTCCCAACGCCTTTCTAGCCAAGGTGTAGTTTGGGTTGAGCGCGAGTGCCTGTTTGTAGGAACTGATGGCGTCTGCCCATTGCCCTTTCTTTTCGTAGACGCGGCCAAGGTTCAGATAGGGAAAGGCCGGGCTTTCGTATCGCTTGGCCTGCATCGCCTTTTTAAACCAAACAATGGCCTCGTCCAGCTCGCCCTTCTCGATTAAATAGACGCCGATGTCGTTGTATGGGTTGCCCAGGTCCGGATCGCGCGCGATGGCCTTGTGGCATTCTTCAATGGCGTCGTCCAACCGCCCCATAAAACTGTAGGTCCATCCCAAAAAGGTATAGGCCTCGGCGGTCGGGTGCGCGGCCAGCGATTGTTTGTAGAGGTTGACGGCTCCTTCCAAGTCGCCTTTCATTTGTCGTTCAAATGCCTGTTGAAACAGATCCCATGCCTGCCGCTTGTCTTCTTCACGACCTTCACCTTGGAGAAGAAAATCTTGAACATCCATGGTTCAATCGCTAACCGTCCGACATTTAACACCGTCGGTTCTCACTCCTCATCCCCCTCCACATCATCCAGCGACCGACATCGACCGGAGGGACAAGCAACGTTACTGCTGTTTCAGTTTGTTTTGAATCAACTCCGCGCCGTATCGGCCGGACAGTAACATTGAGCCAAAGGCCGGACCCATGCGCGGGGTGCCGTGCACGGCCGCGACGGCCAAGCCGATGACGAAACAATTGGGATAAACCTCGCCCGTCCGTTCGACCACCTCCGCTTCGGATCGCGAGACCCACATGGCGCCGTTGCCCGGCACTGGCCGATAGAGGTTTCGCTTGTGCAAAAGATGCACGACGACGGCGTCGTGCCCCGTGGCATCCACGACGATCTTGCTTTCCAAGGCGATTGGGTCCACGTGGATGACGTCATGGCCGGCCATCTCCGCCGTGGTGTTGTTGACCACGACGCCTTCTAATAATCCGTCTTGGCGCAGAATCAAGTCCACCACACGAGTCAAATTCAAAACCTTGGCGCCAGCCTGGTAGGCAGCGGCGACAAGGGCGCCTGTGGCGTGAGGTGGATCCACCATGTACATACCGGCGCAGTCGGGGATCTTCTTGCATGGCACGCCGAGTGCTTCGAGGATCTCGTTGGCCGGCTCGCAGATCGTGGCTTTGTTCATCAAATAACCACCGTGCCAGAACCCTCCTCCCAGAGCAAGGCTTTGCTCGATGATGAGAGTTCGAAAGCCCATGGTGGCCAGGTCGTGCGCGCAAATCAAACCGGCGGGGCCGGCGCCTACGATAATCACGTCGCTCTCGATGAGCTGGTCAAATTCCTTATAGTACTCTCGGGCAATATGTCGGGTGATGTCCCGCTCCCTGAGGGGGGCTGGTATGGGCTTGTTCATGACACGCTCCTTGACTGGCGGTTCATCTGCGGTTCATCTGAAAAGAGCAAGGGGCTGACGTCAAAGCTTCCGATGGGGGGCTGCTTGATCAAAGATACAGTTCCGCGCCCGCTCGCTTGAATTCCTCCGCTTTTTCTCGCAAGCCAACCTCTAGCGCCTGTCGTTCGTCAAGCTGCTTCTTGGCCGCGTACTCGCGCACGTCTTGCGTGATCTTCATCGAGCAGAAATGGGGGCCGCACATGCTACAAAAATGGGAAACTTTTGCGGCTTGATCTGGCAGCGTGGCGTCGTGGAATCGGCGTGCCGTATCGGGATCGAGTGAGAGATTGAATTGATCCTCCCACCGGAATTCGAACCGGGCTTTCGACAGGGCATTGTCACGGATTTGCGCTCCCGGATGGCCCTTTGCCAAGTCCGCCGCGTGCGCGGCAATCTTGTAAGCGATCACTCCGGCCTTGACGTCCTCCCGGTCTGGCAGACCCAGATGCTCCTTGGGCGTCACATAACACAGCATCGCGCAGCCGTACCAGCCGATCATTGCCGCGCCAATGCCGGAGGTGATGTGGTCGTAGCCGGGGGCGATATCGGTGGTCAACGGGCCGAGCGTGTAGAAGGGCGCCTCATGGCAGGCCTTGAGTTGTTTTTCCATATTGGCTTGGATCATGTGCATCGGCACGTGGCCGGGCCCTTCGATCATGACCTGCACGTCGTGCTTCCACGCGATCTTGGTCAGCTCGCCAAGGGTTTCCAATTCGGCGAACTGGGCCTCGTCGTTCGCATCGGCGATGGAGCCGGGGCGCAACCCGTCACCCAAGCTGAAAGCCACATCATACGCTTTCATGATCTCGCAAATTTCCTCGAAGTGGGTGTAGGCAAAGTTTTCCTGATGATGGGCGAGACACCATTTGGCATGGATCGAGCCGCCGCGCGAGACGATGCCGGTCATCCGCTTGGCGGTTAAAGGAATGTAAGCCAATCGCACGCCGGCGTGGATTGTGAAGTAATCCACCCCCTGCTCGGCCTGTTCGATCAACGTGTCGCGGTAAATTTCCCACGTCAGCTCCTCTGCCTTGCCGCCCACCTTTTCCAGGGCCTGATAAATTGGCACCGTGCCAATGGGTACGGGCGAGTTGCGGATAATCCATTCGCGGGTTTCATGAATATGTTTGCCGGTGGAGAGGTCCATCACCGTGTCGGACCCCCAGCGGATGGCCCAGATCATTTTCTCGACCTCTTCCTCGATGGACGAGGCGACGGCCGAGTTGCCGATGTTGGCGTTGATCTTCACCAGGAAATTGCGGCCGATGATCATCGGCTCGCTTTCGGGGTGATTGATGTTCGACGGGATGATCGCGCGGCCCCTCGCGACCTCGTCGCGGACGAATTCGGGAGTGATTACAGCCGGGATGCTGGCTCCCCACGCAAATCCCGGATGTTGCGCCACGCCGCCCTGTCCGTTGCGGGACGCCAACTCCTTGGCAAGCTCCCGCGATTGGTTTTCGCGAATGGCGACGAATTCCATTTCAGGGGTGATGATGCCCTTGCGGGCATAGTGGAGTTGCGTCACGTTTCTTCCGGGCTTCGCGCGCAGCGGTTTGCGAATACGGGGAAACCGCAGGTGCCGAAGCGTAGGGTCTGCGGCTCGCTGGCGGCCATAGACCGATGTGACGTCCTCCAGCTCCTCGACGTCGCCGCGATCGAGTACCCATCGGCGCCGCAACGGCGACAGTCCGGCCCGCAGATCGATCGTGACGGTCGGATCCGTGTAGGGGCCGGATGTGTCATAGACGGTGATCGGCGGATTGGGAATCGGGGGGCCGCCGTTGGCGGAGCGGGTCGGAGTGAGGCTGATCTCGCGCATCGGCACCCGCACTCCCGGGAACGTCCCCTCCACATAAACTTTTCGGGAGGCGGGAAACGGTTGGGTGCTCAGTGAGAAAGCTGACGCAGCGGCTGTCGAAACCGTCGAACTGTCATTGTCGGTATTCTTGAGACAGTCATCCATGATGGAAGTCCTTTCGTGGTGAGGCACGGCTGCCGGAGCTCACGTCACGGGATGATCGCTGTTGTCCTATGCCGTGCCTCTTAATGAAAAAAGCCGCACCCCCCGGCCTTGGAGGTACGGCTGAATCCTCACAGTGTCCGCTGTCTGTCCGGCTTCCCTACGCTGGTATTACCCAGGTCAGGTTGTGAGGGTCGTCCGATCTTGCGGACTCTCAGCCGTGAGGCTCCCCTAGCTGTCGGTCAGCATCATAGGTCCCGTTGAAAGATGAAGTCAACCGGCCGTTAGCCCTATGGCGGAGAGGACGGGGGAGCTTCAGCCTCATTTGATGAAGCGGGTCTCTCTGCTGATCCTCTTCGTTGAATGTGGGGGGAACCTGTCTGTAGAATCAGACTCTACCCTGTGGAGGACACCGTGAAAGCACACATCATGGCGCCGAAGTCGATCGCGGAGTATCAATCATTAACGGCGGACGAATTGTGCAGTCGGACAATCGAGGCCAAGCGGGCGCTCGGCGACCGCGTCATGGTCCTGGGACATAATTACCAACGGGACGAAGTCATACAACATGCCGACTTTCGGGGCGATTCGCTGCTGCTGTCGAAATTGGCGGCGGAACGGTCGGAGCGGCCGTACGTCGTGTTTTGTGGCGTTCATTTTATGGCGGAGACGGCGGACATCTTGAGTCGCTCCAATCAGACGGTCATTTTGCCCGACATGGCCGCCGGCTGTTCGATGGCGGATATGGCGTCGATTGAGCAGGTGGATCAGTGTTGGGAATCGCTCGGTCGCGTGGTGCCGGTCGAAGAGACGATCATGCCGGTGGTCTATGTCAATTCCGCGGCTGTCCTCAAAGCATTTTGCGGAGAGCATGGCGGCATCACCTGCACCTCGTCCAACGCCAGGGCTGTCCTCCAGTGGTCGTGGGCGCAACGGGAGAAGGTGTTGTTTTTCCCCGACGAGCATCTCGGTCGCAATACGGCGAACACGATGGGTATTCCTCGCGACGAGATGATCGTGTGGGACCCCTATCAGCCCAACGGCGGCAACACGAAAGAGGCGATCCGGCGGGCCAGACTGATCCTGTGGAAGGGCCATTGCAGCGTGCACCAGATGTTTCAGCCGGCCCATGTCGAGTATTTTCGCAAACAGCATCCGGAAGGACGGGTCATTGTGCATCCCGAGTGTCATGAAGCCGTCGTCAATAAAGCCGACCTTGTGGGATCAACCGAGTTTATCATCCGCACCGTCTCGGCCGCGCCGGCGGGCACGATTTGGGCGGTCGGCACCGAGCTGAATCTGGTCAATCGCCTGAAGCGGGAGCAACCGGACAAGAAAATTTTCTTTCTCTCCTCAACCATCTGCCAGTGCGCCACCATGTTTCGGATCGATGCTGCGCATCTCTGTTGGGCCATGGAGAATCTAGCCGAGGGGCACGTGGTCAATCATATCGTCGTGCCGGAAGACGACAAACGGTGGGCGAGGGTTGCGCTGGATCGCATGATGGCTGTCAGCTAGCCCTGGCAGACTGTTTTGAGTTATAACGTTTCGGTATAGAACGGAACGCTTTAACCGCTAACCAACAACTGACGATCGGCAACGCCCAATTCCTCTTCACCATCTCCATTCATGGACTATAAAGCCACCCTGAATTTGCCACGGACTGATTTCCCCATGAAGGCTAACCTGCCGCAGCGGGAGCCGGAACTGCTCGCCTGGTGGGAAGAGCAGCGGCTCTACGAGCGGATTCAGGAGCTCTGCAAGGGAAGACCGCGATACGTCTTGCATGACGGCCCTCCCTATGCCAATGGGCATATCCATATCGGTCATGCACTGAACAAAATCCTCAAGGACATCATCGTCAAGTCCAAGACCATGGCCGGCTTTCACGCACCCTACGTACCAGGGTGGGATTGCCATGGTCTCCCGATCGAGCATCAGGTGCTGAAAGGGCTTGGCGAGAAAAAATACCACCTCGATGTGCCGGCGATTCGCGCGTTGTGCCGGGACTATGCGGAGCAGTACGTGACGATCCAGCGGGAGGAATTCAAACGCCTCGGCGTGTTGGGCGAATGGGATCACCCCTACTTGACGATGACGCCCGACTACGAAGCGACCATTGTTCGCGAGTTCGGAAAGTTCGTCGAACGGGGCGGGGTCTATAAAGGTCTCAAGCCGGTCTTGTGGTGCACGCAGGACCGAACGGCCTTGGCCGAGGCCGAGGTGGAGTACGATGACCACACATCTCCTTCCATTTACGTCAAGTTTCCGGTCGTGGTTGCGCCATCCACCCTACGTCGTCTGTTCGGCAATCTGGCGTTTTCTGAGACGGTTCGCTCGGTTTCCGTGGTCATTTGGACGACCACGCCGTGGACCTTGCCGGCCAACCAGGCGGTTTGCCTCCATCCAGAGTTCGACTATGCTTTCGTGCAGGTCGAGGACGAGGTGCTGATCGTGGCGGAGAAGCTTGTGGAACAGGTGGCGAAGGTGTGCCGCCTGGGAGAGTATCACGTCATTGGGACAAGAAAGGGAGCGGCCGGCTTCGAGGGGTTGGAAACGCAGCGTCCGCTTTCCGTGGGCCTGTCGCCAATTCTCCTGGGGGAGTTCGTCACGCTGGATCAGGGGACCGGCTGTGTTCACATCGCTCCGGGACACGGGATGGAGGACTATCTGCTTGTCCTCGATCACAATGCCAAGGCGTCTCCCGGAGAACGGTTAGAAATCTTGGCGCCGGTGGATGACAGTGGGCGATTTACCGACAGGGTCAAGGAATTCGCCGGTCAGCACGTCTTTGACGCCAATCCCAAGATTGTGGAGCGGTTGCGGGAAAACGGCCGATTGTTATGGAGTGGTACGCTCAGCCATTCCTATCCTCACTGTTGGCGATGCAAGAGCCCCGTTATTTTCCGTGCGACGGAACAGTGGTTTGTTTCGATGGAAATCAATGATCTGCGGCGGGAGGCATTGGCCGAGATCGAACGGGTACGGTGGATTCCGGCCTATGGACGGGACCGCATCACCGGCATGATCGAAAACAGGCCCGACTGGTGCCTCTCGCGTCAGCGGGTGTGGGGAGTGCCGATAGTGGGGTTCACCTGCGTTTCCTGTCGGGCGCTGCTGGTGGACCCTTCCGTCATCGAACATGTCGCGACACTGGTGGAGAGGCAAGGAGCCAACATTTGGTTTGAGCGAGCTGCGAGGGAGCTGTTACCGGACGGAACCGTCTGTGCCCATTGCGGCGGGACGTCGTTTGAAAAGGAAGAGGATATCCTCGACGTGTGGTTTGAATCGGGGGTGAGCTATGCCGCGGTGTTAAAACCCAGACGGTGGTGGCCTGCCGATCTCTATCTTGAAGGGTCCGATCAACACCGAGGATGGTTTCACAGTGCCCTGTTGGCCGGCGTCACGACAGACCGGCGCGCGCCATACAAGGCCGTGTTGACCCATGGGTTCGTGGTCGATGGGCAAGGGAAGAAGATGTCCAAATCCGCCGGCAACGTGGTGGCGCCGCAAGACGTCATCAGGCAGTACGGCGCCGAAATCCTCCGCCTATGGGTGGCGGCGCAGGATTATCGAGAAGATCTTCGCATTTCACAGGAAATCTTAAACCACTTGATCGAAGCCTATCGCAAGATCCGCAACACCTGTCGGTTTCTCCTAAGCAACCTGTATGACTTTGATCCAGAGCAGAGCCTCGTGCCCTATGAGGCCTTGCCGGAATTAGACCGGTGGGCACTTTTACGACTGGCGGAACTGATTCGCAAGGTGACTACAGCCTACGAGGCGTTCGAGTTCCATACCATCTTTCACGCCCTCAACAATTTCTGCTCGGTGGACCTGAGCGCTGTGTATTTGGACATTCTCAAAGATCGGTTGTACACCTTTCGCAAAGATTCCCATGCCAGACGAAGTTCCCAGACCGTGTTGTTCGAACTGCTGACGGCGTTGACCAAATTGATGGCTCCTATCCTGAGCTTCACAGCTGAAGAGATCTGGCGGATGTTGCCGAAGGCCACAGGCAAGGGGGCTGACGCCATCAGCGTTCATCTTGCTTCGTTTCCAGCCGTCGATCCCCGCTGGGTCGATCCGGCATTGGCCGATCGGTGGGAGCGGCTTCTCAAGGTTCGGGAAGCGGCCTTGGCTGCCCTGGAAGAACAGCGTCGGGAGAAACTGATCGGCTCGTCGCTCGAAGCCCGTCTGCTCATCGAAGCGAACCCCGAGTGGTTTGAGCTGCTCAAACGGTACGAGTCGGATCTTCCCGCTGTCTGTATCGTGTCGCAGGTCGAACTGAAGGAAAGCGATCTCTTTGGGAAAAAGCCGGAATTTCTGGTGCGCGTGGTTAAGGCGACAGGCAACAAGTGTGAACGGTGTTGGAACTATCGGGAAGCCGTTGGTCGCAATGCCGAACACCCAACATTGTGCGATCGGTGTTTGGAGGCCATTCGTTGAACGGCTCTTCCTTGCCCCACTTCCTCCTGGCCTCTCTCACCGGCGCTGTGATCGCTCTGGATCAGGTGACCAAATTGCGCGTCATGCAGACGATGCGGCTGCATGAGTCCATTCCCATTATTCCCAATTTCTTTAGTTTGACGTATATCCGAAACCCAGGCGCGGCGTTTGGCCTTCTGGCCGGCAGCAGTCAGACCTTTCGGATGGTTTTTTTCGGCGCCACCTCGCTGCTGGCGCTGGCATTGCTCGGCACGATTCTTTTACGAATGCCGGAGCGAGACCGGATGGGCCGCTACAGTGTTGCCGGCATCTTAGGCGGCGCGATCGGCAACATGATCGACCGGATCAAATACGGAGAGGTGATCGACTTTTTAGACTTTTATATCAACGATTACCATTGGCCTGCCTTCAACGTGGCGGATTCGGCCATCACCGTTGGCGTGATCTGTTTGATTATTCATTTTGCGCTAGAAAAGAAGGAGGACCCCTCCTCTTCCGAGGGGAGGTCCTCCGTTCCATAAAGGAGCGAGAGGCCTCTCTCACTGCCACCGTCTTTCGGCTTAAGAAAGGGAGGTGGAGAAGGACTGACGTCGGTGCGGAGGAAAGTCAGGCTGGCAAGGGAACGATAAAGCCCCCCTTTTCCCTGAATTGTTTCTGCTGTTCCGGCGAGAACATGAAGACCGGCTCACTGTGACAGAATTGACATTCCTTGGAAGTCACTGACGCGTCCGGCTCTCCGATGCTGATCAAATACTCCTTAGCCAGTTTCAGCGCAGTGGCTTCGTCCGTCGTCATGACGTCAAAATGAATCCGGCCTTTCTTTCCCATCACCCACGTGTCGTAGACGTGCACCGTATCTGCTGCCATGGTGAACTCTCCTTTCACTGAACGATCAACAGCACCGCAGCGCCGAGCATCATACGGTAATAGGCGAAGACGCGCAAGGTGTGTCGTTGAACATAGGAGAGGAATGCCGCAATGACGGCCCAGGCGACCAAGAATGAAACGATCATGCCGATTCCGAGCGCTAGGAAATCTTGGTCTGTGAACGTGGCCCTCGCTTTCCAGGTTTCATACAGGGTAGCTGCGATGATGGTGGGGAGAGCTAGGAAAAACGAGTACTCGGTTGCCACCTTTCGGTCAAGGCCGGCCAGTAAACCGCCAATGATGGTGGAGCCGGACCGGGACATGCCGGGAATGAGGGAGGCGCATTGTGCCAGGCCGATCCATGCGGCATGGGAGAGGCGGATGTGTTCAAGTGCTGTTACGCGCCGTGGGAGCCTGGTCCGTTCGACGAGAAGGATAATGATGCCACCCAGGATGGAGGTGAGGCCGACGGTCTGGGGAGTAAACAGGTGAGCAGTGATCCATCCGTGCAGCGACAAGCCAACCAGCGCTGCCGGAAGAAAGGCAATACCCAGGCCGATGACAAACCACAGGTGATGGTGGGTCCTGACCGATGACCGAAGGCACGCCGACCATGAGGAGAATCCACCCTGTTTGACCAAGGCCCGAAGTTCCGCCTGTTCTTGCCAGGCTCCAGAGAGGAGCCGGCTGATTTTTTCACGCTCAAAGACCAGTACGGCTAAAATCGCGCCGAGCTGGATCGCGATCTCGGCGTTTGCGGCCGTTTCGCCGGTGAAGCCCAGCGCGTGGCCAGCCAGGATCAAATGTCCCGTCGATGACACAGGGAGGAATTCGGTCAAGCCTTCGACGATGCCAAGGACGACAGCAAGGGCGGGCCCCCATTCATTCATAGAGAACTCGTCCACGAACAGCTCCCCCGTTGCTGGGATTCATCGGTGTGCTCTGTCGAGCGCGTGACAAATGTGCAGAGCGATCTTCACAGAGTGAACATTGTTCGTCAAGCGAGAGATTCAAATGAGGCAGCTGTTAGGCGACCGCCAACGGCAAATCTATTGACAAAGTCCGAATGTTGGCATACACCACTCAAAAAGCCGGAAGCAAGCGTAGGCGACCACGGCGATGCAGTGGATAATGCTGTGATGAGGCGCTGCGAGACATATATTTCATGATCGAGAAAGGGGAGGTCGTCATGAGGCGGGAGTGGATGGCGGGAATAGTGGCCGGAGCGCTACTGGCGACGGGCTGTGTCTCCAACTCCAAATATCAAGAGGCGGTGGCAGAGGCGGAAAGCATTAGAGAGGAATTGGCCAAGGCACGGGAGCAGCGAGTCGCTCTGGAGCAGCAGGTGAAAGCCTTGAAGGAATTGAATGCCAAGTATAGCAGCGAGGCCAATGCCGCCCGCGACGAATTGCAGCGGCTTGAGCATAGCCGAGACAAAGAACGGGGCAAGATCGAGGGAAAAACCAGCGAACTGGAGGAAAAGGTCCGGGTGCTCTCCGCTCAAAACCGCAACCTTCGCCAGGAATTGCAGGATGTGAGACGCCACAACGAGACATTGAAGTCAATGGTCGCGCGGTATCAGAAGGAACTGAAGGACCGGACTCAAATGCCGCTGGCGCCACCTCAAGGAGGATCACCCGCGTTGTCTGAGGCGGCTCCCGCCGTTGGCATGGTGAATGTCAACAAGGTGTCGGCCAATGATTTGGTTCTCTTGTTGGGGGTCAATCAGGAGGAGGCAGACCGCATCGTGAGCAACCGCCCCTATCGGGTCAAGGGTGAGCTGGTGGCCAAGAATGTGTTGACCAAGGATACGTTCGATAAGATCAAGGAACGGATTACCGTCAGCCAGTAGAACCGGCGCCGGACCGTTTTCTGCGTCATTTTCGTTGGAACCAGGCGAGAGGGCCGCTCCCGTTAAGGGAACGGCCCTCTCGACGTTTAGGGGGAACTGCCTAACGTGAGCGAATCGTTCCTGTTGAGTCATGATGTGGAGGGAAAACACCTCATAGCCTTTTTATTATTAAGGTTGGCCAACTGCTCGGAGACCAATCTCTTACCTTCTAAATCCCTTGAGGCGAGTAAGGGTACGTAAATAGGGCAGGGATACCACGCTATCGACCCACATACTACCATGTGTATACTCTCCCGCGTTTTGGCGATATCTCTGTAATGCTGAGGAGCCAGGCCAAGCGGTTCTGATGCTTAGTTACTACCGCTGAGAGGGAGGTTGTACTCGTCATGCAGCACACCACGGCTGACATTGCGCGTCTTTTTTCCGCACAGGCCGGAGAGGTGCGGCAGTATCTCAAACAATTGGCCATGCTGAATGAAAGTGGCCAGAGCGTTCAGGAGGGCAAGGCCTCTCTCCCCGTCCTTCTGCAGGGAATTCTTCGAACGGCAAAAGTGCTGACCGGTGCTCGTTATGCCGCGTTGGGTGTGTTTGATGAGACCGGAGAGCGGCTGGTGCAATTCTTGACCGAAGGAATCGATGAAGAGACGAGGCGGGCGATTGGAAGCTGGCCGACAGGCCGAGGGGTGTTAGGGGCCCTGATTAAAGATGAGCGGCCGTTGCGGCTCAAAGATGTGAGTCAGCATAGGGCGTCGGTCGGTTTCCCTCCTCACCATCCTGTGATGCGATCGTTTCTCGGTATAGCCATTCGCGCGCACGGAAAAATATTCGGACGGCTTTATTTGGCCGATAAGGTCTATCCAGGCCCTGCTGAGTCCGTAGCGACGGGGGTAACCTCTCAGGCAGCCGAATTTACCGATGTTGATGAACAGTTGATCATGGCGCTGGCATTTCAAGCGGGAATGGCGATTGAAACCGCGAGCTTGATCGAAGCAATCAAGGTTGCGCAACGAAGGGATCGGGCGGTACTGGATTCGGTTCAAGAGGGCATTGTGGGAATTGATTTGACCGGCGCATGCATGTTCGCCAATCGAGCCTCTGTTGAGGCCCTCGGGTATACGCAGGACGAGCTTATCGGCAGGAACGTGCATGCGCTGATTCATCATACACGGGAGGACGGGACACCGTTTCCGGAAGCGGAGTGCCCGATTATGCAGGCCTTGTACAATCAACGAGAGTGCCACCTGGAAAACGAAATCCTGTGGAGAAAGGACGGCACGTCGTTCCCCGTTATGTGCACGGTGGCGACATTTCGGGATGAGTACGAGCGGGTGGCGGGTGCCGTCGTGAGTTTTATAGATTGCACGGAGCGCCGAGCGCTCGAACTCCAGAGGCGACAGGGACAAAGGATGGAAATGCTTGGCTACCTGGCTGCCGGAGTCGCCCATGATTTCAATAATCTGCTGACGATCATGCAAGGATATGGCGAGTTGGTTCTTCTTCAATCCGATGTGCCGGTGTCAGCTCGCGCAAAAATTCAGGAGATCAAAAAAGCGGTGGATCGCGCGATGGCCTTAACCGGGCAGTTGCTCGCGTTCGCCCGCAAACAGCCGGTTGAACGGCGCGTGGTTGATGTCAACGATCTTGTGCGGGGAATCGAGCCGTTCTTTCGTCAATTGCTCACGGAGAATATTGTATTGTGCCTTAATCTGACGGAGAAACGACTTCCGGCAAAGGTTGATGGAGGAGGGATCGAGCAGGCCCTGCTCAATTTGATTGTGAATGCGCGCGATGCCATGCCGACCGGCGGGAGACTGGAAATTCGTACCGCGATTCGTGATCAAGTGGAAGAGGAAGAGAAGCGAACACGGAAACGCATCGGTCAATCCATCGTCATCGAGGTCAGCGACTCAGGAGTCGGTATGGATCAGGATACGCTGGACCACATTTTCGAGCCATTTTTCACCACAAAGGCGACGGGGAGAGGGACCGGTCTTGGACTGGCGACGGTCTACCGCATCGTCACGGAAAACGATGGAAACATTCAAGTGGCAAGCAAGGTCGGGGTTGGCACCACCTTTACGCTGGTGTTTCCCTTGGCGGAACAGGAGGAGCAGGTACCTTTGCCTGCCTTCCATGGATCGGTTCGGGGCTGGGGGGAGACCGTGCTCCTTGTTGAGGATAATCCCGCGGTGCGGGAAGTCATAACATTGACGCTGGAAAGCAAAGGTTACCAGGTGCTTACGGCCAGCGATGGCAGTGAGGGTATCCATGTTGCGCTGAGTTATAAGGGGGTAATTCACCTGCTCATAGCCGATGTCATGATGCCAAACATGGACGGATTGCTGATGGTACGGAGTTTACGATCGCGGATGCCTCATCTGAAGGTTCTCTTTATCACCGGTGGAACCGCGACGGGAGCGGAAGACCGTAGCAAGGGGCTGGCGAGTTGTCGGCCGGTGGCGAAGTATTGTCGAAGCCTTTTACGAATGAAGCGTTGTTGGCAGCCGTCAGACGGGCGCTGGACCAGCCAGTCGGACACTCATCCCCCGACAGGGGATCTCGTAAACCGAAGCGTGTTCTGGTCCTTGACGATGATGGGCAAGTCAATTCTTTGGTCAAGGAAATACTCAGGAGTGAACAGTATGAAGTGTTGACGGCGATGAGCGGAGTCGAGGGACTTGAGTTGTTACGCCAACATTCCATCGATTTGCTGATCACCGATATGCTTTTGCCGGGCATGGACGGCGTCGAGGTCATTCAGGAGGTGCGGCGTCTCCAGCCTGCGTTGAAAATTCTTGCCGTGTCCGGTGGAGGGATCGGTGCAACGCCGGAATTTCTTCTCAATCGGGCCAGGCAAGCGGGGGCTGTGAGCACACTAGCGAAGCCGTTTACGCGCGAGCAACTGCTCGCGATGGTGCAACAGATGATCGATTGAACACGTTCCCGCCGTGAAGGAGCGCACGCGTTCCTCCCGGCAAGCGGCTTTCTCTTGAGGGCGAACCTGCCATATTCCAATTGTCATCAGGGGCCTCGAGACCCGTTTCTCCCTTTCCGCGGACGTTACCCATCGCTTTACCGGCTTTATCAAAGAAGCAGCCTCCCGTCATTCGCTGCCAACCTTGCGAGCTGATCGGCGGAGTATCTCCTCGATCGAACGAAAGCCGAGGCCCAGTTCCCGACAGACAAGCGCCTGTCGGTCGAATCGGTTTTTGGTGCGGATCAAATTCGACAACGTGCGAAGGTCCACCCGCCCCCAAGCGGCGAGGTGGAAGACGGCCAAAGGATAGTCGGTGCCGAAGAGCAGACGATCGTGGAGTTCGGGGCACCGTCGCAGGAGTAGAAGCATCTTGAGGCGATGGGGTTGTGTCAGGGAAGAGATGTCCGCATAGAAGTGGGGGTATGTGGCGCAGAGCGTGCGAAACATCGGGAAAAACCGCTCGTACACCATCAAACCGTAGCTACAGGCGTGGGCCGCGATGACGGTGACGCCTTCGTCCAACGCCGTGCGGAGTCGCTCCGGGTCGCCGAGCGATTGATCCCGGCTTGTCAAGCTGAGCTCATAGCCGACGTGACTGAGCAATGGCAGGTTCCGCTCCGCGAGCGCGCGGTAGAACGGCCGGTACCGCGGATCGGCAGGATCGAAACCCTGGCTGTTGGGCAGGATCTTCACCAGGACCGCTCCGGCCTCGGCGCAGCGATAAACTTCTTCGACGGCGTCTCTCCGTTGCGGGTTGATCGACGGGCCGGCCAGAAAACAATCGGGATGGGCCCGCACGGTGTGGAAGACGTAGTCGTTGGTGACGAGAAACTCCGTCTGAGACCGGTCCAGGCGTCCCGCTTCATCGTAGACTCCGTCCATCCCAAGCAAGATCGCTTGGCGCACAAGCTGCGAGGCCCGCAGCTCGTTGAGCAAGTCATAGAGGTATTTTCGATTGGCTTGCCCCGGGTCCTGCGGAGACAGGTCGTGCTTCCAGAGCAGAAAGCGAAACAGCGGGCTCTTAAGCAGCCTCGGCGAAATGTAGCAGCCGTTGCTCCCGTCCGGCAGGGCGGCCAAATGCACGTGGCAATCGATCAGACGTTTGGCCGTGTCGGGCATCGGCGCTTCCCCTCGATCGGCCTAGTCCCATGCCAGTCGAGAGCCTTCCACCTTGAGAGTCAGCATGGCCTGTTCCAGCGCGGTCATGAAACTGCTCTTGCCTCCCGTCCACTTGAGGAATTCGCCGACAAACGTGTCGCAAACAATGGTGCCAGCTCCGGTAGCTCGGCGGCTTTGGTACGGGAGCCTGTCACGTGATCGGGCGGTTTAGACCGAGCTCTTCGAGCCGAGCCGTTCCATGGCGATCCGCTTCACACCGCGCAGGTCCAATTTCCCCGTTCCAAGCACCGGCAAGGCATCGACCTTGATGAAGTCGTGTTTGCCGGGAATGAAGAGATTGGGTAGGCCGCCGGCTGACAGTTTCTCTAGGATGCCAGGGATGAGGTGCTCATCGAGGGTATGGAGCACCGCCAGTCGCTCGCCTTTTTTCTCGTCCGGGATGCCGGTGACGGCGAAGACCTGCGTCTCGGCGCCGATGGCCTGGTGCAGGGCCTCTTCGACGCGCCCGTGTGGGACCATCTCGCCGCCGATCTTCGAAAAGCGAGACAGTCGGTCAGTGATCGTCAAGAAGCCGTCGTCGTCAAGCGAGGCGATGTCGCCCGTGATGTACCACCCGTCACGCATGACCTGTGCTGTCAGGTCTTCGCGAGAGAGATACCCTTTCATGAGGTTGGGGCCCTTGACAAGCAGCATGCCCGGTTGTCCAGGAGGCAGGATCTCGCCGGTATCCGGATCGACGATTCGGACGGAGACACCGGGAATCGGCTGTCCGACGGTGCCTCGCCGCGAGGCCACCTGATAAAAGCCGGCGGCTCGGTAATCCGGGCAATTCGTGGCAATCACCGGCGAACATTCCGTGACACCGTAGCCCTCCACCGGTGTGATTCCAAATTTGGATTGAAAGGCATCGACCAGGCGGAGTGGCAATTTCTCCGCTCCGGTTAGAACGACCCGCAGGCTGCCGAACTGCTCGGGTGTGCAACGGCGAAGATACAGTTGGAGGAAGGTCGGGGTGGTGATGAGCAAGGTGATCCGATAGTGCTCGCACAGCTCTCCAATGGCTGTCGCGTCCAATGGAGAGGGATGAAAAATGCAGCCGGCGCCGTTCCTCGTCAAGAGCCAGAGGAGTAGGTAGCCGAACGAATGAAAGAACGGGAGGACGCCTAAGGCCCGGTCATGCCGGTTGATGTGGATGACTTGCGCGGCGCCTTCGACGTTGGACGTGATGCTGAAGTGGGTCAACATGACGCCCTTGGGCTCCCCCGTGCTGCCGCTGCTGAAGATAATGGTGGCGACATCGTCCAGGGAAAGTTTGCGGTGTTGGCCGCACGCGAGTTCCACTAATCGAAGCGGAGCCACGAGGGCCAGGCACAGCGCCGCCAACTTGTCGACTGCACCGATCTGTTGAGCGATATCTTCCAACCAGAGAATCGTCACGCCGGTCGGAAGTTCAAGTTTCGCCTTCTCCACGAACAGGCGGCTGGTCAGCACGGTTTTGAGCGAGGCTTGTTTGACGGCCGATTCGAGGCCGGCTCGGCCCACCGTATAATTCAGATTGACGCTGGTCTTGCCCGCAACCGACGCCGCGATGTTGATCAACGCGCCCGGCACGCTGGGCGGCAACAAGAGCCCGACGCACGACTGCCCCTCCCAATGGGGTCTCAACACGCGAGCCAGGGTGATCGTTCCTAGGAGGGCCTTCAGGCCAGAGATGTGAGGACGAGTCTTATCGGCCATGACAAGGTGGAAGGGGTGACGGCGCCAGGCGCGCAAGACAGGTCGGTGCAGCGGCTCTTGATCAATCTTGCGAAGGTGCCAGGCCGCTTCGCCCAGTTCCCGAATCAGCCGCCGCACTTCATGGGCCGGAGTGGTCGAGGGTTGCGGCGCGCCGAACGACAGGGTGACCGGATAGGGAATCCGTTCCGGCCATTTCCACACGAACCGCCCGCCGCTGAAACTGAAGATACTTCCCCAAATGCGGTCCAGATGGACGGGAATGATTGGAACCGTTCGGCCCTTGACAATGCGCTCGAATCCCCGTCTGAACGGGAGCAGGGTGCCGGTGCGGGTGATCTGCCCTTCCGGGAAGATACAGACCAACTCGCCGTTGTCGAGGGCTTCGCCGGCGGCGCGCAGCGCCCGGAGAATCATCCGGAGACCGCCGGACGATGAGATGGGAATCACGTTCATGATGGTCATGAGCCGTTTGAAGAACGGATGAGCGGCGTAGGCCGTGTCCACGACGAACCGAATCGGCCGGTCGATACTGGCCATCAGTAAAAATCCGTCCACGAACGACATGTGATTAGGGACCAACAGCGCCCCGCCGGTTTGCGGCACATGGTGCTGCCCAACAATTCGAACCCGGTACAGACTGTTGGTCAAGATGACCAGTACGAGTCGGATGACGAGGTCCGGCAACAGCCGGAAGGCCCACACCGTTCCGCCCAATGTCACGGCGGCGGTGGCGAGAAAAATTCCGCTCGTGGAGAAGCCCGCGTTGGCCAGCGCGCCGCCGGTCAGCGAACCCAGCAGGATGCCGGCGAAGACGCAGGTGTTGGAGAATGAGATGACGGCGCCGCGCCGGTCCGGCGGCGATTGCCACTGGAGAATGGCGTTCAGCGGAACGAAGATGAACGAGCTCGCGACTCCTAGCGCTCCCATCAGAATGAATGTTCCGGAAAGGGGAGGCGTGAGTGCGCCCAGGAGAGTGAGCGTCAGAAAGACACCGGCTGCGCCAAGCGGGATTAGACCATATTCGATACGCTGCTTTGAGAGGCGGCCGACGAGGACGGCGCCGATGCCGATCCCGATCGACAACATCGTGAGCGGCAAGCCGGACTGGTCATCCGGCAACAACAGGACGGCCTTGGCATAGACGAGCACATTCTGAGCGAAGAGACTGGCGATGGTCCAAAAAAAGATCTCGCCGGCGATGGTCAGTCGCAACAGGCGCTCGGCGCGGATCGAGGCCAGGGCCGCGCGGACCGTTGCCGCGACGCCACCCTCGGAGCGAGCCGACGACACCGGTGAAATCTGAAAAGACGCGATCAACCCGACGATCGAGAGGGCGATGAGAACCGTCGCCGCCAACCAGGGCTCGTTTCCCGCCGCTTGCAGCAAGAAGCCGCCGGCCGCCGTTCCGGTCAAGATGGCGGCAAAGGTCCACATCTCCAACAGGCCGTTGGCGGCAGTGAGCCGTTCATGCGGTACCAGCTCTGGGAGAATGCCATATTTTGAAGGGCTGAAGAGGGCGCTTTGTGCCCCCATGCCAAACAGGACGATCAGCGGCAACAGCCACCCAGAGGGGTCCAGCCATAAAGCAAGGGCGCCCCCCGCCATTAAGAACACTTCGACAACCTTCAGGGCAATAATGACCGTACGCTTGCTGAAACGATCGGCTAATGTGCCCCCGGTGAGCGAAAACAGGACGAGGGGAAGGGTGAAGACGACGAACGTGATCGCCGTCTGGGTCTGGACGGCGGTTTCATAGTCTGATCCCGGTGGGAGCGAGGCCGTGACGTGTCTGATGGCCAGGAGCGCCACGATCAGTTTCCAGGCGTTATCATTGAACGCGCCAAAGAATTGGGCGATCAAAAGGCCGCGCAAGGGCAAGGAACCGTGTAAGGATGAAGGATGAACGGTCGAGGCAGTCTGTGCCATGCGATAAAACGATGGAACAGGGAAGGACGTTGGGCTGTCAGCATAGCATCACGGCCATGCCGGGTAAAGATTCAAAACATGATGCTCCGTTGCAAGCGCCGTTCACTCCTTTGGGGGCAGATCTTTGGTTGCGAACGTGTCGTCTGCGCGGAGGCCACGTCGCCTAGGTCCTCGGGGTGGTCATGGAATGTTCTGATGCCCACCACTGCCCCTTTCCCTTCGCCCGCTCATGAATACAGTCTGGCAACGGGAATCGTAAAGGAAAACCGGCTGCCTTTTCCAACCGTGCTCTCCACCCACATGACGCCACCATGCAGTTCTACCAAATTCTTAGCGATTGTCAGCCCCAATCCTGCTCCACGGGCTTCGACGGGAGCCGATTGACTTCGGTAGAACGTGTCGAAGATTTTGTCCAGTTCGTTTGAGGGAATGCCGGGCCCCGTATCGCTCACGCTCACTTCGACGAAATCGTTGGCTCGTGCCGTGACCTCGATACGGATCTCGCCGCCCTCCGGCGTAAACTTGATGGCATTATGAATCAAATTAATCAAGACGCGGTGCAGCTTGTCCGAGTCTGCCCGAACCGGTGGAAGAGGAGGAGACAGGAGGAGCCGCACCGTAAGGGATTTTTGGCGAGCCGCGGCTTGATAATTCTCGATGACATCCTCCACAAGGTCCGCGATATTAATCGGCGCGAGCTGCAATTCCAGACGGCCGGCCTCGATTTTTGAGAGATCGAGCAGTTCATTGATCATGCGCGTCAAGCGGTCGATGTTGTGTTTGACCCGTTCAAGGGTGTGGGTCTGTTTCTCCGTGAGGGCTCCGGCCAATCCGTCCAACAGGTTTTCGACATAGCCTTTTATCGAGGTCATCGGCGTGCGCAGCTCGTGTGAGACGACCGAGACAAATGTCGATTTCAATCGGTCCAATTCTTTGAGTTTTTCGTTAGCGGCCTGCAGTTCGCTGGTCCGCTGACGCACCCGTTGTTCGAGCGACTGGTTGAGATCCTCCAATTCTCCATAGGCTTGTTTGACCTGGGCATCTCGTTCGCAGAGCGCCTCAATCATCTGATTAAAGACGGTGGTTAGTTGACCTACCTCGTCGCGTGTCGTCGATGCAACAGAAACGGTGAGGTCCCCGGCGGCTATACGCCGAGCGGACGCAACCAGGGTTTTGAGGGGCGTGGTAATGCGGCGAGTGAGCAACACGGTGGCTACGATGCCGGCTAGGATCACCGTGAGGGTGATGAAGGTAACGTTGCCGATCATGGTGTTGAGCGCCTGGTTCATTTTTTCTTCCGATAGACCGACTTGGACCACACCATAGATCAGCGGTTGACGCCTTACGTCCGGCTGGCTCTCATCCGCTGATTCTTCGGATTCAAAGAAGAAAATTGGGGAGTTCCGTTCATTTCCACGGTAGATGGTGATCGCAAAATCGTACAGATGATGGCGCCGCCGACCTTGATCCGCCGTGAATGGTGTGATGGTCACCTCGGTTGCGCTGGAACGGATCAACGACTCGGCAATGATATGATCTGGATAGACGTTGGCTTTGCTTTTCGCCGTCAGCCGTTCGCCGTCGGGTCCCGTAAAGACGACATAGACACTTTCGTCAATGTCCATGACGCCGTTGATGAGTTGATCAAGCAAAACCAGGTCCCTGGCAATTAAGCCATACCGGCTGTTATGGGCCAGATTCTTGACGAGGAGAAGGCCTGTCTCAAGCAAGGCTTGTCTCATCGCATCGGATTGCTGTCGAATAAAGTAGAGGCTCAACCCCGAACAAACCGCGATGATGACCAAGCTGATGAACAACACGAATTTCGTGCTGAGACCGAGGAACTTTGAAGGAAGGCGGCTCTCGTTAGTGGAGTGCGACATCAATACACCTCGTCGGCCATGGTCTGCACCGTCGGCGGGATCGAAATGCCAAGGTATTGAGCGGTGCCAAGGTTCAAGGCCATTCGTTGGCGGGGAGTGAAGGATTTGCCGGTTGTTGGCGTCATTCCCGGCAGAAGGGCCAAGGCGAGGGAGGCTGCTTCACGACCGATATCGGCTGGGTCGATCCAGAAGCTGATCAAAGCACCACGGCGGGAAAATTCCGGGTCGAATCCAATGAGAGGAATGCGCCGATCGAACGCAGCACGCAAGAGAAACGAAAACGATTCTTCGGTCAATACCGTGCTATCCGACACAAGCCACAGCGCCTCGATCTCTGGTAACAGTTCCCGTAAAGCGCGAGGGACTTCTTCGGTTGTCCTGACTTGACGTTCGATGAACGTGATCCCGAGTTGTCGAGCTTGAGAGATCATCTCAGCTGGCAAAGGCGGCGTCTTGCCGGGGTCGTAGAGGTATCCAACCCGTTTGAGATTCGGCATGATGGTTCGTAGGGTACCGAGTTGCTGGCCGATCATCGGTTTGGTCGTGACACCGACCAGGTTGGGCGCTTTCAGGTCGTATTTGGCTGGATGCAGGACCATGCTGTAGATGACCGGGATATCCAGGATTTCAAGCCGCGCCGCCATGGCGGCTTTCGAGCCGACTGCCAACACCAGGTTGGCGTTGGAAGCCCGTATTTTGGCCGCGTAGGTTCGTCCGATGGAGAGATCTCCTTTGAGATCATATTCGACGAAGATCGTGTCCTGGGGCATGGCGGACTTAAAGCCGATCACTGCCTGGTTATAGGCAGTGATGTTAGCCGACTTGAGAATGGCCACTTCGTAACCGTAGAGGGGCGCGGTCAGCGCCGGGAGGTTGAGCACAATCGAGAACCAGGCGGTGATGCTCCAGACCAGCATGGTCGGTGGCAGGCGTCTTCGTTGCATGGCCTCAGCCGGGATGGGAAGGGCGGCGGCGACAACATTGCTGGGCGGTCTTCTACGTTTCATGAGTGTTAGGCGGAGTTGGTTGCGCCATGTCGTCAGAACTTGAGCGTCAACCATCCCATCACGCGCCGTCCGATCAGGTCACCAAGGGGGTGTTCCCGGTGATTGTCGACTATGTTGAACGCCGAGACAGCAAGCTCGGCCGAGCGCCTCTGGCCAGCCCCGGCGTCTTGTTCCCAAAATCGGTATCCGGCACGGAGGTTCAGAAGGGTGTATCCGCCCACGTGACCGCCGGGTGAGACGTTGAAAAACTCAAACGAATCGGACAGTGGATATGTCGCGGGCCCTACATGGTGGACCGCGATTTCGCCGCTGATGCCGCTGAGCCATTCCGCCCGCAAGCCGGCGTTGATCTTGGAGTGGGGTGCGCCCCGCCGAGCCAATCCCTCGGTATTTCTCTGGATGTGTTGGTAGGAGTAATTCGCATAACCGGTCAACCATGAGGACGCTTGAAACTCGATACTAGCCTCTCCGCCATAAATTTCGGTTTTCCCTGCGTTGAAGGTCGTGGTCACGATACCGGTTGAAGAACGGCCGATCAGATTGGCAGTTCGGTTGTAAAAGAAATCGGCCCTGACGCGAATCCGGTGGCGGTAGAACCAACCTTGATAGCCGACCTCATAGGAAAGAATCTCTTCCGGTCGAAGATTCCTCGACCCCAGGATGATACTTGATGAGGGAAGCAAGGGGTTAGGAATCAAGGGATTCAACCGCACATCTTGATAGGTTTCGAACAAGGTTGGTGGCCGGTACCCCATGGAGGCCTGGGCGCGCAGCGTATGGTCGGGAAACGGCATGTACAACACGGCCAGACGCGGACTGTAGGTGGGGTTGATTTCAGAATGAAGATCGTAGCGGAACCCTCCGACGATGCTCACCGACGGCAATACGGCCCATTCGCCCTGCATGTAGGCGCCAAGACGATGTTCCCGCCCAAAGGAAGAGGTGCAGTCGCAGGAGAGGGTGTTGTAGCGATAGTTCAGTCCATAGGTGAGTCGGCCGACGTTGCCGATGGAGATGGAGTGTTGACCCTCGACATTGTACGTATTACTGGCAAATCCCAGGGTGGAATTGCCGCCTCGATCTGTGATGGTAATAAACGGTTGCAGAAGGGGATGAGGAATGGCCGTGGCCTCAGCGAAAAACCCATTCCAATAGGCACGCAGAAAAAGATCGGGACGATCATAAGAAACATTGATGTACGGCAGAACGACCTCCGGAGTCAGAATCGTGTTGCCTACTCCCACGACCGGGCCGTCGTGAGGATCCATATAGACAAATCCGCTGGAAAGCATGATGTTTGACTGCCCCGGCATTGGATATTCGAATTGAGCATTGAATTTGGAGGATCGATGGGCGAGGGTGTCGCGGTTGCGCCATTGATGGGTTTGGTCGTAGCCGCCGGAGATGCGATACTTGAGGGGGCCAGCCGTGCCTGCCTCGATTGCCGAAGCGGACATGGTACCGACCTCCCCTCCTCCCACTTGCACGGTGGTGCCTTTCAGTTCATCCGGTGTTTTCGTGATGATATTGACGACACCGTCGTAGGCGTTGAAGCCGTACAGGGCGGCGATGGGGCCCTTGATCACCTCGATTTGCTTAATTTCGGGAAGGGTGATGGGCAGCCCTTTCCAAAACACGAAGCCCTGGACATCGATGTACACGGAGCGGCCGTCAACCAGGACCAGCAGCTTGTTGGCGAACAGTTGATTGTTACCCCGCACGCTGACATTGAAATCCGCCCCCGTGACCTGCATGACCTCGATGCCTGGAATTCGTCGCAAAAGAGTTGGCACATCAATCGCGCCGGAATGGCGAATATCCTCGGCAGTGATGACATATACGTTGGATGGGGCTTGAGAGATGGGTTGCTCCCGTCGCAAAGCTGTGCTGACGGACTCTTCCTTGAGCAGTGAGAAAACATCCGATGCGCCCTGTTGTTCATCTGCAGATTCTGCAGGGGTGGAAAGAAGCATCGCCGCCAGAACCAGTGCGAACAATCGCGAAATCGAAAGAAAGCCCAAGGTTTTGTTCACAGGCGACACTCCGAGCCGGAGGGCTGTTCGAGCCATTGCTCGACGATTTGTCTGAGCTGCGGCAACTCAAAGGGTTTGGAGAGATAGGCAAGGGCCGCTTCGGAAGTTGTTACCGACACTACTTCCGGTGTAACAGCAGCGGTGACAATAATGACGGGGATGGAGCGGTCCCGTGCCTTGATCCGATGGAGTACTTCTGCTCCATCCATGCCAGGTAGGAGCAGATCCAGAAAGACACAGTGGGGAGTGAAGCCGTTCAATTTTTGAAGAGCAGAGGGGCCATCCGCGGCTGTCTCCACGTAAAACCCGTAAAATTCAAGGCGATCGTGGAGAACTTGGCGGATATCCGGGTCGTCATCGATGACGAGGATATATTTTGACCGCCTGGAGCTCATTAGTTGAAGTGAGACATTCTGTGAAAAGCTACGCACAGTACTTTTCAGACTAAGCGTGCAAGACTTGTGCAGGTTCCGTAGTTTACCCTAGTTTCACCCCGCTTTGACACTGCTGCGATACGGAACCGTGCACAAATAGATACGATTTAAAACAAAAAGATACAAACGGCCCCCTCTCTCTTTGCTAGCGTAAGGGGGAGGAAAGGGGAGAAGAACTAATCCTTTTAGACGTTAGTTTTAGACGGACGTTAGTTCCATGCGAGCGAGGAGGGCGAGTTTGGAGGATGAGTGGGAGGAGGGCTGGTTTGGATTAAATGGTCGCCGCATAAATGAGAGGAGGATCGCGAAGCTGGTTTATCCAGCAAACCCTAACAATCTCCAGGACTCGTTGGCGAAAGGCGGCAAGAGGCCAACTGGTTGGTTCTCGATGGCCAGCGAAGAGGTGACCAGCTTTTCTGCAGGAGCCTCTAACGCAAGGAGAAAATTCGCTACGCCATGACCGTTCGGTCATCACCGGGCAGAATGCGGGAATTGGCATGGCCACTCCGGACCAGTCAAGAAGGGAGCAAGGGCGGGGGTGTCCGGTCACCCCAAAGGGGATGAAGGAATAGGTGATGCCTCTCTATCACTTCATCACAAACTGGTTTTTTCAGGCTCCGATTGAACGGGTGTGGGAGGAGCTGATTCATGTGGCCGACTGGCCTTCGTGGTGGGCCAGTTGGAAACGTGTAGTGATTCATGGTTCGGCGTCAGAGGTGCAAGTGGGGTCGATGGTTGAGCATGAGGTCCGGGGAAGCGTGCTCTATACCCTTCGGTTCAGGACGGTGGTCACGGCGCTTGAACCGCCAAAGCTGCTTACAATCGCATCGTCCGGAGATTTGGTTGGTGTCGGGACGTTCGTGCTGGAGCCCTTTAATGATGGTACGGCTGTAACCTACCGGTGGGATGTGAGATTGTCCAACCCCGTGCTGGATTTTCTTGGTCGACTGCCGTTCGCCAGGACGTTGATGGAATGCAATCACGACACGGTGATGGAGGAAGGGTATCGTGGGTTAAAAAAGCGACTCGAAGGGAAGGGGGATGACTCGTCGGCACCCGGCATCCGGTGAAGACGGGAGGAGAGGGGATCGTCTTTGCTAAATCCTCATGGCTTCGGTCACTTCGGCGAGGGTGGTATGGGCAATCGCTTGGGCGCGCGTGCTGCCCTCTTGAACGATGGCGTCGAGGTGAGCCGGATTGTTGATCAGTTTGGCACGGGCGTCCCAGACCGGGGTCAGTTGCTCCACCATCCTGTCGGCCACCTGCTTCTTGCAATCGATGCAGCCGATGGCGGCGGTACGGCAGTCATGTGCGATCTGCTCCTGAACGGGGGCCGGCGAATAGATTTTATGGAACTCATAGACCGGGCAGAGGTCGGGGTTGCCCGGATCGGTCCGGCGCACGCGGGCCGGATCGGTCACCATGGTTTTGAGTTTTTGGCGCACGACCGGTTCCGGATCGGAAAGATTGATCGTGTTGTGATAGCTCTTGCTCATTTTCCGGCCGTCGGTGCCGAGCACCTTGGGGAATTTGGTGAGGTGCTCTTTGGGCTCGGGGAATACCGGCGTTTTGTAGATGTCGTTGAACCGGCGCGCAATCTCCCGCGTGAGTTCCAGGTGCGGCAACTGATCCTTTCCGACCGGCACCAAGTCCGGTTTGTACAGCAAGATGTCGGCTGCTTGGAGGACGGGATAGCCTAGAAACCCATAGGTGCCAAGGTCCTTATCTTTGATCACTTCCTGTTTTTCTTTATATGTCGGGTTGCGCTCAAGCCACGAAATGGGGGTGATCATTGAGAAGAGCAGGTGCAAAATGGCGTGTTCCGGCACGCGGGATTGGACGAAGACGGTGGAACGGGCAGGATCGATGCCGGCGGCGAGCCAGTCGATCAACATTTCCCGCACGAATTCGCGCACACGGCTCGTATCGGCGTAGTTGGTAGAGAGGGCGTGCCAATCAGCGACGAAGAAGTAGCAATCGTATTGAGCTTGCAGGGCTTTCCAATTTTCCAGTGCCCCCAAGTAATTGCCCAGGTGCAGGAGACCGCTGGGTTGCATGCCACTTAGGACCCGTTTCCGAAGCATTGTCATGGTGTAGAGCTCCCAATGCCGAGTGCGGTGGACAGAATTGTGCCGGACAGACCGGAGACGAACGTGCTGCTAATGGTGTGAATCACCCGCAGTTCCTTGTCGAACACGATGAGACCGACCAAAATCAACATGCCGTAGGGTTCCAACCGCGCTAGAGCCATGGCCGGCTTAGCCGGCAACAGGCAGGTCAGAACTCGTCCGCCGTCGAGGGGAGGAATCGGGATCAAGTTGAAGAGCGCCAGGAACACATTGATGATGACGGAATAAAACGCCATGACGGCGATCGGCCGCAGCACCATGGTGGTAAACAGACTGGAAGTTTCCTCGGCATCAGGTTGCTGCCGAGGTGACAAGCTCGGTTCTCCGGTAAGCAGGAGGGCAAGTAGCAAGGCACTGACGACGGCGAGGATGAGATTCATGGCCGGTCCTGCGGCAGCGACCAGCGCCATGTCCCGTCGGGGACGGCCCATGTTGCGAGGATTGACCGGTACCGGCTTGGCCCATCCTAAGAGGAAACTGCCAGGAAGCAGCAAGCAGATAATCGGTACAATGACTGTGCCCAAGGGGTCGATATGGGCCAGGGGATTCATCGTCAAACGGCCTTGAAGTCTGGCGGTCTGATCTCCACATTTTTCGGCCATCCAGCCGTGCGCATACTCGTGGAGGACTATGGCAAACAGCAGGGGCAGACCCATGTACGAAATGGTATGAAGGGCTTGAACAAGGATATTCATACACTAGCCTCTCCCCCTGAAAATGCTCACCCTCACTGTCGCGCTGCTTACGCAGAGCTCCCCGCACGGTTCGAGCAAAAGACGGGATCACGTGGTCTCTTACTGGGTTGCCGGTATTGTTTCAATGTGGTCTCCGTATGGTCGAGGTTCATCGCCGCTACGCGGCTCCTTTTCTTGTGTAAAGAATAAGATAGAAGCCTACTCTATTTGTACGAATTTACCCTGTTTGACCTGAAGAAGAAAGAGTGGCCGATGGAGGATGCCGTCGGGGGCAAAGCTGGCCGGTCCAGCCAGCGTTGGGAGATTGCGCTGAGTTACCAGAAATTCACGAAGGGATTCTCCCGAAGTGGCGCCGTGCCTGATGCCTTCGATGACTACGCGGGCCGCATCGTATCCCAACGCCACGAAAAGCGACGGCGGAGCCTGGGCGCGTTTCCGGTATCGTTCCACGAAATCTTTCACGATGGGGTTGGGGCTGTCGGGGAAAAACCCGTCAACGAAGACGGCTCCTTCAACGGCACGATCCGCTGTGCGAGCGAAATCGGGCGTGTTCCATCCGTTGGCTCCCAAGAGCGGAACATGGATATCGTGATAAGCCAATTGGGCTGCGATCAAGCCGATGTCGCTTGACCGGCTGGGAATGAACATCGCGTCGAATCCCGGGGTGTAGAGAAGACGCTTGTCATTTCGGCCGGCGGTCTTGCCGCCGGACTGTGGCACCTCCACCGGGAGGGCCAGCCCATACTTCTTGAGGTCCTCTTCCTTGAGCCCGGTGATTTGTCGACTAAAATCCGTGTCGCCTTCTTTATAGGAGCGGACGGCGATGATTTCTCCCTCGTAACGGCGGACCTCCTGCGCGAACAGCCGCGCCAACTCTCGGCCGTAAATCGTTTCGGGATGAAGAATGCAAAAACGGCGGTAACCCTGTTCTTTCACAGCGTACGCGGCAATCCGTTCGGCCTGCATCTGATAGGTCAAGGCTGTACTGAATAGGTAGCCGCCGAGCCGCCGGACATTCGGCAAGGTGGCGACGGGGGTCACCAATGGCACGTGGTATCGTTGTGCCATTTCGGCCATCGCCGGCAGGTTCTTCGACAACAGGGGGCCGATCACTGCTATCGGGCGGTCTTGGTTCAACAAGGTGGAGAGGTCGTCAAGGAATCCATGGCGTTCTGCATCGTGATCTTTGACGAGCAATCCGATGGTAGGGCCATCTCCCTGCATTCGTGCCTGCTCAAGAGCCAGGTGAATACCTTCCAGAACATCGTTGGCGAACGGGCCGAGCTTGCCGGAAAGGGGGAGCATGGCGGCGATGAGATACTGATTTGCCCTGAGTCGTGAAGTGGCCAAAGCTAAGGACTCCCGCACGGCGGCGTTCCGGGGATGATCAGGAAAGGTGGTGAGGAAATGTCGGATTTCCCGCTCGGCCAAGTGGTCCTCTCCATGGGCGAGATAGTCGTCGATGAGACGGAGAGATGCGAGGTCACCAGGATAAGAGCGGGGAAATGATTGCCGGACACGCTGGAGCCCTCTACGGTCGAGTTGGTCGAGAATGGCGTGCACTTGCTCGCGAAGATTGGCCGCCTCTAGCTCTGAACTTTCCTCCATCCCTTCCAACAGGACGCGAAGGGCGCGCACGAACTCCTTTTTGTGGATGAAGGCGCCCGCTGTCAGCTTCAGGGCTTCCCGTTTGATGTCGGGATCCTGTGTCATCGTCCGGACGTGGGCCAACAGCGGCAGGGCGAGGTCAGGATTGCCCATGGCTGCGTGGGTGCGAGCCAGCAGAAGCTGTCCCCGTTCGTGGACCTCTGATTCAGGGAATTGCTGATGCAGCAGGTTCAAGTACTTGAGTGCTTCGGCGAAATTCTTCATGTCGTAATAGGCGGCCCCCAAGAGAAGATAGGTGTCGTCAAGATAGTCAGTGCGTGGGGAGGTGGCCAGGAATTGTTGCAGGACAGTCGCCGCCGCGTCTGGGTCGCCCTGGTCGATGAGCTGCTTGGCTTGCCTCAAGGTTGTTGGCAAGGGGGGAGTATTGGACGGTGGATTGTTGGCTGTCCCTCCGACTTCTGGCAGAGTCAGCAGGAGGGTGGCGAGCAGCCCCACGATGGCCCTGCGGACCATGCGGCGCAGGGTTGAAGCGATGTTGGGAGGCGAAGCGATATTAGGATGGGGCAGGTGGGGCCACATGGAATTTGCGCGGCGGGCCGCGGCACGTGACACAACGATTGACTAGTATCGAAAAGGACGCGATGTGTCAAGGAGAACAGAGTGCCCCGCCGTTATTGTGCCAAAGGACAGGGTCGGCTATAGTGGTCCATGACCCGCTAACGGCTGTTACGACGTGGCTCAGAAGGCCCTTAATTCCAAGGCACAAGGTCGTGATCCCCTGCTTGATCCACTGATTGAACGGTATTTGAGCGGACTGCGGGTGGAACGGGGGTTGTCGATCAATACGATCGAGTCGTACCGACGCGATCTTGAGAAATTTCAGCGGTATTTGGAGCAGCACCGCCGGGGGGTAGGCGATGCCATTCCGCCGTCTTTGGTGACGTCCTTCCTTGCTTCATTGAGACAACAGAAGTTGGGGCCGTCCTCCCTCGCCCGTCTCGTATCGACGTTGCGAGGCTGGTTTCGATTTCTCGTGCGGGAACGAATCATGGCGGCAAATCCCTTGTCGACGCTCGCCGTCAGGCGGCGAGCGGTCCTCCTGCCCAAAACCTTGACCAAGCAAGAAATTGCTCGGCTGTTAGAGAGGCCCGCTAGTTCGAGTGTCGAGGAACAACGAGACCGTGCGATGTTGGAGTTGCTGTATGCCTCTGGTCTTCGGGTATCGGAATTGGTGGGACTCGACGTGTCGCATCTGGACTTGGCTGGGGGATTTCTTCGGGTGGTTGGCAAGGGTGCCAAAGAACGGGTGGTGCCGATGGGACAGGTGGCCAAGGAGCTGGTCACCAATTATCTGGTTCACGTTCGTCCGGTTCTTCTTCGGGGGAGGCTGTCGAGCACCGTATTCGTTTCGCGACGTGGTCGGGCGTTGACAAGACAGGCTGTGTGGAAAATGCTCCGGCAATGGGCGCGACGGGCCAGCCTCAAACAGCCGGTCTCTCCCCATATGTTGAGGCATTCCTTTGCCACTCATCTATTGGAGGGGGGAGCGGACTTGCGCGCCGTTCAGATGATGCTGGGTCATGCCGATATTACGACCACTCAGATTTATACTGCTGTGGAACGCAGCCGATTAAAGCAGGTCCACCGTTTGTATTTTCCCAGGCAGAGGCGGCGAACCATGGAGGGGCCAGAATCCTGATCGCTTGGGGGCAGGGGTTCGACACCATTGGAAAACCACTGGAAAAAGAATGAAAGGGGCGTGTGAATGAACGGGCGCGTGATAGTGTGTGGATAGCGTGAGGGTGTGGGGACGTGATGGTGTGGGGATAGGATAGATAGTGTGGATAGATGATAAATTAAATAATAGGAAGGATGGTTGATTGATTGACGCTGGACGGTTGACAAGGTGGCAGCGACTTGATACCCTCCGCCAATCGCCTGGATGATTGGGCGGATAGCTCAGTTGGGAGAGCGCTGCCCTTACAAGGCAGAGGTCACAGGTTCGATCCCTGTTCCGCCTACCATGAGGGAATGGGGAAGCTTCATCCAAGGCTCAATCCAGCAAGGGAGCTGGCGCCAGGGCAAGAGAGGATAAAGGTGTGAGGAGGCGGGCGAGAAGGTCAAGCCGCTGGCCAGAGACGGTGGATATGAGTCTTGATGAAGTGTGAGGTGGTGATCGTAACTGTAACGGAGTTGTCAAGCCGAACCCTCCGCCACGTGCAGACTGAGACTTAAAGGGGCCGTCGTTCAGCTTGGTTAGGACGCCAGATTGTCAATCTGGAGGTCGCGGGTTCAAATCCCGTCGGCCCCGCCATCGCTCATCGTTATTCACCCTGTTCCGCATCCCGGTGGTCATCTGTAAAGGCCTGGGTGTTTCATCATTTCAAAATGATGTGAGGGGAATATCGAGTCGCCGTTTGCTTGGCAATCGGTGGTGCCGGGCACGAAATGCGAATAGCGGCCTTCTTTTGCGGAGGGGTTTGATAAATTTATAGAATTGCAAGCCGCTCGGCGGTTGCAGGAAGCGGAAGGAGTGCTCGATGTTTCAAGCCGGCCCTTTAGAAGTGATCATGTCGCTAGGGATAGTGGCCAAGGTTGTGTTGTCGCTGCTGTTGTGCTTTTCCGTCGTATCTTGGGCGATCATTCTCTATAAGTGGCATGTTTTTCACGTGGTGGACAGGGAGGATCGGCGTTTCATGGCCGTCCTCTCCAAAGCCAAGGATCTTGACGAAATCTCACGCCATGCCCATCGGGTCAGCGAAAGTCCCTGTGTCAAGGTGTACCATGGCGTGATCGATCGATTACATCGTCCCAACAAGGAAGAGTGGGATCCGCACGATTCTGCTGCGCCGTCGATGGCGGTGGATCGGTATGTAGTGGAGAAAGCCGCCGCCCACGTAGCGCAGGGGCAGATTGTGAGACTGGAAGCTCTGTTGCCCTTTCTGGCGACGACTGGCAACATTAGTCCCTTTGTGGGATTGCTGGGTACGGTGGTGGGTATCATTGATTCGTTTCGGGAGATTGGCGCGCAAGGGACAGCCAGCATTGCTGCTGTAGCTCCAGGGGTCTCCGAGGCGTTGATCGCGACGGCGGCTGGCTTGTTTGCGGCCATTCCCGCCGTGATCGCCTACAATTATTTTTTGGGACGCATCCGCCGAGCTGCATTCCGAATGGATGCTGTCGTCGTGGAGGTCCTGGCCTTGCTTTCCGCCAAGTCGCAACAGGCGCTGGCTAAACCGCAGCTGGTACCCTGGGGAGCCAAGGTATGATGATCGAAAGCCGACAGCGGCGCTTTTTAGCGGAGATCAATGTCATTCCACTGGTCGATGTCGTCTTGGTGTTGCTAGTCATTTTCATGGTGACGGCCCCGATGTTGTATCGAGGGTTGGATATCAATCTGCCGACATCTGCGTCGAATACGATCAGGCCAGAGATGCGCGTGGTACTGACCATCGAAAAGGATCAGCGCCTGTATCTTGATAAAGAGCAGGTGGGGTTGGCGCAGTTGGAGCGCAAACTTCGCTTGCTGAAAGAAGAGCAACGGGATGTGTCGCTCTATCTCAGGGCCGATCGGGATATTCCTTATGGTGTCGTCGTCCAAGTGATGGATTCGGTGAAAAAAGCTGGTATCGAGAAATTAGGCATGGTGACCGATCCGGCTGGTCCGGAACGGGTGGGTGGCGACGTGGACCCAGCACGAATGCGCTAAGGAGAAGGGGGGGGCATGGCGCAGGCCTCCGCTTCGACTCGGTCTTGGATCGATGAGCCACAAGTTGCAGGGGGGGCTCCGCTGGGTCTCGCGCTCATAGGATCCCTTCTCCTCCATGCGGGAATGTTGATTGTCGCGACATGGGTCCACCTCCCTCGATCCAGTGAGAGACCTCTGGCATCCATCGAGGTCACCTTAGCACCGAACCCAAGTCTCCTGAGCCAACCGCCTGCTGCTAAATCGGTCGAGCCACCCAAAACTCAGGTCAAACCGGTGGCCAAGCCAACACAGGCGAAGGCACCGGCTTCTCCAGCGCCGCCTCAGCCTGTGCCAGCTCCCCCATCAGTGAAGGAGGCACCGGTCAAGGCACCGCCAGTTCCCCCACGAGAGGTGCCAGCGCTAGCTCCTGAGCCGGTTCCACAATCGGTTGCCAAGGACACACCTAAGACGCAGGGAAATGATCTAATGGCCAAACTTGAGCCATCTCCGGCGGTGCCTCCTCTGGGCACTGTGAGTCCGCCTGCAAGGACGGTCAAGCGGCCGCTGAAATTACCGGATGTTCCCTCTGTTTCTCCCATGCCTGAGCCCTCTTCCCCAGTGGTGTCGGGTGCATCACACCATTCACTCGTGGAGGAAACACGGAGGGAACTTGAACGGGAATTAAAGAATCTCCGGAACGTCGAGCTTCCTCCCTTGAGTCCGTTCGACCCACCGCCCAAGACGCCTTCCCAAGTTGAAGTCGCGGCAACCGGGGCGAACACGCTGGAAACGACTCTCAAAATCGCAGGGCAGTCGCAAGGCCCCAATCCCTACCTGAGCCGAATCCGGCAACAAATCAGCAGGGTCTGGGAGGCTCCTCCGATTGGTGTGGTAGGTCAGACTTATGTCGTCGTCGTCCGATTTCGCCTCCATCGCAATGGATCGGTGAGTGGGGTGGGGATTGAACGGTCGTCCGGCAATGAGTATTACGATCTAGCCGGGCAACGGGCGGTGCTGAAAGCGCTTCCGTTTCCACCGTTTCCGGAGGAAGTGGCCGACCCCTATTATGATGTCTATTTCACCTTCGTGGTAGGAGAAAACAGAGGAGGAGGATGAGTCAACGAATTGATTGGAAGAGGGGGCTAAGTTGGAGGGGAGAGCAAGAAGGCTCGGTTTTGTCATTCTCAGCCTGTACCCTTCTTTTTGGCGTAGTGATCGTGCTGATAGGAGTCACCATTGCATGGATTATGGAGTCTGGCGCGACCGATGTGTTTCTTGAAGCGACACGCCCAGATTTTGAGAAAATTCCGGTGGGGATTGTGGGGATCGCCAATGTAGGGGGGGCGGGAGCTTCCGAGGGGCGAATGGGAGTCGGGGCCAGGATCGAGGAAGTGCTTAAAGCGGATCTGCGTCGTTCGCAGATCTTCTCTCTGATTGATTTGTCCGGGCTGGGGTTAAAAGCTGGCGAGCTGGGGCCAGAACCCCATCCCGCGTTCAAGCAGGCTGCGGAGTTGGGGGCTTCCGTTGTGGTCTGGGGTAAGGCGGGCATCAAGGGAGAGGGCAACGAGAGCGACGTGAATATGGAAGCCTATGTCTATGATGTGGGGAGTGATGAAATGGTGGGGGGCAAACGATACGTGGGCCCCCCCTCGGTTGTCCGATTGATGGCCCACCGCTTTGCGGATGAGTTGGTGTTTCGGTACACGGGAGAGCCGGGCATCGCCCGCACCAAGATTGCCTATGTTGCCGAGCAGGGGGCGGCACGCGAACTGTTTGTGATGGACTACGACGGCTATGATCCTCGGCAGATCACAGCGGATGGCTTTCTTAACCTCATGCCGCGGTGGTCGCCTGATCGGCGGTTTTTAGTGTTTACTGCCTATCGCCAGCGAAACACTCAAACCATCGACATCATCGAATTGGCGACAGGAAAACGCTCGACATTGGTGTCGCAGGGTGGGTTGAACATTACGCCGGCCTTGTCACCGGACGGCAATTTTCTGGCGTTTGCCTCCAGTCACGAGGGAAATTCCGAACTGTACCGTATGGATACTCGCACGAAGGTGGTTCAACGACTCACCGTTCATGCCGCCGGCGACCTGTCGCCGACGTGGTCTCCTTCTGGTCGTGAACTGGCATTTGTGTCGGATCGAAGTGGAGGACCTCAAATCTTTCTGATGAGCGCGGACGGCACCAACGTCCGCCGTTTGACGTTTGAAGGAGATTACAATGCGGCTCCAGCATGGTCGCCCCGCGGCAATTGGATTGCATACATTTGCCGAACACCGAAGAAGGAATACAAACTCTGCCTGATTACGCCGGACGGGCAAAAGCGAGTCCAATTGACGACAGGGCCGGGAGTTGACGATTCCCCTTCCTGGTCGCCGGATGGACGGCATCTAGTGTTTAGCTCAACCATGGATGGCAAGAGCCACATCTATATGATCAATGTCGACGGCAAGGACCTTGAGCGGATCACCCACAGCGGCACCTATAACAGTGCTCCGGCCTGGTCACCAGCATCGTAGGGGAGGAGAGGGAGGAATTGGTTGTGCAGGGATCGTCTTCCGCGTATGCTTGAGCAAACAATTCTGACGGTTAAACGGAAAGAACGCTGAACAAAGGAGTAATCATGATGATAAGGATGCGGGCGATGATCGGTGTGTCCCTGATGGTTGGGGCAAGTCTTATGATGATGGCTGGGTGTGCTACAAAATCCGTGCGGTCAGGCGGTGAGACGCAATTGGCGCAACGAGGGGTGGGGGAAACTGGGCAGGGGATGCAAGATTTGTCCCTGTCAGGACGGAATGGAGGCGAGGAAGGGTTGCGAGGCCTTGATAAGAATCCCTCGGAGGAGCGGGTTGGCAGTAATGTGTTGATGGCTAAGTCGGATCCTGGCAGTGCGGCTCGTCAGATGGATGAAATTCGGGCCGAACAAGCGGCGGCCGCTGCGGCAGGGCTGCGCGATGTTTTCTTTGCCTTCGACAGTTTTGTGATTACCGAAGAGGGACGACAAGCGTTGTCCCGCAACGCCCAGTGGATTAAGGCAAACCAGGGAGCGCAACTGAGAATCGAAGGGCACTGCGACGAGCGAGGGACCTCCGCGTACAATCTGGTGCTGGGGGAAAAGCGAGCCAAGGCGGCCAGGAATTATCTGGTCGAACTGGGGGTGTCGCCCAGTCAGTTATCGGTGGTCTCGTACGGCAAAGAGCGGCCGTTCTGCAAAGAGCATGATGAGTCTTGCTACGCACAAAACCGCCGGGCCCATATGGTCGTCAAGGCCAATCGGTAGCGAATACAGAATTGACGTTGAGCGTGATGGCTGGCGAACTGCAACCAAAAACGGTGGCGCTCTCACGAACAATATGCAGAGGAAGAGCTGGGGTTCCGGGAGCCGCCGTCTTGTTTGTTCTGACGGTCGGATGTGTCGCCCAGCAGGCTGATCTCAGGCATACTGAGCAGAAACTTCACGATGAGGTTTCCCAAGTCAGGGCCAGGCAAGGGCAGGAAATCGCGGTATTGCGGGATCACGAACTGCCCCAGATACGAGGCGAGGTGGAACGAGCCCTCCACCTTGCAAGGCAGACAGAGGCTGCGCAGGAGGACCTCAAACACCGACTAGCGCAACTGGAACAGTACGTCAAAAAAATGGATGCTGACCAGGCTGCGCGATATGCATGGATTCAAAAAAGCTTTGACACGCAGGACACCAAACTTACGGCCAAGGTGAACGAACTGTCTCGGGCGGTGGAAACTGCCATGGCGGCAATGAAAAAGGACGTCATTGAGGCGGTTCAACGGACCAACGAAGCGTTGGCCAAGCGGGTCAACGAACGGTTGGAAGAGCAAGGAAGAGAAACGGCCGGCCAGCAGCAACAGCTCAATCATGTCAGCGAGAAGTTTGTCCAGTTCAATCAGGCCTTGACCGGCTTTCGGGAGGCTCTGACGGAATTGCACGAGCAGATGCAACAAGGTGAGCAAGCAGCCGGCAAGTCACTGGAGACGCTCTCTCAAAACTTTCAGTTGCTTGCGACCAGGATCGCTGAGCAAGACCGGCGGATTGAAGCACTGGTGCGGTTGGTTGAGTCCAGCCGCTCCCAAACGGAAATGCTCCAACAAGCGGCGAAGGCGGCTTCTTCATCCGCTGAACCACTGATGCACGGTTCCGAGGCAGCTCGAACGGAGCAGCAGCGGTCTGAAGGGGGAGGAGGGATGGGGGGGCAGTTGCCATCTGGGGCCCCCCTGTCTGGAACGGCGCCTCCTTCCATTACGATTGTTCCACCGAAGGAGTTACCCCCCGAACCCGCCCCTGCCAAGACGGAACCTCCTCCTGATCGGACCCAGTATGAGAGGGTGAAGGCTCTGTTCGATCAGGGCAATTTCAAGGCTGCGCGAAATGGCTTCATGGCATTTTTGTCGGAATACCCCAATTCAGA
Source organism: Nitrospira sp. (assembly GCA_024331045.1). GTDB lineage: Bacteria > Nitrospirota > Nitrospiria > Nitrospirales > Nitrospiraceae > Nitrospira_D. The sequence goes on from JANDJC010000002.1 coordinate 59,894, forward strand.
CCTGGCGCCGAATGCGCGGTATTGGCTGGGTGAGACCTACTATCGTGAAAATGACTACCAGAAGGCAATCGAGGCGTATAACCAGGTTGAGATCCAATATCCCCGTAGTGAGAAGGTCCCCGACGCTATTTTCAAAAAGGGTTTGGCGTATTTGGAACTAAAGGATAAAGAGCGGGCGGAATCGGCGTTCAAGCAGGTGATCACACTCTATCCCAAAAGCCCTCAAGCGGGAAAGGCCTCGGATAAGCTGAGCAAGCTCAAAAGCGGGCGGTGACCTTCATGACCTACCCCAAAGTGGTCTCGGCACTGTTGGTGATCCTGTCGGTAGAGGGCATGGCCGGGTGTGCCAAGCATGCGGATTTTGTCGCGGTGCGCGAGCAACTGGCTGTCATGTCACGAGCACACGAACATGACCGGGAGCGGTTGGATGCCATGGCCAGGCGGGTTGAGTCGCTTGAGCGGTCCAGAGATTCTGAAGCGGGCACCAGACAACGACTGGATGAGGTGGTTGCTCGTCTGCAAAAAATCGAGGCCAGATTGGCGAAGATGGAGGAGACCGCAACACACTTGCCGGCCAAGGCCGATGGGCCTCCAGCTTCCCGATCGACCAAACCGCTTTCTCACTCTGACCCCCCATCCGAGGCGACGGGGATTACGCCCACGATGGCGTTTAATCTCGCCTACAATGATTATCTTGGTGGCAAATATGAGCTGGCGGTGGCAGGCTTTCAACGGTTTCTCAAGGATTTTCCGGAAACATCGCTCAAGGCCAACGCCCAGTATTGGCTGGGAGAATCGTATTACAAGATAAAGGAGTATGGTCGTGCCCTACAGGTTTTCGAATCGTTGGTTGCCGAGCATCCGAACAGTGAGAAGACTCCTGCCGCTTTGTACAAACTGGGGGTGTTGGCGGCGGAGACGGGCGATTTCGTAAAATCGAGAAAAAACTTGAAACGGGTGCTCGAGGAGTTCCCTGGATCGGAGGAGTCTCGCCTGGCGAAAATGAAGCTGGCCGAAATCCGATGATGGGGCCTGTGGCCAGTCCTGCCTTTTCCACATCGCTTCACTTGTGAGAAGATGGGTGCCATGGTAATGGGTGGCGGGGGCAAGATCCGCATATTGCCGGAGGACATCGTCGGCCTTATCGCTGCCGGCGAAGTGATTGAACGCCCGGCTGCTGTGGTGAAGGAGCTGATCGAAAACAGTCTGGACGCGGGAAGCCGGTATATCACCATCGAGGTCAAAGATGGTGGATTGACCATGATCCGCGTGACAGACGATGGGGAAGGAATGACGGCCGGCGACGCTCAATTAGCCTTTGCGCGTCACGCGACAAGCAAGCTCCACGCTGAGCAGGACCTGTGGGCGATTCGCACTATGGGATTTCGAGGCGAGGCACTGCCCAGCATTGCTGCCGTCTCCCATGTCCGGGTGACAACCGCCCTGCACCGTGCCGAAACCGGCCTTGCGTTTGAGGTGAGGCAGGGACAGATTGGCTCCCTCACGGAGACTGCTCCGGTAGCCGGCACCAGCATCGAGGTGACCGATCTGTTTTCAAATCAGCCGGCCCGTAAAAAGTTCCTGAAATCGATCGCCACAGAATTTTCCCATATCAGCCGCGTGGTCCAGCAGGCGGCGCTAGCCTGGCCGTCCGTCCATTTTCGGTTGATCCACAACGGTACGGAGGTCATGAATTATCCGGCTGTGTTGTCCGAGCGGGATCGCGTGGCGCAAGTCTATCGGCCGTCCTTCCTTGCTCGTTGCCTGGAAGTTCGAACGGTGTTGCCGATGGCGCAAGTCAGCGGGTATGTCATCGACCCGGTCCATGCCCGGTCGTCTCGGGTCCCTCAAGAGCTGTTCGTCAACCGCCGGCCAGTTCGCAGTGCGACGGTCTTTCACGCAGTGGCCGAGGGGTATGGGGCTACTCTGGCCAAAGGCTGTCATCCCCTCTTTGTCTTGTTCTTAGAAGTCGATCCGGTTCAGGTCGATGTCAATGTCCATCCCGCCAAACGGGAGGTCCGCTTTGCAGATCAGGAGTTCATCCACCAATTGATGCGAAGAGCGGTGCGTTGCGCGATTGGGGGAGAGAGGAACCTCCAAATTGCAGGGGAGACGGAACAGGTGGTCCAGAACAAGGAAGTGGCGACCCGTCCATGCCAAGGGCATCCCCTAGGCGCCGCGGAGATGGTGCTGAAAGAAGAAGCCCACGAAGAAGCCGACATTGAAAGGGCCAAACGGGCAAAACCAGAGGGAGCGTCGGACAGTCAATTGATGGAACGGTTGGATATATCGTTTCGGTTCAGCGATCAACTGTCGTATGTCAAAGAAACGGCGGAGTGCTATGAACGGCTATCTCAACAGGAGATAGTCGTGCTCGGCCAGATGAATCGAACGTTTCTGATCGTCCGGCTGGGTGGGGATCTGGCGGTGATTGATCAACACACGGCCCACGAGCGGGTGTTATTTGAGCGGTTGCTTCGCGGGTGGTTGAGGCGGGATATTCAGGCTCAACCGTTGCTTATTCCGGAATCAATCACGGTCTCGGCTGCGCACGCCGCGTTGCTTGGTCGGCATCTGGGGGATCTTGAGAAATTGGGACTCGAACTGGAGCCATTTGGGGGATCGACCGTGTTGGTGAGGGCTGTGCCGCTGGGATTGGGCAAGATCGATGTAGAATCATTGTTGCTTGATCTTCTTGACGATCTCAGTCAATGGAATCAGGCAACCACTCTGGAGGCCAAAGTGCGCCCGATCTTGGCCTCGTTGGCGTGCCACGCTGCGGTTCGAGCTGGTCGTTCGTTGGAACCACTAGAAATCAAGGCGTTGGTCGAGGATTGGATAGCCGAGGGAGAGCAGAGCACCTGTCCTCATGGGAGGCGAACGGTGTTTCGGCTCAGCACGGCAGATCTCGAAAAAATGTTCGGGCGGGCTGGATGGTGAAGGGGCGAAAGTGATAACGGTCACGGGAACAAGTTGGAAGACGTGGATCCCGCGAGGGCTGGTGGTCTGGTTGTTCGATGAGGGGGTGGGGATGCTAGCGCTGGCAACTGGGCGATCATGAGGGCTATGTATGGTGGATCTTGCTGACACAGTCTGGCGTCGACGCCCGTTGATCGTCTTGTTGGGACCAACGGCGGTGGGCAAAAGTCGGATTGCGGTGGAAGTTGCACGGCATTTCTCAACGGAGGTGCTCACGGCCGACTCGCGGCAAGTCTATCGGGGTATGGATATTGGCACGGATAAGCCATCACTTGCTGAGCGGCAGGGTGTGCCCCATCGGCTCATTGATCTAGTCGATCCAGACCAAGCTTTCAATGCGGGGCACTACCGGCGAGCGGCCCTCGCCGAAATCGAACGACTCTACGCAGCTCGCCGGCTACCGCTCGTGGTCGGGGGGACAGGACTCTACATTCGAGCGTTAGTGCGTGGACTCTGCCCGGCACCGGAGGCCAGCCCTGCGATGCGTCAAGAGTTTGCGGCTCTCAGTGAACGAGAAGGACGAGATCGCCTGTATGCGGAACTGGTCATGGTTGATCCTACCACGGCGGCGCGATTGCATCCCCGTGATGAGGCGAAAATCATCCGGGCGTTGGAGGTCTATCGATTGTCGGGTCGGCCGATGTCTGCCTGGCAGGAAGGACACGGATTTCACGAACGGCCGTTCTGTTCTCTCTTGATCGGATTACGGAGGGAGCGGGAGGATCTCTATCGCTGCATCGAAAGACGTATCGACTGGCAGTTGGCCCATGGCATGGTGGAGGAGACCTCCACGTTGCTTGCCCGGGGGTATGGGCGGCAGTTGGGTTCGATGAAAGCTCTGGGATATCGGCACGTGGCGGCCTATTTGGCCGGGGAGTGCAGTGAAGCCGATATGGTTCGGCTGTTTAAACGTGATACAAGGCGGTTCGCGAAGCGGCAGATGACATGGTTTCGGAAAGAAGCCGATGTGCAATGGATGTTGATCAGGGAAACCGAATCGCTCGATCAAACGGTTCGGCGGGTGATCACCCTCATAGAACAATTTCTTGAGGCACTCAGCACTGGTTCACAACCCGAGGTGATACCCTTGATGGAGCAAGGAGCAAGAAACCGGTGAGCACATCAACGCGGCGCGAAGCACCGGTCGTGGCGGTGCTCGGAGGAAGCGGCCTCTATGCGATGGAAGGGCTCAAGGAGGCGAAGGAGCATCGACTCCGCACCCCCTTTGGTGCACCATCGGGGCCGGTGATCGTCGGCCTTCTTGATGGGGTGCCCGTTGCATTTCTTGCCCGACACGGCAGTGGACATCGGATGAACCCGAGCACGATCAACTATCGGGCCAATATTTATGCCCTCAAGTCCATGGGAGTTTCTCGTGTGCTTTCGGTGAGTGCGGTAGGGAGCCTCAAAGAAGCTATCGCGCCCGGCCATGTGGTTGTGCCTGATCAGTTTATTGATCTGACGAAGCGGCGGCCCTCCACCTTTTTCGAAGACGGTATCGTCGCGCATGTGGCCTTTGGCGAGCCGGTTTGCGCCGCCCTCTCAGACAACCTGGTGGCGTCCGCTCGCTCATTGGGTGCAACGGTTCATGCGGGTGGCACGTATGTCTGCATCGAGGGACCTCAGTTCTCCACCAAGAGCGAATCGCGACTCTATCGGCAGTGGGGAGCGGATATTATCGGAATGACGAATATGCCGGAAGCGAAACTAGCCCGTGAAGCTGAGCTTTGCTACGCCACGCTGGCGTTGGTGACGGACTATGATTGTTGGCATGCCACGGAGGAAGCGGTGACGGTGGACGCGATCCTGGCCATGCTGCATCGCAACGTGGAGTTGGCCAAACGAGTGTTACGGGAGGCGATTCCCCGAGCGGTGGCAATGGAAGCATGCGTCTGCCAGCATGCGCTGGACCATGCTATTGTGACGGATCGGAAGAAGATTCCCCTTCCGCTCAAACGCAAACTCGCCCTGCTGACACGACGAGTCTGGCCGTAGACGCACTAATCAAGGAGCGAAACCCGATGAGCAAATTGCTGGTGGTGGGGTCGGTTGCACTGGATACCGTCAAAACCCCATTTGGTGAGAGAACGGACGTCCTCGGAGGATCGGCGACGTACTTCTCGACGGCGGCCAGTTTTTTTACGTCCGTCGCATTGATCGCCGTCGTCGGAGACGATTTCCCGGCGCAGCATGTGGCGTTTCTCAAGAGTCGCGGTATTGATGTGACGGGACTTGAGCGTCGTCCGGGCGCGACCTTCCGGTGGAAGGGCGAGTACACGCACCAATTGAACGAGGCGCATACGTTAGAAACTCACCTCAACGTGTTTGAGACATTCCGTCCCGTCATTCCGGCAACTCATCGCTCTCCGGAGGTGCTATTTCTGGGCAACATTGATCCGGAGCTGCAATGGGACGTGCTACAGAAAGTCAATCGCCCCTCCTTGATCGCTTGCGATACGATGAATTTTTGGATCGCTCGCAAGCGGGAGGCATTGTGGCGGGTGCTCGAGCAAGTTGATGTCCTGATCATTAACGACGGTGAGGCCCGCGCTTTGGGACAAGACTCCAACTTGGTCAAGGTAGCGAAGCTCGTGCTCTCGCGCGGCCCCAAACACCTGATTGTCAAACGGGGGGAGTACGGTGTGTTGATGTTTAATGAAAAGCATGTGTTTGCGGCGCCGGCGTTTCCTCTTGAAGATGTGCATGACCCCACGGGAGCTGGTGATACGTTTGCCGGTGGTTTCTTGGGCTATTTGGCCGCTACAGGCAATCGATCGCCGGAGGCCATGAAACAAGCGATCATCTTTGGCAGCGTCATGGCTTCCTTTACGGTAGAATCCTTTAGCCTTGACCGATTGCGCATCCTGGATTACAAAGAAGTGCAGGAACGGTTCCGTGAATTCAAGCGATTGACCCACTTCGAAGATATTGTGTGAAGCCTGTCATGGGAATGGGGCGAGGGAAGAGGCAAGAGGTCGGGCGATGGGGCGGGGCGGGCTATCTGCTGGCAGGGGTGGGGCTGCTGGGTAGTGTGCTCGGAGGGTGTGCCGCTACAGAGGAAGAGATCAGGAAATCGCAGGGGTATTATCAAGAAGGGTTGGCGACTCTTCCAGGCGATCGGCAGCGGGCGTTCGTGTCGTTTCAGAAAGCGGTGCAACTCAATCCCAACAACAAAGAAGCCCGCTACGCGTTGGGCCATGTGTACGCCATGCAGGGAAAGTTGACAAAGGCGGAGGAAGAATTCCGCGCAGCGATTAAGATCGATGAGGATTACTCTGAGGCCCATACATATTTAGGGCAGATCCTTGCCAGTCAAAGCCGCTGGGACGAGGCAATTAAGTCGTACCGGCGGGCGCTGGCCAATCCTCTGTACGTCACTCCGGATTTGGCATGGTTTCACCTGGGCCGGGCCTTGGCGCAGAAGGGCGACCTGCAAGCGGCGATGGAGGCATTCGAGGATGCGTTAACCACCAGTCCTCCAAGCGTTCCGCCCGCCATGACCCATTTAGAGTTGGCGCAGGTTTACATCAAATTAGGCTATGTCACGAAAGCCCGTGAGGCGCTCAAACAGGTGGAATTGCTAGATCAAAAAGGCGAATATGCGGCGGTCACCGCTGAACTATTAGCGCGATTAAAGTGACCAAGAGAAACTCGAAGAGGCGATGGAGTCCATAGGCGAATTTTTCAAACAAGTGCGGGAGGCCAAAGGATTGACCATCGACGAGGTCTCCTCGAAGACTCGCATTCGGGCCGACTTTGTGCGGGCGCTTGAGGAAGGAAATTTCTCCAAACTTCCCGATCAAGTCTTCGCCAAAGGTTTTGTCCGTTCATATGCCCGCTCCCTTGGTTTGGATGAGGAAGATGCGATTCAGCGCTTTATCAGGTCAGCCGGCGCATTTTACGAAAAACAGGATGAGCGTGAGCGGCTCAGGCTTCGTCAGCTTGAAGAAGAACGCAAACGACAGGCAAACAGGAAAGTGGTGGGTGTTTCCATTGCCATGGCCGCGGTCGCGTTGGTCGTGCTCTTGAGCCGCGAGCAGTCGACGACGATTCGGCATGCTGACGTAGAACAGGTTTTCGGTGAGCAAACGAACGGTGAGTCGACGAAGGAGGAACCCGTCGTCGCCCCCTCGCGAGAGTCTGGGGAGTCGGAGCCAGCCATGGGGGGAGGCAAACAAAGCGACAAAGGCGCGACGTCGGCGCTTTCCTCCTCAACGGAGCAAACTCGTCGCCATGAGCCGACACCTCCTCCCATTGCAATGGCTCGACCGGATGCTCTCTCCGTTCAGACTCTCTCGCCCGGCGCCGATGGCCCGTTAGGGGGCATTTCATTCGAAGGAGGCTCAAGCTCGGCAGACGAGCCATTGGTGTTGGATTTGGAAGCTACAGAATTGAGCTGGGTTGTCGTTCAGGTTGACAATGGGAGCCCGCAAGAGTCCCTGTTACGGCCTGGCGAAAAAGTACGGTGGAAGGGGCACCATCAATTTGTGCTGACGCTTGGCAATGCGGGAGGAGTCAAGGCGGAGCTGAATGGCAAACCCCAGAAGCCGTTTGGCCCCAGCGGAAAAGTGGCGCGCGACATCGTCTTAAAACGGTAAGTCAATAAATGACGGATAAGCAGTCGATTGGCTGCCTTATCCGTGATCCCTCAACCTCCTTCCCTTCACTTTTCGTTTCGCCTGCGTGCGGCTTTGGGCTTCCTCCAAAGAGCGCGGAGGGGAACGGAACTGCCCCAATTTGGACACAAGCCCCCCTGCGGATGGCTCAGGAAAGGCATCTGGGGAAAGTGGATCATGTGAAAACATGGGTAGAGCCAACCAAAGGCGGAGAAGAGCGAGCAACGAGTGATAGCCGATGACATGGGGCGAAGAGGAGAGGGTCTCCAGGCAAGAGGATAGAAGATGCGTTGTCGTACGGGCAGCGTGGGACGGTGGAGAACCACTGGGAGGAGGCACCTTTTCTTGACAGGCATTTCGTGCGATTGGTATAGTCCGTGCGTTTAACGCGCTTTTGCATGTGCAGACGTCGGAGCTTTTAGACCCACCCTGCTTGTGGAATCGAGGTCGGTTGATGTCACTACAACAGAAGGAGGATGTGTGATGGGCTATTTGTCGAAACTTTTGGGGATCGGCGCGGCGTTGGTGCTCTTGTCTGCTTCTGTGGTTGGGGCGGAGGAACGGGATCCTACTAAGCCTCGTGTCCCGCCTGATCAACTCGCAGATGCAAAAGCCATGAAAAACCCCTTCGAGCCGACGGCCGATAGTATCGCAAAAGGAAAAGCACTGTACGAAGGAAAAGGGACCTGTTTCAACTGTCATGGCAAGACGGGGAAAGGGGATGGGCCTGCTGGTGCCATGCTGAACCCAAGCCCACGGGACTTTACCAATTGCAAGTTTCACAAGAAGCGAAAAGATGGTGAACTATTCTGGGTTATCAAAAACGGGAGCCCGGGTACCGGGATGGTTTCGTTGATTCCTGCCGCCATCACTGAAGAGGAAGCCTGGCACATCATTAACTATGAGCGGAGCTTCTGCAAAGGCGAGTAACCTCTTTTTCCTGTTGTCTGATACGCAGAGCCCCTCGGTCTGAAACGGCGGGGAGCACCTTCCTCCCCGCCGTTCTTTGTTCGCACTCCCTCCCCTATCGAGGCGAGGGCGTTGCTTTTGTTCCTTCTTTTATGGGCGGTTCGATCTTGATGGCGGGACCGTCCACTCGCGGCAGTACACCGGCGCCAGGTTTTTCAATAATTCTTTGATTGTCCTCATGAGTCATCATGAGGTGTTGGCGACTGGAGCTTTCGACGGCTCGGGCGGCTTCAACCAGAGCCTCCTGTGTCGTTACGTTCTTTTGCCCTGGATCATTTGCCAGGGGTTGTCCATGGACTGGATCCACCGCCTTATCCATGGGATAGCCGGGGTGCTTGGGGAGCATTGCTGGATTGGCGAGGGCGAAAAAGGGTGCCAGCACCCATCCAGCCACAACACAGCGCGCAATGAAAGAGCATCGTTTCATGGCGTCACCTCCTTGTGATAGTGACACGAAGAGCACCTTCTCTTGCGACTCTTTGGCAGCTGGTCCCGATAAAAAAAGTGGTAAGGGACGATGAAAAAAGAAGGACGTTCCCCCGGTTCCCTAACGCCTCCGGGATCAACGATAAGTACCTTCGCTCTTTGAGCGGACCAAAGTCAAGTCGACTGGGTCTCATCCAAGCAATCTTGGTTCAGATTATTCGGTGTTCACCGCCTTCACGCTCCATCTTCATGAAGGAAGGGCAACGGAATCGCGGGAGTAGGAGCAAAAGGCCAATGTCGAGGGCGGGTGTCTCCTCAGAGAGAAACGGCCCGTCACGGTTCTTTGTCTCTCACGCTTTCTCGTGACGTGAGGGGGCTGTTTTGGGTCTTTTCACGACATGCGCTTCCTCCTGCTTGGGAAGGTCCGAACGCAGAACGTGGCAGAGTGCCCGTTCTTAGACGCAAGACGGTTCTCGACCATTGTTCGAGATGGTTCTAGAGAGGAAAGGCCCCCGTTCTCTTGTTCAGCATGTGAGCATTGAGCCCATCTGCCTGTCAGGTGAAGGGGAAAAGAGGCTGACCCTCATTGCTGAGGATAGCTGGTATCGGCTGGATTGTCCCACAGCGTCGTGAACGCGGTTTGCGCAAGGTGCTCTGCTTCTCGGGTCAACCCATGCCCTCGTTCTCGATAAAGTAAGAAATCAACAAAGTCTGCTACTTCAGCTCGCCGTTCGACAGATAGTTCTCGCAGCTTCTCTACGATGGTCTCGATGTCAATGTTCATGGCCGTGTCCTCAAAAAATTCGGCGCAGACTACACCGCTTTGAAGAAAATTGCAATGAGCTTGTTGTGAGCGATTTTCGTGCGAGCTTCATGCCGGACGAAATATGAAATCATTGATAAATAGGGACAAACTCAATATTGGTGGCAGGGGCAAGCCAAATTATAGACACACCACGATGGCTTACGGAGTTGAAGACAAGGAACGAGAGGGGGGAGCGGCAAGAATCAAGGAGGCGGCTTTGCCGTCTAGGCCAAGCTGCGGTAGCAGCATGGGGCGCTGTTCAACGTTGAAGCGAGATTGGGATGCCCACCGCACTTTTTGACGGACATAGCTAGCCAACTCTTCCAAGGTAACGACCCCATTGTGATTGGTATCGGCTTCCCCGCGCAGGCCTCGTAGGAGAAAGTAGGTGAAGAGCCCATGGCGATACTCGTCGTCCTCCAGCCCGGTCTGCGTTGTTTCACCACTGACAAAGCGGATCATCGTTCCTTTCACATCCCAGCGTGGGGGGACGGTGGGCGTCTTGTGGGGCAGTGGAGATGTCAGGCCGTCGAAGAGGAAGAGCAGGTGGTCGGCATTGAGCTTGTCCAGTTGTGACGCGACAGTGTCAAGGGGCAGCAGTGAATCGGCCGACAACGGGATGGAGTTGTGTAAAGCGAGGAAGATGCGGCCCTCAGCGTCGACAAGCGCCGTACCGGCGAAGTAGACGATTATGGTCGCTTTCGAGGATCCCCGTGGTGGCAGCCAAGAAGTCAAGATCCTCTCCACATCGGTGCGTCGGGCATTAGTGTCGAGGAGAAGCTGGATATTGGAGGAAGGCACGCCCCCGATCGCCTGAAAGTATGCTGCCACTGTTTGTGCATCGGCCACAGCGTATTTCCGTGAAGGAATGCGTGGGTCCCGATACGTTCCCACGCCGATGGCGATGAGAGAGGTCAGGGGCTGTCGGAACACTGCTGTCGGTGCGGGAACCTGATCAACCTCGTCCATGGAGGCGCCAGCCGGCTGAATGGTGAGGGAAATGGTTTGAGGCCGGCCCACCGGCTTTCCGGACTCAGCCAACGTGACGTGGATTTCCGCGTGAATCGGCTGAAGGGTGGGAGGCAGGGTCGCCATGAATTCCAACGACTTCGTTTGACCAGGTTGGAGTGGAGGGAGCGTCAGGGTCGTCGCTGGAAAAAGGTCTATCACCGCTGGGGTTCCGGACAAGGAAGCCGACACGTTCTGAATTGACGTCATGCTGGTGTTGACGACGTCAATCCGCACTCGCACACGCTCGCCGCTTTCAAAGACGAGATTGCCATTTTCGTCAAGGAGGACGGCCTTGAAGCGTAAGGGGGATGTGGAGGGAGTTGATCCTTGCTCGGCGAAGGAACTTGTCTCACCGGCGGCGGATGGAGTTGGTTGTTCTGCGAATGCTGCTCGGGTGTCTAGAAAGACCTTGGTCGCCAGTTCGGCGGCCGTATCCCGAATAAAGGGGGCAACAATGTAATCACAGCTTCTGCCGACCTGTTCAAGCCGAAGTCGCTCCCGCCGATCCACTCTGAATTCCGTTTCCCGCAGGACTCGCCCCTGCGGGTCGGAGAGCTTGGCAATGGCTGTCATGCGCAACGTGGCGGGAGCACGGTCGTATAAGGCATCTTTGTCGATATGGAATGACCACTCGCGTACGTCGAATGTCATGATGTGATCCGGAGGAGCTGCGGCGTTTTGATTCGGTTCAAAGATCACGGTTTGGAATGTCCGGGCCGCTTCCTCTCGCAATGATCGATCGATCTGGCGGCCGATCGAAACTTCCCCCAAGCGTCCACAGGAGTCGGTATACCGAAAGGTTCCTTGTTTGACGGAAGGGGCGATGTCTAGTTTCAGCACGTAGGGTAGCGGTTCGTCAGGAGGAGAAAAACCCGTGCGCGGCGCACAGCCGAAGGCGAACGAGAGGAGTGTCATGACTGTGGCAAGAGAGAGGACGGGGAGTGAAGCTTCTGATGTGACGGGAGAGTACAAGAGCGACGCACTCCTTGCTGGTTTTATCTTCAATACGGTGAACATAAGGCGGATCACCGTACTGGAAACAAGAGGGAAAAGGCAACCGGGGACTGACACGGTGGGAAGATAGCGGGGACTTTCCTCTTTGAAGCCCTTAGAAGGGTTAGTGTACAATGCCTTTCGTTTGGTGGTGCCGATTGTGGACGAGCAGGTAAGGGCAGGGAGGGATGAGGTGCGCGGAAGGGGTGGTCGAGGAATGGAATCCATCTGGTGGAGGATATTATCCATGGTCAATCGAAGTCGGCGAGTGGTTTCGTGGGGGGTCGGCATGGGGATGGTGGTGGTGGGTGCCTGTGTCGGCCTTGAACAGGGGGTGTCTTCGGCTGACGCCGGTGTGCCGCAGGCCTTTGTTCAGGGATTCTCAGAAATCGTGAAGAAGACGACGCCCGCGGTCGTGAATATCGCAGTTACCGGGGGAGGCGAGGGGCGTCGGCGTGGCCTGCCGCCTGGCCCCTTTGGAAGACCGCCGGGCGATGATCAGGGAGGCGATCAGGGAGGGGAGGAGTCGCCGACGCCTCCGCCCATGCCGCCATTCCCGCCGGGCCCGCATGGCCGGCCTGATCAGAGTGCCGGCTCCGGTGTGATCATCGATCCCACCGGCTATATCGTGACCAACAACCACGTGGTGGAAGGAGCGACACGAATCACGGTCACACTCAACGATCGGCGGGAGTTTTCGGCCAAAGTGGTTGGAACCGATCCTAAAACCGATTTGGCTGTGATCAAAATCGATGCCAAGGAGTTGCCGACACTCCGGTGGGGCGATTATGAAAAACTCCAGGTGGGTGATCTCGTATTGGCGGTGGGAAGTCCGTTTGGGCTGAGCTCAACCGTGACGCTAGGCATCATCAGCGCGCTAGGGCGAGGGAACGTGGGTATCGCAGATTATGAGGATTTCATTCAGACCGATGCCGCGATCAACCCTGGTAACTCCGGGGGAGCGTTGGTCAATATGAACGGAGAGCTTATCGGCATCAATACGGCCATCTTTTCGAGAACGGGAGGGTCCGAGGGGGTTGGGTTCGCGATTCCGAGCAGTATTGCCGTTGATATCGTGGATAGTTTGATGCGGACCGGCAAGGTTGTCCGTGGGTGGATGGGCGTGGCTATTCAAGAGATCACTCCAGCACTGGCCAAGTCGTTCAAATTGCCGGAGGATCGAAAGGGCGTCCTGATCAGCGATGTGAACGAAGGCGGACCGTCCTATGCCGCAGGGATCAAACGGGGTGATGTGGTGATCGCGTTTAACGGTAAGGAAGTGCACAACGTCAGTCAGCTTCGCAACATCGTGGCCCGCACGGCGGTGGGGAAGGAGGCAGAGGTCAAGATCCTTCGTGATGGGAAGGAACAGACCATCATTATCAAGGTGGCGGAGCGACCGTCGGATGAGGTTTTGGCCAGGAGGGAGCCGGCCCCGCCGAAAGAGCCTGGAACGATGATCAAGCCGCCGGACAATGTTCTGGCCTCCCTTCGGGTGCAGGCATTGGACAATGCCCTGATGAGTCAGTTGAATATCCCCGCCAATGTGACCGGCGTGGTGATTACGTCGGTGGAACCTGGCGGACAGGCCGAAGCGGCTGGATTACAGCGGGGTGACGTGATTCAGGAAGTGAATCGTGAAACGATCAAGACCATTGAGGATTATCAGAAAGCCGCTGCCAAGATCGGCAAAGAAGATTTGGCCGTATTGCTGATCAACCGGCGGGGCAATAACCTATTTGTTGCCTTAAATCCCAAGTAAGTGGGCCGCGTGCCTGAAAACCGGCGTGGTGCTCAAAGAGGATGGGTCTCTACTCGTGATTTTCCAAGGGGGGAGACCGAAAGGGCGACGAGCGTTCGAGAGAGGGAACGTGCTCAAGCAATTCAACCAGTGGTTGCAAGATTCAATTTTCAAGCCACTGGAAGACAAGAAAATGCCGGTGATGGAGCATCTGGTCGAGTTCCAGGTGCGATTGACCCGTGCCGCGATTGTGACGGGAATTGTGTTCGTGGGCACGTTTTTTTACGCGGACACCTTGGTCAAGTGGCTGCGAGTTCCTCTCCAGAACATGTTTGTGCCAAGCACCTTGTCGTGGGAGCCAACCGATCTGCCAACCGTCCCTTTCGTGTTCCTGGCGCCGGCCGAAGCCCTGTGGCAAAACGTGAAGGTGGCGGGTCTGTTTGCCATCGTGCTGGCAGTTCCGTACGTTCTTTATGAAATCTGGCGCTTCGTGGTGCCGGGGCTACATGTGCAGGAACGCCGCTTTGTGGGACCCTTGGTATGCCTCGGCACACTGGCGTTTTATGCCGGCGCCGCGTTTTCGTTTTTCTTTGTGCTCCCGTTCGCCCTGAACTTTTTGATTTCGTATGGTGTCAACGCCGGCTTTACGCCGCAGATCTCCATTGCCCAGTACGTTGGATTCGCGCTCTGGTTTCTGCTGGTGTTCGGCTTAATCTTCGAAGTGCCCCTGGCTCTTACGATCATGGCGAAACTTGGTTGGATCGATGCGCCGTTCTTGATCCGCTACTGGAAATGGGCGTTGCTGGGATCCTTCATTATCGCGGCCATTCTGACTCCGACCCCCGATCCCTTCAATCAAACCCTGATGGCCGGTCCCATGTTCTTGTTGTACTGGGTCGGTATTTTGGGAGCCAAGTTGTTCGGCAAACAGCCGTCAACCGAATCGGTGGAGGCCGGTCCTGCTCCTGCGGAGAAGAAAGCCGCGGTGATGGGAGTGGTGACCGTGGCGAAGTCGTCGGAGAGCGAGTATGTGAGGGTCCCTTCATCCGGGAGCCGCGGGTAAGCTCCATCGAGCGCTGATTCACCACTAATACAGTACGGAGGACGCATGGGGCGCGAACTTACCGTCGTCAATCATGAGAGCGACACTTGCACCTACTTGTGGGCTTGTGCGATTTGCGACGAAAGCGAACGTTGCCAGAAGGACAAGGAAGGACACAGTCGGTGGCTCGTCGGCAAGCGGATGGAACGGATCGAGCACAAGGTGCTCATCATGAGCAATAAGGGCGGTGTTGGGAAAAGCACCTGTACGACAAACATCGCCGTGAGCCTTGCACTGAAAGGATGGCATGTCGGCATCTGCGACATGGACATCCATGGTCCCAATATTCCCAAGATGGTAGGGGCTGAAGGGCAACGGCTCAAAATTAGCACCGCCGGTGGCATCATCCCCTTCCAAGCGTACAATTTGAAGATTGCCTCGATGTCTTTTCTGCTTCAGAGTTCGGATGACCCCATTGTCTGGCGGGATGCCTATAAGTATGAGTTCATCAACCAGCTGTTGGGTGGCGTCGAGTGGCAAGATTTGAATTTTCTGCTCATCGACCTGCCGCCGGGAACCGGCAATGAGTCGGTAACCACGATTGATCTGCTGGGGCAGGTAAGTGGGGCGGTGATTGTGACCACGCCGCAGGAAGTGGCGTTGCTTGACGCCCGCAAGTCGGTGACCTTTTGCAAGGACAGCGGGGTACCAATCATTGGCATCGTCGAAAATATGAGCGGAATGGAGTGCCCTCATTGTCACCGGCAGATCACGGTGTTTCGGCAAGGCGGAGGCGAAGCCTCTGCGCTGGACATGGGGGTGCCGTTTCTCGGACGCATTCCCTTGGATCCGGATGTGGTGACTCAATCCGACGCCGGCGAGCCATTTGCGCTGTTTCACTCCGACACGGCGACCGCCGAAGCATATCATCGCATTGCCGATCAAGTAGAAGCATTCTGTAAGAAAAACGACTCGTTGTTCAAAAAACCGGTTTTTCGTAAAGGATGAAGCCGTCGTCACTCTTCTCACGGGGAGCTGAAAACCGATGGACCATCTGACTCCTCTCGATGAAGCGCAGCGTGTGGTGCTTGAGGCCACGGCCGTTTTGGGGGTGGAAAAGATTTCGATCCTGGAGGCACTGGGACGGACGTTGGGCGAGGATGTTGTCGCCGAGCGGGACAACCCTCCGTGGAATAATAGCGCCATGGACGGGTTTGCGGTGCGGTGGGAAGATATTCGGCAGGAATATGCCATTCAGAAACCAGTGACCCTGAAGGTGATCGAGGACGTGCCAGCCGGCAAAATGCCCATCGCGACAGTTCGTGCAGGAGAGGCGATCCGAATCATGACGGGCGCACCGATCCCGGCCGGTGCCGATACGGTTGTGAAGGTTGAGGATACGGAGCAGGAGGGCGAGGTGGTCCGTATCTTTAAACCAGAACCGCGTGGCGCCAATATTCGCTTGCAAGGCGAGGATGTCACAAAGGGAACGCGCATCATTGAGAAGGGGGTGGTCATTCGACCGGCGGAAGTGGGTATGTTGGCCGTGTTGGCGAGGCCATTCGTATTCGTCCACCAACGGCCGCGTGTCGCGATCCTTTCGACGGGTGATGAACTGGCCGATCTTGACGAGCGAGTCGGCGACGACAAGATTATCAATTCCAATAGTTACGGTCTTGCCGCTGCCGTCCGTGACGCGGGAGGAATTCCTCTCTTGCTGGGCATCGCGCGAGATACTCAGGCATCGCTGAAGGAGAAGATCGCGCAAGGGATGAATGCGGACATGCTTGTTCTGTCAGGCGGCGTGTCAATGGGGGACTACGACTTTACCAAAGCGGTGTTCCGTGAGATTGGCGCCGAGATGCATTTTTGGAAGTTGGCGATCAAGCCAGGCCAACCGCTGGCGTTCGGAAAAATTGGGGGCAAACTGGCGTTTGGGTTACCCGGCAATCCTGTGTCGTCCATGGTCACGTTCGAACAACTAGTTCGTCCCGCCATTCTCAAAATGAGCGGTCGACGAACATACGGACGGCCGACTGTCGAGGCGGTGTTCCAAGAGCACTTTTCTAAACGGCCAGATCGTCGGCATTTCCTGCGCGGAATCCTGACCAGAGAAAACGGCGTCTTTAAAGTCAGAACGACGGGCGATCAAGGGTCCGGGATCCTCACGTCCATGGTCAAGGCCAACTGTTTCATTGATGTTCCCGCTGAGGTGCAGCGGCTCAACCCCGGCGATGTTGTGACCGTCCAGCTCCTGAGCAATGAGGCGTGGATTTCCTATCTGGATCAGACTGGCAGTGTGAGTGCAGGTCGGACATCCTGTTGCTAGGGGGGCGAACGGCGTCGCTACACCTTCTCTCTAGGTCGATGGTTCAAGCGTCAGCTTCACTACGCAAGAGATCGGCAAGCAAGGAGTTCCTCCAATGACAAGAACGTTGTGCAGCAGACGAGCCGAGAGAAAGGCTTGCTCCTGGCAAGCTAGTGGAATCGAAACGGGGGTTGGACAGAGGTGAGAGATGGCGGTTCCGTAGAGGGGCATGGCGTGCCCTTCCTCGCTCATACCATGGCGGCTGACATCTCGCCGTACGTTTGAGAAGTGGCTGAGCCTTTCAGTGGGACGAACGATGAGCATCCCTATTCTCTGTTTCGTCGGACGATCGAACAGCGGCAAGACCACCTTTATCGAGCGTGTCATACCTGAGTTGGTGCGCGCCGGTTACAGGGTGGCGACGGTCAAGCACGCCGGTCACGGATTCGATCTGGATACCGAGGGCAAGGACAGTTGGCGCCATAAACGCGCGGGAGCTAGCACCGTGGTGGTGTTGTCGAAAAGCAGCGTGGCGCTTTTTGCCGATACCTCGAATCTATTGACCATCGAAGATGTCCGGCGTCGGTTTCTTGCCGACGACCATGATCTGATCATCGCGGAAGGGTGGAAGCACGATGGGTACCCCAAGATTCTGATCGTGCGTGATCAACTTGGAGAAGTGCCTGTCTCCACCGAAGGATTACTAGCGGTCGTGTCCGACAAACCAGTGAACGTTGGCGTTCCGGTCTTTGGTCCGGACGAGGTGCCGGCCGTCGCCGGACTCATCATGCAACACTTTCCCCGACGTCCTCGATCGGAGCATGAGCTGGAAACCTAGCCTGCTCATTATGGGGTTCGTGGCCGGGGCCCTCTCGCTTTCTGCCGCTGTTTCCGTGACTGATCGGCCGACGTTCTGCACCAGTTGCCATCTCATTGCCCCTTCCTATGAGAGTTGGGCTGTGTCGACCCATAAGGAGGTGACGTGTGTGACCTGTCATGTGAGGCCGGGAATTGAAGGGTGGATGCACGATAAAGCGTGGGTGGGGATACGAGATACGATCCGCTATCTGACCGGAACGTATCCGGATGCTCATAATTTGAAAGCCCATGTTGAGTCCGGCATCTGCTTGGGCTGCCACAGCCATATTGCCCGTGTGTCCGAGGTAGCGCCTCGTGACTTACCGCCTCCCGTCAAGGAGGTGGGTCTCATCATGAGTCATCGCAAGCATATGGAGGCGTTCAAAATCCGGGGGCAAGGTGAGGGCTGCACGACCTGTCATGCCGGCGTTGTTCACGATCGACCGATCAAAGGCTATCCTATCGTTATTCCACGGGGCCACGTTTCTGCCGATGATCGCCCTTGGTATCCGGACCATCCGGAGGGGTCCTATCTCCGTGAGCGAGCTCTCAGCGACTGTTTCCGCTGTCACGATGGCAAGACCGTGTATCAAGGCAGGGTGTTGGATCGCAAATGTGAGACCTGCCATCTTGCGGAAAAGATTGCGGCCTTCTTGTGAAAAGAGCTTGCAGGAGCTCGCAAAGGAGTGCTCCCCGTCATGGTGACCCCTGTCCTTCAAGTGACGAATCTCCGGAAGCGCTTTGGTGACTTCACCGCCGTGGATGACATTTCCTTCTCAATGAAGCCCGGAGAAATCCTTGGGCTGCTCGGCCCGAACGGAGCTGGCAAGACTACGACGATCCACATGTTGCTTGGCTTGATCACTCCAACGGCCGGAACGATCCGAATGTTTGGTTTGGATTTGAGAGAGCACCGGGAAACGATCCTGAGCCAAGTCAATTTTTCCTCGACCTATATTTCAATGCCCCAATCGCTGACTGTGGAGGAAAATCTCTGGATTGTCGCTAGATTATACGGGCTGGCCGAGATTGCCAGACGGGTGGACCTCGTGTTGGAACAACTGGAGATCGCGGATCTCCGTCACAAAGTGACGCGGCATCTGTCATCAGGACAATTGACGAGGGTGACTCTTGCCAAGGCGTTGCTCACGGAACCCAAGATCTTGTTTCTCGATGAGCCGACGGCCAGTTTGGATCCCGATATTGCTCAAAAAATCCGATCGTTGCTTAAGGAGGCGCGGCGATCGTCGGGGGTTAGTATTCTCTATACCTCGCACAACATGCGGGAGATGGAGGAGATGTCGGACCGCATCATTTTTCTTCAACGAGGCAGGATTGTGGCAGAAGGGACCGCGCGCGAGATCGTCGCCCGCTTTGGCCAGGCCGATTTGGAGGAAGTCTTTCTGAAATTGGCCAGGGAGTCGCGGCACAGGACATAACGCGCATGAGCTCGACGTGGATCGAGGCTGAAGGGAGGCCGAGGCCAAGGGCATGATCGGCGGCGTACCCTGCGCGTCTGCGAGGGTGATTGCTCCGAGACGTGTGCTGTGTCAACTGCCGATCGTTTGTCGTGATGCGGTGGCGGCATCCTCTACCTCGCACGCTAGGTCGGACAGGCACGGTCGCGGAATCGAGGGAGCCTAGTGGGCCAAGCCGACGGATGAAGCTGCATCGGATTCTTGCGTTATTGACCAGGCATTTGTATCTCTATCGGCGCAGTCTGCCCAGAATCATGGAAATCTTTTATTGGCCGTTTTTGGACCTGGTTATCTGGGGATTTATCACTCTTTATCTGGGGCGTGCCGGCGGGCATCTGCCGGGAATGGTAACGTTTTTTCTGGGCGCGCTTATTTTGTGGGATATGTTGTTTCGGTCTCATCAGGGCATCACTATCTCATTTCTGGAAGAACTGTGGGCCAGAAATCTCATGAATCTCTTCGCCAGTCCCCTCAAACCCGGAGAGTTTCTGGCGGCCACTCTCTTAATGAGCATTTTCAAGGTGACTTGCGTATCAGTCGTGATGACGCTATGTGCGGCAGCGTTTTACTCTTACAATCTCTTGCAGGTCGGTCTTTGGCTTATTCCATTTGTCTTTAATTTGGTGCTGATGGGATGGGCCATTGGTGTCTTTACCACCTCGCTCATTATGCGGTTTGGGCAGGAGGCTGAGGTGTTGGCCTGGAGCATGGTGTTTTTATTCCAGCCGATTTCCTGCGTATTCTACCCCATGGAGGTTCTTCCCGCTTGGCTTCGTGTTCTGGCGATGATGAATCCGGCTGCGCACATTTTTGAAGGTCTGCGGTCCGTAGTAAGTGCCGGAGCGGCGCCAGCCGCAAGCCTTGCCTGGGCGTTCGGTCTGAACGGTCTTTTAGCTGCTGCTGTCATCGCTTGGTTTTATCAAACATTCGCCTACTGTAAGGAGCAGGGACTGCTTGTGCGGGTCGGCGAGTAACGTTGTAAAGCCACACCAAGTGTGCTAGGGTTAGGTACCTTCCACGTAGGGGCCGTCGCGGAGGGGATGTGATGAGACAGGCCCTCAATGTTGATGTTGCCTTGTCCGGGAATTTTTCGGGAGTCAGACCTGAGTCGCTGTTCACGCCGCGTCTTTGGCCGGTTTCTTCCCTCCGTTCCTCGTGCTCAAGACAATGTCATCAATCATTTTTTTCAGTAAGGAGGAACCCCCGATGGGTTCAAAAATCTATGTCGGAGGGTTGCCGTATTCGGCGACCGAGCAGCAACTCAGTGACCTCTTTGCCGCTCACGGATCTGTTGCATCGGCTAGGATCATCACCGATAAATTTACCGGCCAATCCCGTGGCTTTGGGTTTGTGGAGATGTCGTCCGAGGCCGAAGCCCAAGCGGCCATTGCCGCCCTCAATGGTGCCGAAATGGGAGGTCGCACCTTGACAGTCAATGAAGCTCGTCCTCAGGAACCGCGTGGTGGAGGGCGTAGTTTCGGCGGCGAGCGAAGCGGCGGTGGAAAACGAGACCGTTGGTAGCCGTTTGTTGGCGGTGTGATGTGGGAGCGCATGCCAGTCGCTCCCACGGTCTTTTCTGATCTTCCTGTTCTGCGAGCCTGATTCCGAGCGATTGAGAAAACGAAGGGTCGGACGCTGGGCAGGGAGATCGATGTGTCCGCGGTGACGAACCGGACGAGCCTGATTCAAGCATCTGTAATGCCGAACGATCTTGCCCGCTTTTCTTTTCGCGAATCGCCGGTGCTGGTCGTGGAAGATTTCTGGTCGTCCACGGATCGACGGTACGTTCGGGAAGTGATGGCAGAGGCGGCGTGGAAAAGTTTGGAAGAGTTGCCGACGGTGCGGGCCGATTTCCCCCACGCTGGCAACTGGGCGAAGGCGGAGATTGCCCACGCTGCTGCCGAACGGTTGCTCGAGCGACTCCAGCTCAAGTGCATTCAGGACTATATTGAGTCGTTTCCCAACATTGTCAGACGCCACGTGGGATTGAGCTTTTATTCCTATGCGGCCGGTGATTGTCTGCCTATCCATGACGATACAGATCAAGGCCATGGAGTCGAGGGCCGATCGACTCTTTTGCGGCGACTTGCCGTCGTGAGCTATTTCCACGAGGAGTGGCGGTCGGACTGGGGAGGCGAGTTGATTCTCTATGCGCAGCGGGAACTGGCAACATCGGGGGTGCCGGACCTTGTGCCAACCCATTGCATTGAACCTCGTCCTGGGTCTCTTGTCATATTTACCGTTCCCCGGTTCCATCGGGTGTGCCGGGTTGATCCGTCGGCCGGCCGCCATCGACGGTTGTCGATGGCGGGATGGTTTATGACGGAACATGCCTGAAGCGCAGAGGCTTCGTCTTATCTTTACTAGCCAAACCATTCGGTCTCGCCCGTGTTCCTCTTCTGGGGATAAGCGGCTTGATGCAAGAAGGGCGGAGGCTGTCTCAACACCTCATGAAGCCGCAAGACAAAGTGGTCTGGGGCGATGGACCGTTCGATTACGGGAAGCGTCGCAGGCGCCACCCCATGAGCAGCCAGCTCCCGTTCGCAATCGTTGCAGAGTACAACGACGCGCAGGCCGCGGCGAAGAGCGGTGGCCCTGACCGCCAATTCAATGCCGTTCACGTAGGGAAATGGATTGGATGGCGAGGCCAGCTGAAATTCCGGCGGGGTGAGCACGAGCTCGGTCAAAAGTAGATCGATCGTCTCGTCATGGTTCGCGCAACGTTTCAACGCTTCTGAGCTGGTGGTTGTCGAGATGATCGAAAAACCAGCCTGCTCAAGAATGGTTCGGAATGTCTGCGCGCGAGCCTCGTCGTCGCAGACGAGCAAGATGGTGGCGCGGCGAGAGCCTGCGGCGGGTGTTGATGAGTCGCGCATGGCGATATATTTACAATCATAACACTACGTGAAGAAGGGGAACAGAAAATCATCGTTCATTTCCCTTGTTTTTTAGAGCAAGGTTGAGAGGACCTTCGGCCGCTTCGTCAACGAGGGAGCGGTTTTTCAGTCTCTCTACTCTCCTTTGATCCAAACGGACGTGAAGAGTATGTTCCTGCTCGACGAGGACTGATCCGGTAGCCCGGCCTTTCGCTTTTCGGACCCATTTCCGCCTCGTGTAGATAACCTCGCCCTGTGCGCTTTTTTTAAGGTCGCTGTAGAGCAGCGCCAGCACGGCTGCATCGCGAAGAGTTTCGGGTGGCACATCAGCGCCCTTTTTGAGACGCACGAGCACATGCGATCCCGGCACGCCCCTGGCATGAAGCCAGAGGTCATGCCCTTGCGCGAGGCCGAAGGTCAGTTGCTCGTTTTCTTGCGCGTTGCGGCCGACAAAAATGAGCAAGCCGTCGGAAGAGACGAATCGGCGGAAGGGACCGCGCCGCTTCTTTGCGGGCTCTGGTAAGCGTGTGCGTGCGAGAGAGACGACCAGCCGAGCTTCAGGCCCGGCTGATGACGGAGGAGTCCATATTCCCTGTTGGATGGCCAAGAGTTCTTCTTGATACTGCGTCAGATTGCGCTCGGCCTGCTCGATTCTTGGCCGCAACGCTTGTTCGGCGGCCAGGTATTTTCGGTATTTGGCGAAGTAGTCGGCCATGTTGTCTTGGGGGGACTTCGCGGGATTCAATGGAATCGTCATGGACGGCAGCCGCTCGTCGAAATAATCGATCACGGTCACGTGGTCTGCGCCTTTCTCGATGGTGCTCAGGTTGGCTTTGATGAGTTCTCCGTAGCGGGCGCAGTCACTGTATTTCGCCGCTCGGTGTAGGTCGTCTCGCCACGCGTCAAGACGCCGTCGCTCCTTTTTGATAGCTTCCCTAAGGACACGGAGGCGGGCTTCTTGAGCCTGTTGCTTGGCCAGATCCTCTTCCAGTTGAGCATAGTATCGATCGAGAGCGGAGGAAACAGGGAAGTCCTCTTTGTCTGAAAAAGAGAGGGGTTCTCTCACGGTTGACTCGCTGCAGCGCTGAGGCTTGGGTGGAGGGGTATAGGGCTGTCCGATAAGGCCATGGCGATAAAGGAGACGGTTCAGGATTTTCCCGTCTTCGTCGAGGATCAGCACGTCGCTGTGTTTTCCAGTCAGCTCGCAGACGATCGTTCTGCGACCATGTCTGCTCGCACAGACAAGCTTGACGATCCGGTCATCAGGCACCTGAGCGATCGCGTCGATTTTGGCTCCTAGGAGGTGGGCTCTCAGTGATCGACAAAAGGGAGGAGGAGAGGGGGGATTCGGGAAACGACCTTCCGTCAGATGGAGGCGAGCCATCTTCGGTTCGCAGTTAATAAGGAGCCGATGGGTACGGCCAGGGACACGCACTTGAAAGAGGAGGGTACACTCAGATGGCTGTTCAATTTTCTGAACCCAGCCCCCCTGAAGGGCTGGCGCAATTTCTTCTATGACCTGTCGAAGGACCGCGCTGCTTAGGGCCATCAGAGGATGATGCGATCTGTGTCAATGCGGTGATGGTAATGCGGGAACATGGTGGTCATGAGGAAAGTGTGTGTTGATCCTGATGGGCTTCGTTGCCAGTGTCCGCTCTTCCACTTTACGCAGCTTTTAGCTCACACGCAAGAATGAACAGAAGCTGCGTGGCGGTTTCAAGAATCTGAGGGCCCTTGCGTCCCCTTTGTCCCCGCGATACAGTGTGTGCCGCGCGATGGTTCAGATGATGAGTAGAGGATGTCCAAGGCATGGCTGTTCAACCATGGCTTTCTCACCCAGTTGACCGCGGAATTTCGGTTATCTATGCGGCGACTGTTGTTCGACCTGTGCCGTGAATTGCAAACCGAGTACAAAAACCTTGTTGCACGGTTTGATTTGCCGGTGGGACTGTTCGAGCGAATCGGTCGGTTACTTGCCCTCGCCAACTATTCGACGTGGAAGATTGTCGGTTGGATCGAGACGCTCAACGAACTGGTCTATTTTCTTGACCTTCTCCAACAGTGGGAAAACGAATCGGACCGAAAAGAGTTTGTGCAACAACTGTTTGCAGAGTGTCAGGAGACGTTCTTTGAACATGGCTATGTCATGGATCTCTTCCCTTCCGGTGAGCCAGCTATGTCGGGATTTGAAAGCCGGCTCACGGCTCTCTGTAGTCGCCTGGCGAGGGAAGTGACGCAGGAGGCGCTGTTTTTTGATCCTGCGCGTGCCGTTCAATGGCTGGGAAGGAGAACGTTGGTTGGATGGTCGCTGACCGGTTCGCTGAAGGCGAATTTTGAACGGGCTGATCCGGCTGGCGCCCTCTCCGTGGGGATTGGGGGAGAATGGCGCGAGGCTCCCATTGCCGTTCGTCGCGCTTTGAATCGGACAGGAGGGACGGCGGTTTTTCAGGTCAAGCCTGAGGGGATGTTTCTTCGAGTCGGTGGTACGACCTTTCCCATTTGGGAGCAACGGCATGGAAGAGAACGTTGGTTTTGGAAGCGAAGAACGGCGTTCAGCATCGCTCGTACCGGCAGCGGCTCTGTCACGGTCGGCCCCACGCTGATGTATGGGAAGGATCGCCAACCAAAGAGGGTTGGCCAAACAGAGCCGATCACTGTTCAAAAAATCCGGCGGGCGTGGCGTACGATTCGCTCCGCCTGGCCGGAGGGTTACGCGATCCTCGAACTGCTCACCTCGCACATTATCCCACTTCGGGCGAAAGGAGTGGTGAGCTTCAGCTATCGGCATCGCCCCGGCCTTTCGTTCATCAACTGTTTTGATCGCGATGCCCTGGATCTGATTGACGATCTAATTCATGAAAACAGTCATCACCACTTGAATCTTTTGCTCCGGAAGTATGTGATGTTTCACGGCGACCACAACCGGAGGATCTTCTATTCACCCTGGCGCCGCACGCTCCGACCGTTGCGCGGCATTTTCCACGCCACTTTTACCTTCACAGTGGGAGCGATCTTATTTGAGCGACTTTCGTCCTGGGCGTCCGGTCGGAAAGGAGGGCAACGATGGTTGCAAGCTGGTCTAGAAAGGCGTGATGTGCAGCGAGCAAGGTTCCGCTGCTTGGAAGAAATCGAATCTGTGCGGTACTCCTTGCAGGATCTGTGGTACGCCGATCGCTGCCTTGGATGGTTGACTGGTTCAGGTCGCCGATTGGTGAAACAGATGGAGGAAGCGATCTCGGAGGTCGAAAGCCGTATCGCACCCTATTGCGAAGATGTACTCCGTTCGGCATTTGGCCCGCTCTTTCGTCGCCATGTCATGCAACTGAAGAAGGCGCGCGAGATCTACGGGCCGGTCCCGTTAAGAAGAGTCGGACCTCGCGAATAAAACACGCCGTCCCAATGAGGCTAAAGATACCAGTCTCTCATTATCCAACTGCGCGCGAGGTTCGGAGGAAATTGCCCTTGCCTGCCAGGATGGCGCTGTGCTCCTCGCCAAAGAGAGACGAAGGTTTTCCTGGAGGACGAGAGGGGCTCCCGTAGAACATGCCGATTCTTGGTTACTTGCCAGGAGATACATATTTAGTTTCTTTGTTCAAACAGGGCTCTCAAAAGCTGAGGGGAAACATGACGGATTGACGGAAAGGCCAAGACTACACCGTCTCAAGGCTCCACCGTGACGTTCACGAATGCCGGCAGGCTGTCGGCACCCCTTTTGTCAGTGACTTGCAGTTTGAAACGGTAGGTTCGCGGTTCGGAAACCTGCGGTGCCAGGAAGGAGGCTTCCGAGTTGTTGGCATCGAGCAGGGGCACTTTGCTTCCACGCACTTGGCTCCAACTGTAGTAAAGAGTATCGCCTTCAGGGTCTCGGCTCCTTAAGCCGCTCAGTTTCACCTTGGTTCCTGCCTTGACGATTTTATCCGTTCCAGCGTCTGCAACGGGAGACTGGTTGGGCTCGTCATTGACGGTGACGTCCACGTCAAGCTGCGCGTACCTGCCACGGTTGGAGACGGTGATGGTTGTCTTCCCGTTGCCCGTGATTTGTAACAGTCCGCCTGGCAGGATTGTGATGACAGCGGGATTGGAGGATTCGTAGGTCGTGCCTGTCTCTGGTCTGCTGATCCGCCGTGTCACGCCGTCCGAGAACTCGCCAACAACGGGTAGTTCGAAGATTTTGCCTAGGGAGTCCACATGGCCAAAGGCGGAAGATTGGCCAGCTCTCCCAAGTTGCAGTGGTTTGTCGGTTTCAAAGTCGATCGCGAGAAGAGACGCGGTTGGTTCGACTGTCACCACGATTTCGTCGAAGATCGACCGACTGCTGAGTCGGCCACGGGAGATTTCCGCGACTGCTAATAATCTCATGGGTCCAATCCCATCGTGAGGGACCAGCAAGGGTCCTCCAAACGGAGGATCTCGATCCGCTTCTCCGATCATGGCGACGGGCGCGACGATCGAGCCGACTGCTGTGGCAGTGTCTTGCTCGACTAACACCTCGTCCTCTTCGCGATACCAATAATAGCGAACCTTCACGATGCCGCGGTCTTTGCCAAGATCCACGCGCGCCGAGACGATGCGACCGGCTTGGAGGATGTCGCCTTCTTTGGGCTCAACAATCTTGAAGGCAGAGACAGGTTCGCCGAGTCCCAGGAAGATGCAACCGAGAAGAACGGCGACAAGCCTCCGCTCTTGAGGCAGAACTCTGCAAAGGTTGAGCGGTCGCATCTCGCTTACCTTCTCAGATGAAAGGGCACGTCGGTCAAGACCACCCGTTCCTTGAACAACAAAGCGGCTTTCAACATGAGCGCCCGCTGATTGTGCAGGATATTTTGCCACCAGCGGGCGGGAACAATTTCGGGGATGACCACCGTCACCCATGTGTTTTGATCTTTCTCCAAAATTTCCTCGATGTATTCAATCAAGGAACCCAAGATTGAGCGATAGGGAGAGGACAGGACCACGAGATGAATGCCGCAACCCCATTGAGCCCAGAGAATTTTTACCTTGGCGCTTTCTTCGGGGTCTGTTTCGACAAAGACGGCCCGAATGTCTCCCGGCCTGCTTCGAGCGAAGTCGACGGCCCGAATGACCGCGCGATTGACCCCGCCGATGGGAATGAGCACGATGTTCCGTTGGGGCAGAGGCGGCCTGGCTCCTCGGCGGTCCAACGCGATCTGTTCAGCCACCGCTTTGTAATGGGACCGGATCCCTTGGAACATGATGATGAGGAGTGCGATCAGCAAAAAGACAATCCATGCTCCCTGGAGGAATTTCGTACTGGCAATGATGAGTGAAGCGATGCCCGTTGTGCAGGCGCCGATGCCGTTGACGACTAATTTCTTTCGCCAGTGCGCCCCTTTTTTCGTGAGCCATCGTTTCACCATTCCGGCTTGGGATAAGGTGAAAGAGATGAAGACGCCAATGGCGTACAGAGGGATCAGTGCATGAGTGTTTCCTTCGAACACCACCAGCAGGAGGCCGGCGAAGAATCCCAACACGATAATCCCATTAGAAAACACCAACCGATCGCCGAAGGTGGCCATTTGATGAGGCATGAATCCGTCTCTGGCAAGAATCGACGCCAAGTGTGGAAACCCTGCGAATGCGCTGTTGGCAGCGAGGATCAAGAGAATCATCGTGCCAAATTGAATGGCGTAATACAGGGGACCGGTTCCAAATGTGAGGCGAGCCAGTTGAGAAACTACTGTCTCGTCAGGCTTGGGAATGATGTGATGGGAATAGGCCATCCAACTGATTCCCATGAACAGGGATGCCAGAATAGCTGACATCCAGACCATGGTCACGGCAGCATTGTGAGACTCCGGGGGACGAAATGATTTGACTCCGTTGGAAATGACTTCCATGCCGGTAACGGTAGAACATCCAGCGGCAAACGAGCGAAGGATCAAGAATAGAGTCAAACTTTCTGCTGTCTTGCCGGGTGGCTCTGGATAAGAGGGAAAAGGAGGCGGAGGAGCAAACAACGTATGAAAGGTGCCTACGATGACCAGGAGACCAAGGGCGCCCATGGCAAAATAGGTGGGAATGGCGAAGAACATGCCGGATTCACGAACTCCTCTGAGGTTCATGATCACGATGAATATGATGGCCAAGAGCCCGAGAGATTCCCGATGGGCGAACAGGTCTGGAATGGCTGAAGTAATTGCCGCGACGCCGGCGGCAATGCTGACGGCAACGGTCAAGACGTAGTCAATCATCAAGGCTGCTGCCGCAACGAGTGCCGGCTTCTCGCCCAAGTTTGTTTTCGCTACGACATAGGCTCCTCCACCTTCTGGGTACTCATGGATAATCTGACGATAAGAAATCGTCAGTACGAGGACGAGAAAGAGGATGGCAAAGCTGACAGGAATAGACCATGAAATGGCAGCCGTTCCTGCCAAAACCAGAACGAGGAGAATTTCCTCTGTTCCATATGCGACGGACGAGATGGCATTCGATGAAAAAATAGCCAAGGCGATCGTCTTCGACAGACGTTCGTGCTTGGCTTGGGTTGTTTTGAGCGGATTGCCGATCAGCCAGCGTTTTAAAAGCATCACATTATTATCTCATACTCTTTTTAAAGCGGGAAAGTTGAGGACGCTCCTCCACTAGGACAAAAGACTCACCATAAAGCGACGGTCTAATGACTCAGTAATGAATTGACATCCCCCTTCTCCTCATCTTGGGTCATGAGAAGGAAGACGGGTGGCTATCCATTGACCGGCTGAGAAAAATTCAAAACAGTTGGTGGCAACACGGTTGATGACTACAATCAGTGCTGCAAGAGCCTGTCGAATCAATAGATGCATGGGTGAGGGGCCCGGTCGTGAGGTGAGTGACCTAGCCTGAAGCACAGGGGGAAATCAAAGACTTCGTCATGCTGACGTCTAACAGACCGCAATGAGGAAAATGACTATGGAATTAGGGAATATGGAGCAGCAGAAAGGCCAGGAGTTTCCTCATGTGCGCCGTTACCCACGACTCGGCGTTCCGACGCCGTTTCCCTGCCTCTTCGCCATCATTCGGTCTCATCACCGCTTTGTTGTTGAGGAGGGGGATGTAGGGGTGGTGTACGATATGTCAGTGAAAGGTGCGCGGTTGATGACTGAGGCGGTGATGGCACCGGGCGATCGCGTTGTTCTTAATCTGCGGTTCCCTTACCATGAAGGGCCAGCGGCCATTGAGTGGGGAATTGTGAGGTGGGGCGGCGCGCAGACATATGGTATTGAATTCGAGGAGCGTTCGCTGGCCGCAGCCGCTGCTCTCCAGCGGCTTCTTTCCCACGCAATTCTTGGGATGGGCAAAGAACGTCGAGACCATGCAACGGCCGCCACCCGATTCTTCCTCCTGAAAGAACCAGTGACCGTGGAAAAAGAGAGCTCCTCCCGTCGTGAAAGGGCTATTTAATCGCGACGGCCTTGACCTCTTTGTAGGTCGTATGGCCCTGGAACACCTTTTCGATGCCGTCTTGAAGGAGAGTGGTCATGCCTTGGGAAATGGCTAGTTTAAGCATCTCTTCCGTGGTTGCCCGGCGTTGGATCATCCGTTTGATCTCATCTGTGCCAAGCAACAACTCGTGGAGAGCGATGCGTCCCTTGAAGCCAGTACGATTGCATGCCTCGCAGCCCTTGGCGCGATACAGGCGGAAACTTTGGTCCTGTTTGATACCCAGACGGTCCCACTGCTCAGCTCCATAGGCTGCACGGAGTTCGGTGTATTCCTCGGCGGTTCCGACGTAGGGTTCCTTACACTCTTGGCAGAGGCGCCGCGCTAGCCGTTGGGCTAGGACGCCCAGCATGGCGTCAGCAAAACTGAACGGATCGCAACCCATGTCGAGCAGGCGGGTAACGGTTTCCACGGCGCTGTTGGTGTGCAACGTGCTCAGCACCAAATGCCCAGTCAACGAGGCTTCGATCCCCATATCGGCTGTTTCCTTGTCCCGCATTTCTCCGACCATGATGACGTCGGGGTCGGCGCGCAGGAACGCGCGCATGGCCGCCGCGAAGGTAAAACCGATCTTTGGTTGAACCTGAACCTGTCGAAGGCCGTATTGGGTGATTTCCACCGGGTCCTCGGCGGTCCAAATCTTGATATCCGGCGTATTGATATAGCCCAATATGGAATGGAGTGTCGTTGTCTTACCCGACCCGGTAGGTCCCACGCAGAGAATGATGCCATAAGGTTTCTCCGCGATTTCCTTAAGGGCCTTGAGATTTCGCTCCGAGAATCCCATCTGGTCGAGGGGCAGCGGCTCACTTGCTGCGAGAATGCGCAGCACGACATCCTCATTGTACCCGGCCGTGGGAATAGTGGCGACGCGCAATTCGATTTCTTTTGTGTCCGACAACTTGAACTTGATCTTGCCATCCTGCGGCTTGCGACGTTCGGCGATATCGAGGCTGGCCATGATTTTGATCCGCGACACGATGGCACGCCGATAGCTCTGGGGGATTTTCATGTATTCGAAGCACTCGCCGTCTACACGAAACCGCACCACGGTTTCGCGCTTGTCTCCATAAGGCTCGATGTGGATGTCGGAAGCGTTTTGTCGGTAGGCGTCGGCGATGATCTGGTTGGCAAGCCGGACAATGGCGCTGTCGTTTTCGTCGAGACCCGCCGTTGTCGCCTCCTCCATCGCCTCGGCCTGCGCTTCAGTGACAAGTTCGCCGAGAATGTCGGAGACGCTTTCGTCCAGTTTTCTTCCTCCGCCGTCGCCCTGTCCTGCGGCGAGAAATTGGGCGATGTCGCGTCGCAGGCTGACGGCAAATCGGATATTCAGGCCGGGGAACGTCCGCTTGATGTCTTGGACTCGATCCAAGTCCCCTGGGTCATCAGTCAAGATTTCAATTGAAGTCCGATCGCGGCGGAGCGGGATCCAGTGGTTTTTCTTCAAGTAGTCGATGTTGAGGTTTTTGAGGAGCTCAACATCCACAACGGTCCGCTCACTGTATTCGATATAGGGGCATTTGAAGAACTGGGCCAGCGACTTGCCCAGCTCGGCTTTGGGAACCTTGTATTTTTCAATCAAAATCGTTTCGAGGTCAGTGATGCCTTTGCGGGATTCGGCAATCGCGTTGTCGAGCTCGGCTTGTGTTAGGCGGTTGGTGTTCAATAAGAGGTCGAAACGGGTAGGATGTTTCTTCGCCGTGTGTTTGAGATTGTAAAAGGCGGTGCCCAACGCCTTGGCGATTTCTGCGACGGACTCTTCGTCTTTTCGCGTGAAACGGGGGCCGGTTTTCTTGTTCAGGAGTTGAATGACTCCCATGAGATATTTGTTCTCGGCGACGATGGGATAGGCCAACACCTGTTTGGTTTTGAAGCCCGTTCGTTTGTCGTAGGTACTGTCGTGGAGCAGGGTGGGATGGATACTTCGAAGCTCTGCGGTGTTGTAGGCATCAGCGACATTGACGGGACGAAGGTATTTCGCGCAGAAGCCGGCCAAGCTCTGTTCGGTGATGGGAATACGGACTTCTTCGGCTCCATCCACTTGCGGGATCTTGAAAAAGATCTCCTTTCTGTCCGCGTCCACCGCGAACAGCGTGAGGTCTTGAGCATCGAACAGACTGAGGATGTCATGATGGAGATCCAGGATAATCTGATCGAGGTTGGTGGCGCATAGGATTTGCTTCGTGATCCGATTGATACGTTCGGCCTGCTCAACTTTGAGGTGGAGTTCCCGAAGGGTCTGCGTCACTGGCTTGGCATCCATTCCTGTTCCGCTTCGTATAGCCAAGGGGCGCGTGCTCGTGAGGAGCGTAAATTATTGATATGCAAAGGGACTGGTGCATCATGGCCCCGGTCCAGTTTCAGTCTAACGGAGAGCTCTGAGAAGGCAAGCAAAAGGTGTTTTCATCTGATCACATGTGAGGAAGAGCCGGCAACGAAGGGAGAAAAGGCTGGCACTGGCGGCTTAAGAGATCTCTGCTCCAAGTCAGGCTAATTCTTCAGCAAGTCGACGAAGGTGGGGGACAAGATCGGCGGGAGCAACACGGGACTTGGCGCCGCTCCGTCTGATTTTGACCTCGATCACGCCGTCGGCGAGTCCTTTGTCGCCAACCACGACTTGGAATGGCGCGCCGATCAAATCGGCGTCGTTAAATTTGACGCCGGCTCGTTCGTCCCGATCATCCCACAGGACTTCGATGCCGCCCTCCGTCAACACCTCATAAAGGTGGGCTGCCGTCGCGACAGTGCGAGCAGATTGACTCACGGGGACAAGATGGACGTGAAAAGGAGCGATGGGGTAAGGCCATACGATGCCTTTTTCGTCGTGGTGCTGCTCGATGGCGGCTGCGGCAGTGCGACCGACACCGATCCCGTAGCAGCCCATGACGGCGTATCGTTCTTTGCCGTGAGCATCAAGGATCGTGGCGTTCATGCTTTTGCTGTATTTCGTCCCCAGCAGGAACACTTGCCCGACCTCAATGCCTTTTGCCAGGATCAGGGGGCCATCGCCGCGTGGAGATGGATCACCCGCCTGGGCGTTCCGAAGATCCGCGAACCGCTCCACCTTGAAGTCACGGTCCCAATTGGCGTTGAGGTAGTGGGTGTCCGCTTGGTTTGCGCCGACCACCATGTTCCTCATCGCTGAGACCGCATGGTCCGCTACGATGCGGATGCCGGAGAGACCGATGGGGCCGGCGAATCCGACGGGAGCGTTCGTGAGACGGGAAACAGTTGCGGCATCGGCCAATGCGATGTCCGTCACCCCTAAGAGGCGGGCCAGTTTGACTTCGTTCAGCTCGTGATCGCCGCGGATGAGGACAGCAACCGGCTCGTTGTCCGCCAGGTAGAGGAGAGTCTTCACCAATCGGTGTGGCGAAATGTTCAAGAACGATGTCACTTCCTCCACCGTGCGACAGTTGGGAGTTGTCACCGCCGTCAGCGGTTGAGGCGGCGTATCGTCCACTCTGGTGGGGGGGAGTACTTCCGCCCGCTCCAGATTAGCGGCATAGGTGCCTTCGGCCGTGTAGACCACGGTGGCTTCACCAGTAGCGGCCAGGACCATGAATTCGTGAGAAACGTCACCGCCAATCAGACCGGTGTCCGCCTCAACGGCGCGGAACGTCAGGCCGCAGCGCGTAAAGATTCTGGTGTAGGCGTCGTACATTTTTTGATAGCTGGCCCGGGCACCTTCCTCGTCGAGGTCGAAGCTATAGGCGTCCTTCATGATGAATTCCCGGCCACGCATGAGGCCGAACCGGGGACGGATCTCATCCCGGAACTTTGTCTGGATCTGATAAAAATTAAGAGGCAATTGCCGATAGGAGCGGACTTCTCTCCTAAAGAGATCAGTAATGACCTCCTCGTGGGTGGGACCGAGGCAAAAATCACGCTCGTGACGATCTTTGAATCGGAACAACTCCTTGCCGTAGTAGTTCCAGCGACCGGTCTCTTTCCACAATTCGGCCGGGGAGGCAATCGGCATCAATAGTTCTTGGGCTCCGGCACGGTTCATCTCTTCGCGGATGATGGTCTCGACCTTGCGGATGACGCGCAGCCCTAGTGGCAGGTAAGTATAAATGCCGGCCGCCGTTTTGCGGATCATGCCGGCTCGAAGCATCAACCGGTGGCTGACGGTTTCTGCTTCGCCGGGATCATCCCGCAGGGTGGGAATGAGCAATTGGGAGGTCTTCATGCGGAAGCTAGCGGGAAAAGATTCGTTCCAAATCGTTCCAAAAGGCAAAAATCATCACCCCAACCAACAGCACGAGTCCCACTTGCTGGGCGACTTCTCGCTGGCGGTCGCCCAACGGTTTACGGAGGATGCCCTCGATTAAAAAGAAGAGCAAGTGGCCTCCGTCCAGAATGGGGATCGGGAGCAGGTTGAGCACGCCAAGATTGATGCTCAAAATGGCGATCAGGAAGACGATACTGGAGGCCCCCTGCGAGGCGGCTTCGCCAGAAATGTTGGCGATGGTCAAGGGACCCCCAATGTTTTTGCTCGAAATATCTCCCACCACCATCTTGTAGAGGCCGATGGTGGTCAGTTCGGTCCAGCCCCAGGTCGCATCCACCCCTTGATAGAGGGCTTCAAACAGGTTGTCGGATCGCATCAATGACCGCCCCGGCCCGGAAATGCCGATTTTGCCAATTTCAATGGTTTGGCCGCCAACCACGGCTTTTTCAATCGCTGGCGTCACCGTGAGAGGAATCCGTTGGCCCTCACGGAGGACTTCTACCTGCAGCGGCTGGTTGGGGTGCTCTTTGACAATCGAGGTCATTTGCGACCAGGTGTAAATGACCTGGCCGTCGATTGTGAGGACTCGATCGCCGGGCTTGAAGCCGGCGGCAGAGGCAGGGGATCCGTGCATGACGGCCGTGACTAATGGTGGGATCTCCTCAACCCCAATTGTGTAGAGTGCCTCTTCCCCCTCTGTTGTCGAGGTGGACGTTGGCACCGGCGTGACAGTGAATGTTTTGATCCGTCCATTGCGATGGACTTCGAGAGTGACCGGGTCCCCATTGCTTTTCGCAATGGCGTCCAGCAACTCGGTTTTGGTTGAAATGTCTTTCCCGTTGACCTTGACGATCCGATCCCCAATTTCCAGTCCCGCAGTTGCCGCCGGCGAGGTGGGGTTCAGAGCCTCGATGTCGGCACTCAAGTCGCGAAACGTTGGGACGAACAATGGGGATCCCGTTGCCAGCCAGCCGGTGAAAATCAGGTAGGCCAGAATGAAGTTAAAGCCGGGACCGGCCGCTACAATGAGCACTTTCCCCCAGAGTTTCTGGTGAGCAAACGACTGGCGGCGATCTTCAGCCGTGGTAGCTTCCGTCTCTTCTTCGCCGAATAGCTTGACGTAACCGCCTAACGGAATGGCCGACACCAGGTATTCCGTTTCCCCAATCTGACGGCCAAATAGCTTGGGGCCAAAGCCGAGCGAGAACTTCAGTACTTTGACGCCTACCCAACGGGCGGCGAGGAAATGGCCGAGTTCATGGAAGGCCACGAGGATGCCCAGAACCACGAGGAACCACCACGCTTTTTGCAGAAGAAGCCACAGGGTGTCGGGAGACCACGTGATCGCGGCAGTCATTGCGTCTAAATCCCCTGTCCGAACCGTTGGGGTTACTGTACCATCGATTCAGTCAATTTCAAAATGGTCTCGTCAGCGCATGAGAGCATGGACAAGAGCTCCGGCTTTCTCTCGTGCCCAGCGATCCGCTTCCAGGGCGTCTTCAAGGTCGACCAAGTTCCGATACGAGTGCGCCTCCATCGTGTGACGGATGATCTCGGGAATTTCCATAAACCGGATGCCACCATTGAGGAATGCCTCGACAGCCACCTCATTGGCTGCGTTCATGGCTGCCGGCATGGTGCCGCCCACACGGAGCGATTCGTAACCGAGGGACAAACAGGGGAACCGGTCATGATCTGGTTTGTTGAACGTCAGTTTGCCGATTTCTGTCAAATCCAAAGAGGGTAGATCAAGCGGCAGCCGTTCGGGGTATCGCATGGCGTAGGAAATGGGGGTTCGCATGTCCGGCAGCCCCAACTGGGCGAGCATCGATCGGTCCTCGTATTCGACCAGAGAGTGAATGATGCTTTCCCGATGGATCAGAACGTCGATACGGGAGGCGTCGATATCGAACAGCCATCGCGCTTCAACCACTTCGAGTCCCTTATTCATCAAGGTTGCCGAATCAATCGTGATCTTGGCTCCCATTTTCCAATTGGGATGTTGGAGCGCCTGTTCTGGCGTGACGTTCTGCAACTGTTCTTTCGTGAGGTTCCAGAGGGCGCCGCCGGAGGCGGTGAGGATCAGGCGGCGGACGTCCTGCAGTCGATGGCCCTCAAGCGATTGAAAGATCGCACTGTGCTCGCTATCGACGGGGAAGATTCTGACGCCGTGTTTGCGGGCCTCGGCCTGCATCAATTTCCCGGCCATGACCATCGGTTCCTTGTTGGCAAGAGCAATGTGCTTGCCGCTTCGGATTGCCGCCAGGGTGGGCACAAGGCCTGCGGCGCCTACAATGGCTGAGATAACCAACTCCGCTCCTGGCATGGCGGCGACCTGGGCGATCCCTTCTTCGCCGGTCAAAATCTCAACTCGAAGATCCGCACAGCGATCTCGAAGGAGCAATGCTGCGGTTTTCGTGGACACGGCGACTGCAAGCGGCCTGAACATGCGAATCTGAGCTTCCAATTTTTCGATATTGCCGCCTGCCGTGAGCCCAATGACGCGAAAGTCATCGGGAAACCGACGCACAATATCCAGCGTATTCGTCCCAATTGAGCCAGTTGATCCCAGGATGATGATCGATTTCATGGATGCTCCTCGGCCTTGTTCGTGGCTTAGGGGGATGGCCCCAGTCCTCGAAAATAGGTGACATAGTAGTAGAAGGCGGGGGCGGTGAACAAGAGACTGTCGAGCCGGTCCAACATCCCCCCATGCCCTGGCAGGATGCTTCCCGAGTCCTTCACCCCGGCTCGGCGTTTGATAGCCGATTCCCAAAGATCGCCGAGTAGGCCGGCAACAGTCAACAAGAAACCCAGTGCTAAGGTGTCAGTCAAGGAGAATTCCGGCACGAGCCACCTCTGTCCCACCCACGCCGCGCTTTCGGCCAGCGCCAACCCGCCAAGCGCTCCTTCGACAGTCTTTTTGGGACTGATCGACGGAGCCAGGAGATGTTTGCCGAATAGGGTACCGATGTAGTAGGCACCGGTGTCGCCTGACCAGGTGACCAAGGCCAGGAAAATCACGAAACGTTCGCCTCCCGGTAGCAAGCGGGTCGAGGCGATAGTGCTCAACGTCGCTCCCACGTACAACACACCAAGGCCGACGAGAGCGGTCTCTTTCAGCCGATGGTGGAACGAACCGGACGCCAGGAACATGGAGACGAGCGTGGCCCATGCTCCGATTAACAGCAGATCGGTGATGAGGAGCGATAAGACATGCCTGGCCAGAATGAGGGAGGTGAGCGAGAGACCAACGGCGACCAACCATCGGTTGAGCGGCGAGGTTAGGGTGATGCGGTAGAGCTCGACCAATGCCAGCCCTCCTCCCACCACCAACAAGACGGTCAAAGTCCAGGGGGGAAGGTACGAAATAATGGCATAAACGGTGGGGATGAGGATGGCCGCCGTGTAAAGACGTCGAGGATCAAACCGTCTGACGACTGTCGGTGGTGCGGTCACAAGCGGGACTCACGTGTATCCGACGAGGCCGAGAGGGGGCCTTCATCTTAAGCCGAAGAGGAAACGGCGCTCAAAATTCGCCCGAAACGACGCTCCCGCCGTTGGTATTCCAATAGCGCCAACAGAAACTGTCGTCGGCGAAAATCGGGCCACAGCGTCGAGGTAAAGCACAGTTCCGTGTAGGCGACCTGCCAGAGAAGAAAATTGCTGATTCGTGCTTCCCCGCTCGTCCGGATGAGGAGATCTGGGTCAGGAAGTGGATGGGTGTAGAGATACTGAGCGAACAGAGTCTCGTCGATTTGATTGATTTCGACGGCGCCGGCTCTCGCGTCAGCCAATAATGACTTAACGGCGTCGACAATTTCCGATCGCCCCCCATAGCTCAAGGCGACGGTCAGGATCAGTTTGTCCAGGTGAGCCGTCTCTTGTTCGGTTGTGCGGACCCAGTGTTGGGCTGATGGGGGCAGGAGGTCCAGTCGCCCGATCGCTCGAAATCGAACCTGCTGCTCGATCAGTCCACTTCGTTCCGTTGACAGGTAGTGTTCTAAGAGGTTCATCAGCGCGTTGATCTCTTGGCGGGGTCTGTTCCAATTCTCCTGTGAGAAGGCATAGATCGTCAGGGCCTGAATGCCCAGCTCAAGGCACAACGAGATCATTTCTCGCACGGAGTGAATACCCTCGCGATGACCTTCAATGCGAGGGAGGCCGCGCATCTCGGCCCATCGGCCGTTGCCGTCCATGATCACGGCAACGTGCTTCGGCAGCAGGTCCGGGTCCAATTTGGCCAATAACTCACTCTCTGAAAGTTGATCAAGACCGATGGGAGGCTGGTGTCTCATGTGGTACGGATTGTCTTTATCAATGGAGGCCCCATTGCTGTAGCATGCATTCTTCCCTGAATCAGGAGAGTAGGCGAAGTCTACTGGCGTGGGGAACGAATGTCAAACAATTACTCGAAACTTAAGGACTATTGCTAGTGAGCACAACCTGTTGCATTGCGGCTCCTGAAACGAATGGGCTATACTGCGCTAGACCGAAAAAGCATCCAGAAAAAGCATCCAGAAAAGGAAAAGAAAGAAAAAAGGCATGACGACTGCTTCGGAGAAGCATCCGGAGAAGAAGAAAAGACGCAGAAGCGGATTCGCGCGAGAATTCCTATGACGGAGCCGGTTCAATTGGCGGTGTTTGGCCTGACGGAGGCGGATGCCCAGCATGTGCTGGATCTGCTGAATGCACGCGATGTCGACTACGCCGATCTCTATTTTGAGTCGCGGGTCGCTGAGTCGGTTTCGATGGAGGAGGGGATCGTCAAGCGCGCTGCAAAAAGCATCTCGCGAGGCGTTGGCGTCCGGGCAACCGCGGGGGAAAAGACCGGCTTTGCGTACTCCGATGAGCTGACGAAAAAAGACCTTGAATTGGCGGCCACTACGGCACGGTACATCGCCAATTCTTCCCACGGTGATCGGATGGTGCCCGTCCCCGCCCGCGTCAAACTGGCGCACGATTTGTATCCGATCGAGCGGGCACAGATTGAGGTGGCGACATCGGAGCGGGTGGCCCTGCTCAATGAAATTGACGCGGAAGCTCGTCGCTATGATCCGCGTATCAAGAATGTCATGGCGTCGTTTACTACCGAGTACAAAGTGGTGGTGGTCGCGACGTCGGATGGGACGTTGGTTGGCGATATCCAGCCGTTGTCTCGCTTGCAAATCAGTTGTATTGCAGAGGAGAACGGCAACCGCCAGATCGGTTCTTTCGGCGGAGGCGGGCGCGTCGGATTTGAGTTTTACCGCGAACAGAATCGCCATTTGGACTATGCCCGAGAAGCCGCTCGTCAGGCGGTGGTTAATCTTTCTGCCATCGAGGCGCCGGCAGGGATCATGCCCGTTGTGCTGGGCAGCGGGTGGCCCGGCATTTTGTTGCACGAGGCGATCGGCCATGGACTAGAGGCGGATTTTAACCGCAAAAAGACTTCGGCGTTTTCCAATTTGATTGGGCAACGGGTGGCCTCCGAAGTGTGTACGATCGTGGACGACGGGACCCTGCCGTTTCGCCGCGGATCTCTGAACATGGACGATGAGGGAACGCCGACCGGCTGCACGCTTCTCATCGAAAAGGGAATCCTCCGCGGCTACATGACCGACAAGCTCAATGCCCGTCTCATGGGGATTAGATTGACGGGGAATGGGAGGCGGGAGAGCTACCAAAGCGTGGTGCTACCTCGGATGACGAATACCTTCATGTTGGCCGGCGAGTCCGATCCTGAGGACATCATTCGGTCGGTGAAGAAGGGCTTGTACGCCGTGTCGTTCGGCGGCGGACAGGTGGACATTACCAATGGCAAATTCGTTTTCTCGGCTAGCGAAGCGTATCTAATCGAAGACGGAAAAATTACGAGGCCGGTAAAAGGAGCAACCTTGATCGGAAACGGTCCCGAGGTCCTCAAAAAAGTATCGATGGTCGGCCACGATTTACAACTGGACAATGGGATCGGGACGTGTGGAAAAGATGGTCAGTCCGTTCCTGTGGGGGTGGGCCTTCCTACCATCAAGGTCGACGAAATCACTGTTGGCGGCACACATCTGTGACGCCGGAGTGAGCGCGCGGTTGGTACATGTGCCGGAGGGAAGAGACTGGGAGGAGGGCCGTCAGCGGTGCGGTGAGGATGGAATCTCGTCCTGACAGGCAATCCCGTTTGATGAGTGAGCACAACGGCGGCTATGCCGACCTGGCTGTGGATCTTATCGGTCGGGCAAAGAGGTATGGAGCCACGGAAGCCGATGTCGTGGTGGCTGACGGGCAGACGTTGTCGGTGCAGGTGCGCGTCGGTGCCGTTGACCGGTTGACCAAGGCCAGGGAAAAGCGTCTGGGGTTGCGGGTGTTTGTCGGTAGGCGGTCGGCGATTAGCTCAACGTGCGATTTCTCAAAAGACTCGCTCGAGCACTTGGTGGCCGAGACCTGTGCCTTGGCGAAAACAGTCATCGAAGATCCGCTCTCC
This sequence comes from Nitrospira sp., assembly GCA_024331045.1. Classification (GTDB taxonomy): domain Bacteria; phylum Nitrospirota; class Nitrospiria; order Nitrospirales; family Nitrospiraceae; genus Nitrospira_D. The sequence continues at coordinate 100,127 of JANDJC010000002.1, forward strand.
GGTTTGCCGGAGCCATCTCAGATGGCGCACGATCAACCGGATCTTGACCTCTATGATGGCACATGTCTAAGCGCGGAAACGCAGATTGAGTGGGCTCAACGGGGCGAAGCGGCGGCCTTCTCGGCAGACGAGCGGGTGACGAACTCGGAAGGAGCAGAGTTTGAATCATCATCCGGTCGGGTGGTGTTGGCAAACAGCCACGGGTTCGTCGGTTCCTACGAAGGTTCCAGTTTTTCGTTGTCAGTGTCGCCGATCGCAAGCGATAGGCGGACTGGTTCCATGCAGCGAGGCCTATGGTATGACGTGCAGCGGAAGTTTGCCCGTCTGGCGTCGGCCGAGTCAATCGGCCAAGAGGCGGCAAAACGAGCGGTGAGGCGGTTGGGCGCACGGCGGGTTCCGACCAAGCGGGTACCGGTGGTGTTTGATCAAGAAACAGCAGGCAGTCTCCTGGCGAATCTGTGTACTGCCGTCTCCGGCTATAGCCTCTATAAAGGGGCATCGTTTCTCGTGGATCAACTGGGGCACACCATCGCTTCGGATCTGATCACGATCTACGACGATGGGCGGCTGGTTAGTGGTTTTGGCTCCCGCCCTTTTGACGGAGAAGGGGTGGCGACCAGAAAAAACACGGTTGTGGAGCGGGGGGTGCTGACCAGTTATCTGCTGGATACCTATTCGGGGAAAAAATTGGGGCTGCCTTCGACCGGCAACGCTTCCCGAGGAATTGGCGAAGCGCCTTCGGTAGGGCCCACCAATTTTTATCTCGTACCCGGGATCAGTACGCCGGAGGACATTATCAGATCGGTGAAGCAGGGCCTCTACCTCACCGAGCTGATTGGGTTTGGCGTTAATATGGTCACGGGTGATTATTCACGAGGTGCCTGCGGATTTTGGATTGAAAACGGCGAGCTGGCGTTTCCCGTTGAAGAAATCACCGTTGCCGGCAACCTAAAACAGATGTTGAAAGACATTGAAATGGTGGGAAACGACTTGGTCTTTCGCGGGCGGATTGCCAGTCCGACTCTCAAAATTGCCGAGATGACGGTAGCGGGCGACTAAGTTCGGCTCACCTGTCTCGTGCATGGTTGACGTTGTGCGTGGGAAGAGACCGGTGCCGTGCCAGAGAGATGGTGCCGAAGAGTTACAGAGGGAGGTGAACAATGGCTGACGCGATCAGAGAAACCATGGTTCAGTACCCCAGTGGTAATGTGACAATGAAGGCGTTTGTCGCTGCGCCAGCCGTCAAGGGCAAACGGCCGGCTATTATTGTGATTCAGGAGTGGTGGGGGCTCAACGACCATATCAAGGATATTGCCAGACGATACGCGGCGGAGGGCTATGTCGCGATTGCCCCGGACCTCTACTCGCGATTGGGTCATGCACTGACGACTGATCCGACAGAAGCTGGCAGGCTGATGAACAGTTTGAAGCAAGAAGATGGGCTCAAAGACTTAAATGCCACAGTGACCTATCTCAAGTCGGTCCCTGAAGTCGATGGCACCAAGATCGGCGTCACTGGCTTCTGTATGGGAGGATCCTATGCTCTTCTGTTACCTTGTGTGAACCCGGACATCAAGGCGGCGGCTCCCTTTTACGGCCAAGTGCCGAATCCTGACACGCCGCTTCAAAATTTGTCGGCGCCGGTGTTGTATCTTTATGGCGAAGATGATGGCTGGATCACCAAGGCAGATGTCCAACGGCTCGCGGCGGCCTTGAAAAAATACAACAAGCCTGGTGAGATCAAAACCTACCCTGGGGCCCCGCACGCATTTTTTCGAGATACTGACCCCTCCGTGTACAGACCTGAGGCGGCTAAAGACGCGTGGGCAAGAGTCAAGGTGTTTTTCAAACAGCACCTGGGGTGAGTCACTGCGTTCATCTGCGGTCTTCTTTCGTCATGTTCCCCTGGGGGTTCTTGGGAGGGAGCAGGCTGGCTCCGAGAAGGGGAAATGATGATTTCATGGTCCATCGAAGGCGTGCAGGGTCGAGAAGGTGAACCATGCCATTGGACGCCGACTGGGGGAAAAAAGTTCTTCAACTGATTACCGCGCGCTATGACGATCGGCGTTGGAGGAAGCGGATTGAAAAAACGCTCAGTCTCCCTCCGTCTGGCATCGCCGATCAGGTTCAACGTCAAATTTTTCTCTATTTTAAGCTTGGTCTCAAAGCATACAAATCGAGGCGGGCCGATCCCGATACCTGGATTGTCGGCGGCTATGCGACCAAAGAGGTCATTGAACGGGCCAAATTCCAACCTCATCTCGTGGGGCCTGGGATTTCCAAAGAAGATCTGGCTTTTCTCGGAACGGACCCCGGAGAAGAGGTAACGGATGCCTGGTGGGACGAGATGCTGATCCAGTGGTTCGACACACCGGAGGAGGCCACCCCAGCGGATGAACCAACGGATGGTCCCGGAGAAGAGAGGACCCCCGTGACGGCGTAGAGGCTGTTGCAGGTACAGTGAAGGAGAGAGAATATCAAAACAGTTCCATTTGGGTTGGTTTGGGTGATTCGATGGGGAGAGCGGTGGCGGAAGAAGCGTCGAGTGTTTGATTCAAGGCTGTGGTGCGTTGATCAAGGAATGCTTTGAGTTTTTTAAAATCCTCCTTTAGAGGCGCAAGCAGAGCTCCCTGATGCAGGGCTGCAGCCGGATGGAGGAGGGGAAACAGAACAAAGTCCTTGAGATAAAAAGGCTGGGCTTTGACTCTTGTGATGCCGACTTTGCGTTCCAACAACGTTTGGGTGGCCCAGTTGCCAAGCGAACAGACCAGTTGCGGCCGGATGAGTTGAATTTGCTGCAGGAGAAAGGGTTTGCAGGTCTCCACCTCATCGGGTTCCGGATCGCGATTGTTGGGCGGACGGCATTTGATGACATTCGCTATGTAAATCTGCTCTCGTGACAGCCCCGCCGAGGCGAGCAAGTCGTTCAACAGCTTGCCTGCCGCACCGACGAACGGCTCGCCTTGTAAATCTTCATGAAAACCGGGTGCCTCCCCAACAAACATGATGCTGGCGTGCGGATTGCCGACGCCGAAGACAACTTGCGTGCGACCCAGCTTGGCAAGTTTGCATCGTTGGCAATTGACCAGCGACTGCGCGAGCTGTTGAAGCGGTGCCATAGCGACGATGGAATCGGCAACGTGGCGCCATCTTAAGAGGGCCGGACGGCGATGTCAATCATAAGAGGTGGCGGAGAGGAAATGTCTTGGCTTAACTCAACGTGTGGACTGTCGATCGACAATGTCCGCGCAGCGTCTGGCACTGACAAGGGCGCTTTCAATATTGGCCGGCCATCCCGTGTCGGTCCATGGGCCTGCAAGAAGTAAGTTGGGAAGAGGGCTCTGCTGAAGGGGTCTCCGTAACGTCACCCCTCCATGGAGCGACAGGGCCGCTTGTTGGTTGCGATGCACAGTGCCGGTCAAAGTCCCTCTCGGCGGATCATGAGGATAGAGCTGCTGCAGTTCATCTCTGGCGGCTTGGAGCAGGCGATCATCGGGCAATTCTTCCAGGGACGGAGGGACGGTGACGGATAATCGACACGTCATTTCGCCGGGTGCAGTGGGGGTGAGGACGACCCGATGAAAAAGATTGTCCGCAAGCAACACCAATCTGGGACACGGAGAAATTACACGGTGCCGAAACTCAACCGTAGCTTCGGGTAGCGGTTCGAGATCAACGAGTCGTGCAAAGTAGGCGTATCGAGCCAGAAGCTGCTCCGGCAACAGGGCCAGCAACTCTCTATGGGAAAGGGCGATGATGTACCACCGGGCCTGGATCCTCCTCCCATCGGGGAGCCGAATTGCCTCGATGCCGCTCGGTCCGACCCGTAGGAGGGGGCGTTCCGCGCAGCGCAAGGGCACGATGCCTTTCCGTTCCAGGGCCTGCCGCAGCGGAGTAAGGAAACGGTCGCCGATCGATCCGTGGAGCGAGCTGAGAAAGACGTCGCGAGCGTTTTGAAGGAAGATCTCCGCCAGTTGGTGGACGAAGACGGAGGCGGACAGACGCTCAAGATGATTGCCGGTCAACCAACGGCTGAGCGGGCTCCAAATCTGTTTCCGACTCATCGGGCTTTGTCCTATCGATTCGAGCCATTGATCTGCGGTGTGATTGTCAAGATCAGGCGGGAGCGATCTTGCCCCTTCCCAGAGTTGCTCTAGGTACGAAAGCAACGTCCAGCGTTCCCGCCAGGCGAGCCCCCGAAACCGCAGGAGACCCATGATCCACTGCCATGAGCCAGGCAGACGAGGGGGGTGATAAGAGATGGTGCGTCCGTCGGCAAGACGAAATTCGAGAAACAAAGAAGAAGCCTCGCTGGCTGTTGGGGGCTGAATTAAACGGAGAAGCCGTAGGGTTTCCCTGTGCCTTCCCAAGATGATCGGCACAGGGTCATGGGCATTGGAGTTATATCCTTCCGTTCCGGAGACAAGGTCTACGAGGGTGATGGAGTGATGTCCCCGTTCGGCGAGGAAAAGCGCCGTTGCCAAGCCGGTCAGACCGGCGCCGACAATCACCACGGTTTGGGGCGGTCCAGCGGTCACGAAAATCGGGAGCCGCGAATCCAGACCCCCAGCGCCACCGCAAACCGATGGGTGGTAGAGAGGGTGACACGCGGGCCGAACACCCGGTAATCGGATTGCTCGATTTTACCGAGGATTCGACTATATATGGCGCGCATGATTTCCGCCACGATGAGAGCACGGCGCTCCGAAGGAGGCAAAGCCGCGAAGGCCGAACGGGCGCGCTCGTAGTAATGACGGGCCCGATCGGCTTCCTTCCTCATCAAGGCTCTGAATTCCGGCGAATGGATTTTTTGGAGAACTACGTGTTCTGGGCAGTTGCAGGCCCGGAGGTCGTCCAATGGGAGGTAGATGCGGTTGTCGTCCGCGTCGACGCCCACATCGCGCAGGATGTTGGTCAATTGAAAAGCCATGCCGAGAGCCACGGCGTAATCCTGTGCTCGGGGTGAAGTCACCCCAAAAATGTGGAGGCAAATCAGTCCCACAACGGACGCGACCCGGTAACAATACAGTGACAGCTCATCGAAAGTAGCATAGCGGTTGTTCAACAAGTCCATTTCGACGCCATTAATCAGTTCATCGAAGTAGACCTTGGGGATCGAGAACGTCTTAATATGACGAGACAGGCTCACGGCAATAGGAGAGACCGGCACTCCGCCATAGGCAGCCTCCAGCTCCTTGCGCCATTGCTGCAGCGCTTCCTTGGGATTGCTGCCAACTGGCGGCTCATCGACCGCGCTATCCACTGCTTTGCAGAAGGCATAGACGGTGTACATGGCGTTGCGCGAAGCTTGGGGGAGAAAAAGAAACGAATAAAAAAAATTGCTGCCGCTTTTCTTGGTGTAAGCGGTGCAATACGCCTGTGCCTCTTCAAAGGTCATGATGGCCAGAGGCGGGCTTTAAGCTCCGCCAGAGTGGAAATATGCAAAGCGGACGTCACCGCGTCGGCTTCTTGCAGGTCTTGCAAGGTGTGGGTATTGGTCACGGCCAACACTTTCATGCCGGCCGATTTGGCTCCCCTGATGCCGGGCAGTGAATCTTCAATGACAAGGCAGGCATCCGGCGTCAAGGGGACATCAACCTGTTCGCGATTCAGGCCAGCCATCGCATGCAAGAATGGTTCAGGGGCCGGTTTGCTGTTGGCGACGTCTTCCGAACTGGTGATATGACGGAATGCCTGGCGGAGACCAGCTTGCTCCAAGACCAGATCGATTTCAGCCCGCAATGCACCGGAAGCGATGGCAAGGGGGTAGGTGCAGGCGATCTCCAGAATGAATTCCCTGACTCCGGGAAAGAGAACCACATGATCCCGAATGAAATTTAGATAAGCATCCGCCTTTTTCTGCATCAAGTCGCGCACGACTGGTTCCGTGGCTGGAAACCGATTGACTCGCAGTGCTTCCACGATGCAGTCCTGATCGTCGAAGCCGAGGTACCGGGCGTAGTAGTCTGCTTCCGTGAGCGTCACCCCGACGGTTTCGAGCGTGCGTCGCAATGCCTCGAAGTGAAGAGGCTCCGTATCGGCGATGACGCCGTCAAAGTCAAAAATGACGGCGCGCATCGATGGTTTGTTGTTTCCAATCGCGGAAGAAGGCATGTCGAGGGCGGCATTATAACACAGTGGTTGACGGTGCAGCGCCTGCCCCCTCGCTTCCCGCCCGTCCGAGGTTGATTCACCGCCCTGTGATGAAGATAACGGATAAAAAACTCATTATCGTTTGGCTCGAAGCTGTTTTTCTCGAAGCCACCCGGTGGTGCCATAGTCACTGCGAACATAATAGACCCAGCCCTCATCCTGCAGTTCGCCATCGAGGATAGTGAAGACGGTTCCGGGGGGGACTGCTGGTCCGCGGCTTGTTCCTGCTGCGTCTCGCAGAAGGGCGACCTTCTCCCGCGGAGCCTCCGGATTGGGAAGCAGTGCGACACGCTGGCCTTCTTCAAAGAGAGGAGGAGTATGGCTGGGGGTAGCCAGTGCAGCCTGGGGCGCCGATGGCGGTGTGGCGGTAGCCGGTTGAGCGGGAGGGGCGGAAGCTGCCGGTGCGGGTGATTCCGCTGTGGGGGGCTGCGAGGAGAAGTTGACCGTATCTGTCGGTCGGTCAGTCGCCGCAAGATTGGCCGATTCAGAGGGCTGAGCCGTTTGGATAGGCGGAGGGGATGGAACCTGGGAGGGGGCAGAAGCCGGTTTTCTGGCAACCGGTGGAGGTGGTTCCGGGGTGTCGTTGAGAAGCGGCCCGACGAGATCCATCACCATCTCCGGCTCCGTCGCTACGTAGGCTCCACCTCCTACCAGAACCGCCAAAAGAATCCAGAGGAGGGGGCGTTTCTTTGGTTTTGGCGGGGGAGCTTTTAGAGGTGACGTCGAGCGGAGGGGCGTCGTTTGTTCCAGCTCCTCCTCGGTAAATTCCAAGTCCGGTTCCGGCTGGCGAGCGAAGAGAAGACTCCACCCTGGAAGATTGGAGGGTGAAAATGAAGTGGTGGTGACAGACATCATAGACCTCCTCGGACAGAATGCTCCTTCAGAATGCTCCTTGGCAGCGAATTTAAGCAACGATCTCGTCAGTGTACTTATCATCAGGCTGTGGGAGTGTCAATTTTGTGGGGAATTTCAGCGGAGCGGAGGATGGGTTCTCAGGAGGGGGTGGCTAGCGTCAGCACGATGAAAGGTGGGAGCAGGTCAAGACCTGATGGGCTCGAGAGCCGGTTCGATACACGGTCAGGCCTTTGCAGCCGAGCTCGTGGGCAAGCAAAAAGGCCTGGGCCACGTCTTGCGGTGTCGCCGAGGCGGGGAGGTTGATGGTCTTTGAAACCCCGCTATCACTGTATTTTTGGAAAGCCGCCTGCATGCGGACGTGATGGGCTGGAGCGATATCGTGAGCGGTCACGAACAGGCGGCGCATGTCCTCGGGAACCCATGTCAGATGTTGAATGGACTCGTACCGTCCGATCTTGTCGCGCAGGCGTTCAAGCGACAGCCTCTTTGCACGAGCCTGTTTGAGAAACTCCGGATGAAGCCGCTCCAGGCGAACGTTCTCCATGACGGTGTGAACGACGTTGATTCCATAGAGGGGCTCGATGCCGGACGAACAGTCCGCGAGGATGCTGATGGTCCCGGTTGGTGCGATGGTTGTGACGGTCGCATGCCGCCGTTTTTCTCCCTCTGCCTGCAGACGGCTGCCGGTGTAGGCGGGAAACACTCCTCGTTCCATGGCCAACTGACGTGACGCTTCGTGGGCCTGAGATTGAACGAACCCCATGAGGTCTTCCGCGATTCGCAGGGCCTCCTCGGTGTCGTACGGAATGCCGAGTCGGATCAACAGATCGGCGAACCCCATGATGCCCAATCCGATCTTCCTTGTTTGTCTGGTGTGAGTTTCAATGAGCGGCACCGGGAATTTGGTGCGGTCCAGGACATTGTCCAAGAAACGGACGGCCAGCGGAATGACGGTGGCCAGACGGTCATAATCGATGGCCGGGGATCCTCGTCGAGGTCGGATGAAGCGGGCGACATTGATGGAGCCGAGGGTGCAGGATTCATATGGCAGCAACGGTTGTTCGCCGCAGGGATTTGTGGCTTCGATGGAGCCCAGGTGAGGGGTGGGATTGGCGCGGTTGATCGTATCGAGAAACAGGACCCCCGGTTCTCCCGACTCCCAAGCAGCCTGAACGAGTCGGTCGAAAACTGATGCCGCAGGCAAGCGCCGGACCGTCTGTCCGGTCCGTGGATTGATCAACGCATAGGTACGACGTTGCTTGACAGCTCGCATGAATTGATCCGTCAGGCCGACCGAGAGGTTAAAATTGTTCATCTCGCCAGCCTGTCGCTTCAGATCGATAAAAGCCAGAATATCGGGATGATCCACGGAAAGGACTCCCATGTTGGCGCCGCGCCTGGTCCCTCCCTGTTTGATGACATCCGTGGCGAGATTGAACAGGCGCATGAAGGAGATGGGGCCGGACGCTGGCCCGCCCGTGGTGGCGATCCGGTCGCCGTGGGGACGTAGACGACTGAACGAGAATCCCGTGCCTCCGCCTGATTGGTGGATGAGCGCTTGCTGTTTGAGCGCTTCAAAAATGGAATCAAGCGAGTCCTCCACTGGTAGGACAAAACAGGCCGAGAGTTGTTGAAGAGGTCGGCCCGCATTCATGAGGGTCGGGGAGTTTGGCAGGAACACCAGCGAGGCCATCAGCGCGTAGAATTCATGCGCTAGTGTCTGCAGGTGCTGAGGGGAAGAACGGTGCTGTTCAGCCGACGCGATGTCGCGGGCAACGCGCCACAACATCGCGCGAGGCGATTCAATAACGGCGCCTAGGTGGTTCTTAGCCAAGTAGCGTTGCCGCAACACAAGGCGAGCGTGACGGGAGAAGCGAGGTACGGGGTGAAGCGGGGGAGCAATCATAGTAAACATTATCTCATACGGAAACGAATCGTCCTAACGGTGTTCTCCCTCGGTGCGTGTCACCACTTACCATTTTTTATGCTCCCCCTCCCCCTTGAAACTCGTCGGACGCGGCAGGCACAATGGCGGGAGTCTCGCCATGAAATCCTACCGGGAAGAACTGTGGTTTGAGTCCAAGACCAGGAGAGCCTATTTCAATATCACGCCGCAGGTCGAGGCGGCAGTCAAGAGAAGCGGGGTGCGGGAGGGACTGGTGCTGGTGAACGCCATGCATATCACCGCCAGTGTCTATATCAATGATGACGAGCCCGGTCTACTGCGCGATTATGACGAGTTTCTAGAACGTCTGGCCCCTCACGATGCGCCCTATCGGCACAACGATACCGGCGAGGACAACGGGGATGCCCACTTGAAACGTCAGGTGATGGGACGAGAAGTGGTGGTCGCTATCACGAACGGCAAACTGGATTTTGGTCCTTGGGAACAAATTTTTTACGGCGAGTTTGATGGTTGCCGGCCGAAACGGGTGCTGATCAAAATCATCGGCGAATAACCTATTGTCGCCAGGCTGGTTGCGACCGGCGATGTGATGCGATGGAGGAATGGATTCGTTGCTTGCACCCCGCGGTAAAGTTTGGCAACATGAACCGACACCGCACAATGACCGATTCGCAACCATCGTTCACGGCCAGAGGAATTACACATGTTGGCTTGGTCCCGTCCTGATCCGCTCACTCGTGATCTCATTCATTTGATCAATGCCCGGCGTCACGACCATGGCGACAACGAGGACGCCATCGACACATTGCAGGCATTTCTTGAGCAGGGGCGTGAGCACGATTTGTTGACCGTGCTCGCGGCCCTCGACGAAGAAATGGCCGAATGGCTGTTCGATCTTGTCGCCGAAGCCAGTTGTACCCTCCTGCTTGATGGGCCGGATGACAAGCCTTCCTATGCCGTCATCGGAGCCCTGGGGTTGCCGCTTCAAGCCAACTTGACGGCGCCGCTCAAGTTGAAGGTCGATCCCGTCAAGACGGCGGAGTTGCTTCATCGGTACCTGCGCATTCCTACGGGGACCATCGTTCGTGTGGAACCTCGGTTATTGACTGACGCCACGCTGGAAATGCTCAACCTCCAAGCGATTCATGAACATCTGGCCACGGTGGCCGAGTCTCGACGCGCGCAGCCAGTGGCCGCTCGGCTGCTTCCTCCGGTTGAGAACACCGCATTCCTCTTGTTTGAACTGATCGGATCCCCGGATCCCGCGCTTCCCGATTCGTGGGAGCCGCATCATCGGCGGGCAATTGTGGACGGGTTGGTGGAGCAATGTCCGGAGCTGGCTCACGCTCCCGACACCATCGAAACGCCGGTTTACGCGGCCTATGCGATGTTTGATGCACAGAACGCGGTCCGGCTGCATCACCTGGCCGATGAAACTGCGGCAGTCTGGCGCGAATTGGATCCGCTGGTCCGCTCCCGCACCATTGTGCACTTGCATACGCAGTGCGGCAACGGCGTGTACATGCCAGTGTGGACAGATTTGTTTGACCCAGAGTTGCCCGAAGACCATGGCCCGGTCTGGACCTCCCCAGATGTCTGGGTTTTTACGGCCGATTTGCCCATCGAGTGGCCGGGGGAAATGCTGACCAACCGATTGTTGGCCGAAGGGTGCACTCGGTTCGAAAATCACATCGTGGAAACGCCGGACAATTGACGGCGGCCCGCCGTTTGGCCTCACTATTCCTGACCTGTCGGCTCTCGCCGCGAAGCTGTTCAGGGGGATGCCCCTGCTGCACCAAACGCAAGAATCGGTGATTTTCTGAATGGTCCGTTTTATTCTGTTTCTGGGATGAAGCGGAAGAGACAGGCGCAACCGTCTGGAAAAACGGTGGCGAATCTAGCATCGCTGATCGGACTACTCGTCGTCTGGACCGTTGTCTGGGCCAACTTGCCTTCCCGAGAAGAGTTGTTGGCTGAACGTCCTCTCGACACTCCTCCCGCAGCCATGACGGAGTTGGATCTGACGATTCCTGGCCTCGTTGGTTCTCATGCGACTCCGAACGTTCATCGCTCTGATGGCGGCGATCATCGAGCGGGCCGATCCAACCATTTTTCCGAAAAAGATTGTTTGGCTGACAGCTGGCGAACCTGCACCGATTTGCACTCGGCTGGAGACCGGTCGCGGTGCGAGACACTGCATTCGAGTCGCCCGTCGGCCAAGTGTCGACGGCTGGGCGAGCAGCGAGAGGGCAAAAGCAACTAGAGACGCCGAGCAAGCGGTGTAGTGAGCAAGGACCGAAGGGCGGAGGCCAGCTCGCCGGCAGTGCGGTAACGGTAAATCGGATTTTTGTGAAGAACGCGGTCCAGGACGTCCTGGAAGGCGGCCGGAAGATCGGCTCTCAATTCCGCCAGCCGGGGAGGAGGCGTGTTGGCAATAGCAAACAAGACCGCTGGAACGGTGTTCCCTGTGAAGGGAGGACGACCAGTCAAGAGCTCAAACAGGACCACGCCCAGCGAAAAGATGTCGGACCGTCCATCCACTTTTTTCCCCGCGATCTGTTCCGGTGACATGTAGGTAGGGGTGCCCATCACGGTGGTGCTGGTTTTCGGCGATGAGGTCATCGTCGCAATGCCGAAATCCATGACTTTCACAACATCGTCCTTTGTCAGCATGATATTGGCTGGCTTGATGTCGCGGTGGATGACGCCCTGTTGATGGGCGTAGTCCAGTGCGTCGGCAACGGTGGCGAGCACGCTCAACAGGCGATCCAACGGCAGAAGGTCTGGAGGACGGCACCATCTCGTGAGGGTGGTGCCTTGAACCAGCTCCATGGCAATGTAGCCCAGATCTTCTTCCTCCCCGGCGTCAAAAATCGTGACAATGTTTGGATGAGACAGCCGTCCCGCCGACTCGGCTTCCCGAAAGAAGCGGGCTTTGGCCGCTTGGAATGTTTCATGATCTTCGACGTGGTCCAGCCGCATGGTTTTGATCGCCACGAACCGGTGAATCGTCGGATCCTTCCCAAGATAGACCACTCCCATAGCGCCACGCCCCAGCTCCTTAAGAATCTTATAGCGGCCGAGTGTGGGCGGACTGTTGCGATGTGGTGAGGGTGCGGAGGGACCGTCCTCCGATGCGGCGGCCGCCATCTCCGAAGCCTCGTCGTTCGCATCGTCGGCCCAGGCCCAGGATGGTGTGGTTGTCTCGATGGGCCGCGTGGAAGCGGAAAAAAATCGGACCAAGGAATCACGATTGGACAACCACACATGAGTGATCCATAAGCCCGCCATGATGAGGCTGGTAGCATGGATGATCCGGTAAGAGTGCGTTCCCACCTGGTTGATCAGGGGGTAGCCGGCGACGCGGATTGCCCGGTCGGCCACGATGAGGATGACAAGAGTGGACAACGGAAAGACAAGGTTGCGCACGAAGGCGAAACCGGCGCTCGTGTCCGGTATCAGTCGATACGCGTGAGTCGCGACCAGCCCCAAGGTGATGAGCCCGATTCCCTCGACAAGCAACCGAAAGGTTTGTGTGCCGTTGAGTCTTCCGAAGGTAAAGGGGAACGTCTGTAACCAGGGAACTGTGCTCAGCAATGGCCCTCCCAAAAGAGCGATGAAAAGGACAAGCCAAAACCATCCTGTCCATCTGAGTGCCTGGGTCATGGGCATGTGTCGAGCTGGTCACAGTCTAGCCCATTGATGAGGACAGTCAACCAATCCGTGAAAAGATGCGGGCCTCAAGCAAATGAGATTTAAAAAAGATGAGCGTGCACGTGCTTCATGGTGTGGAGCAGAGAGGGAGGAACGCACAATGAGCCCCTCCCGACTCCCACCGAGATATCGGGCTTCGTGACGCCGTGAAAGTCACTACCACCCGTCACCAGCAAGTCAAGCTGTTTGGCCAGTGCCAGGTACTCCTGGGTCTGTTTGGCAGTGTGCGTGCTGTAGTGAACCTCGATGCCAGCCAGGCCGTCGGCTTTGAGCTGGCGGATCAGATCTGCCAAGGAACGTTCAGCAAGCTTGATCCAGGTGGGATGAGCAAGAACCGGAAGTCCCTTGGCCTCTCTGATCCACCGAATGGCTTCCGCGGGCGTCGGCAGTTCGCGGGGGACATAGGCGGGGCGACCTTCCGCAAGCCAGAGATCGAACGCTTCTTGCGCTGAAGCGACCACACCCTTTTCGACCAGAACTCGCGCGATGTGCGGACGTCCCACCGCATCGGTGCCGGCCAGCGAGCGAACCTCGTCATAGGTAATGTCAATTCCCGCCGCTTGCAGCCGTTCAACAATGCGGGGGTTCCGGCGGTGGCGGCTTTCGCGGAGTCTGGCCAGCCGGTCGGTCAATGTTTCGTCCTGCCAGTCCAGAAAGTATCCCAGCATGTGCAGTTCCGAGTCGCCGAAGAGGGAGCTGATTTCAACACCCGGAATCACTTCGATGTCGTACTGCTGTCCGGTGTCCATGGCTTCCGGGATACCCGAAGTGATGTCGTGGTCCGTGATGGCCGCCGCCACGACGCGAGCCTCATGGGCGAGGGTCATTACTTGGGCGGGGGACAGGCTTCCGTCGGAATGGGTGGTGTGTAAGTGCAAATCGATGCGGCTCATGAGAAGACTCCTTCTGTGGGTTTGCGGGCAATCAGCCGAGCTGTATAGATCACGGTAGCGTTTCGATCATCGGGGCGGCTTCCCTCGTCATAATGGACGATCCGGAGGCCGGACGCAAGGCCAAGCAGTTCGTTGGGAGCAAGGCAAAACTCTCGCCTTTTCGGGTGTTGGTAGCGAAGGTGATTGTCAATGGTGAAGGTTTCGTAAACCAGCACCCCACCCGGTTTGAGCGCGGCACGTAGCAAAGGGAACAGAGGACGGTAGAGGTAAAAAAACACGAGGACGACATCGTATCGCTCCTGGCCGAGATCCGGTTCGTGGGGAGATGGCAGTTCAAGATTGACAACCCGTGTGGTGATGGTCTCGTATCCACGAGCTCGCGCGGAGGTTGCCAATCGTTCGAGGGCGGCTGCATCTCGATCGACGGCGTCAACACGATAGCCGCGAGAGGCGAGATAGAGCGCATGCCGGCCCTCACCGGCTGCCACATCGAGCGCCATTCCCCGCGGGAGACGATGCAATTGTTCGATGAGGAACCGTGCGGGAGTGTGATCCGCCCGGTGGACGTCCTGCATCTCCCGGGTCCGTTCGAGGGTAACTCCGACCGAGGTGGTAAGCTGGTCGATCGGCGGGTGAAGCTTGCGAAGCCAGAGTTTGGCCCGCTCAATAGGAAACTCGTCAAACAGCATTTGAAGAAGCCGCTCGGCCAACGTTTCCAAAAGTTGACACTCTCCGGCTGCGCCGACTTCCACCAGCCGTCGTGCGACCAGGGCATAATCGATGGTGTGGCTGAGGTCGTCAGCAGGATTCAATGGTCCCCCCGACCGTTGCAACTCCACATCGATCGCCAGCGGTTGCGGCCTGGTGCGTTCCTCGACCGTGACACCGCACCGGCCGCGGAATTCCAATCGCTCGATGACAATGGCGTCCGGCATACCGCATTGTTGGCGAGGGAATTTCTGACTGTCAAGCATAGTGCTGAGTGGCGGCCTGGACCGATCACACGAAATAGCGGCTGGTGTCAAATTGATGTTGGACGTGATCGATGAGGCGGACAATCCGGTCGCGGTATCGTCCGGTCTCGTCTTTTGCGGTCAGGTCCAGCTCCGGGCCGTCGTCGAGCGGGGTTCCCGCCGCGTCGGCGATGATCTTGACCACCGGTCGCTCGCTGTCGGCAACAGAGGCGGCTGGTTGAAGCACGACGGCGAACGCCCCGCTTTCGAGCTCCACCACGCTGCCGATGGGGATGATGCCGATGCAGGTGACGAAGAGTTTGATCAACGTCGGATCAAAGTTGGTTCCCCCTCTCTCGATCATGAATTGCAGGACCGCGGAAGGGGTCATCGCTTGGCGACGGTAGACTCGGGACGAAGTCATGGCGTCATAGCAGTCCGCGATCGACACGATCCGGCTTGAGAGGCTCTGGGTCCAGGGGACCACTAGTTTGGGATAGCCGGAGGAATCATAGTTCATGTGATGCTCAAACGATGCTGCGGCCATGTGGATGGGAATGTGCCCGATGCCGCGCAACTTGACGAGCATGAGTACGCCTTCTGTCGGGTGGGTTTGCATGATCTCCCACTCCTCGGGACTGAACTCACAGGGTTTGTTGAGGATATCGAGAGAGATCGCACATTTCCCTACATCGTGAAACAGCGCGGCCAAACCGAGGTCAGCCAGCTCCACCTTGGTGTAGCCGACTCGGTTGCCGAGCGCCATGGACAGCAACGCCACGTTGACGGAATGTTCCTGTGTGTACTGGTCGTGACAGCGCAGAGTCGTGAAGCCCAGCATGGCCGGCTCGTCTTGCATCATTAAGTCAACCACGTTCTGAATGGCTCGTTTGGCCTGTTTGAAGCTCAGAGTGCCTCCCTCGCGGGCCGTTTGATGCAACCGACTGATTGCCTCGGAGGTTTTTTCATAGGCCACTTTCATCCGTGCCTTCCGACGGAGCTTGAGGGAACTGTCTTCGGCCAAGGTTGTCACGATCAAGGTGTGCGGGTTTTCGATCGTGATGCTGTTGACGTTGAGTGATGCCAGGGCGTGCCGAAAGTCATCGATTGAGTTGACGGAGGGATCGAGAGTGACGAACAACGAGGCAAAGCGGCGGAGATCGCTAGCAGATGTCGTGGGGGAAAAGGTCAAGCCTCCCATGTTCCAGGTATTGAAAGTGTCGATGACGTTGGACAAGACCAACATCTGTTGCGGGGTGACTTTTAAGTGACGGTCGCCTAAAAAGAAGAAATCGTTCTGGATGCGGATGGTGACGGGATGGTCATGCGCCAAGGTGTGGATCAGCGTCAACATCGCCTGGACCGGTTTGTCCAGGGCGGCATTGTTGTGGTTATGGAGGCGGGAAGTTTTGAGGAGGGTGTTGAGTTGGGTCAGCAGTTGAAATCCCAACATCGCCAGTTGCTGATCGTAGAGGTCGCTGGCCTCGGACCCTTGCCCGACCTTGCGACCTAGCGACTGTTCGTGGGCGAGGATTGGCGCTGTATGATCGAGGGAAGTGGGAGAAGAGGAAGGAAACTTGTTCATAGCGGGGGCTCCATGGCGGCAGGTTCGACCGGCTGGTTGCGGCGCCTCTGTTGCTGGACGCGTGACAGACTGTGGGCACAAGCTTGCCGTACGGCGGCGCTGCCTTTTTTCGCACCCCGTTCCAGCGCCGCTATGGCCGGAGGAGTTCCCAGCCGGCCAAGGGCCTCCGCTGCCAAGGTGGCCTGCTCCTCTTTTTGTTTCCGGCCGATCCACGACCATGTAGTTAAGAGATGATCCCAATAGGGGACCGCTTCCTCCCCGCAAGTTATTCCGACTGCTAGAAAGATGGCTCGACGTTCGCTGAGAGAGCGGCTCGCAAACGTCTTGCCAGAAAGCATCGGAGACCAATCCGAAAATGACACTCGGTAACGTCCGGTCATCAACAACTTGAGGGCGGCAATGCGGATGCTTTCCTCTTGATCTTCCAAAAGGGAGAGCAGTTTTGTTCCATCCCCGCTTGGTCGCAAGACGCCGATTGCATGCACCGCGGCCTTGCGGACTTGGGCGTTCGGATGCCGGATGAGTTTTTCGACCGGTTCGGCGAAAGTGTGCTGCTTCAGCTTGGTGAGAATCGTAAGGAGATTGCATACGTAAACCGGTCTCCGGTCACGCAGGTTTTTTAGGAGGGGCGTGGGGTTGTCTTGTGCCAGGACAGTCAGCGCGTCGCACACAATGGCCTGATGAGCTGGAGAAGCCAGATTGGCCAACAGGGAACAGAGCCCTGGCACGTCGTCCGGTTTCATCATCGATAAGATGGTCGAGAGACCGGTCGTCGGATGGTCGGGATGATCGTTGAGATACGCCTCCATGGCTTTGAGCCGAGCGGGCCGCCCCAATCCGTTGAGATGCGCACGAACCAGTTGTTTGTGTTCCTCGCTCAGGTCGGGACGAAGGGCTTCGGCTTCATGGAGCAGGCTGACCACTTGTTCGAGTACTGTCCATTGTCCTTGGTGGAATAAGAGGTCGATCATGTCCCCCCATAAGTTGAGCAGTTTCGTCAGTAGCGTCGGCGAGGATTCTGAGGCAAGAATAGCGGTCAGTATCTCCAAGATGTGCGGAAGACTCTCTCGCTTCCGTTCCATCTCGAGCTCTCCCGCGAGGGCGGCTAATTCCTCCTCGGTGACTTCAAAGCCCACCAAGCCTGCGTGGCCTCGTTGTGCCTGGCCGGCTGCATCAGTCTGAGACGCAATCGGTTCTTCTCGTTGTCTGCGACTCCGTTCTCGGTCGAGCAATTCGCGGAGGGTAGAGTCTGAGGAGGTTGGCGGTCCTGCTGCCTGAGGCAGGCTGGCGCCTTCGGAAGACGACTGGGCCATTTCTTCAGCGGTGACGAGCGTGATCGTGGAGAGGTCGCGGGACCACAATCTGGTCACAATGTCGTCGTCTTGCCCTGACTGTTCGTCTGCCCACAGCGATTGCAGGAAGTAGTTGAGGTCATCCTGAGAGAGTCCTTGATGGATCGAGACCTCCCGAATGCCATCTGCGTACAGCCGGAACGCGAAGCTGTCGGCCCCCCCGTTCAGGTCTGTTTGATAGACAACTGTGTCGTGATATCGCAACTCAGACCGATGCACGACGAATGTCAGTTTCGAGTAAGTGGTTAAGTGTCCGGTCAGCTCTTCAAAGAGCTGCTGGGCGAATCGTTGGGCAACTGGATTGGTTGGGCCGTAGGTGCGGTTGGATTTGGCTGTCTTGTCCAACAGCTTGAGGAGGCGTTTGACGGAAGCCGTCTCAGGATCCTCCGATCCTCTTATTGCTGCTAGCGCCTGGTGCATTGCCGTCATGTTCGCCATAGCTCTATGACGTACCGACCGGAGGAAAATTCGTCAAGAAAATCGCAGTTCGCCGCGTGACAAGCACGGTCTGACAGGATTCCAAAGCGTCTTGTTTCGGTAACGCGTGGACGGCTAGAATCTCGCATCGGCGACTTGTCACGGCATGATGGGTGAGCGGGATATCACGTCATGAGTCCAGCGCTGGTCGTGTGTTTTGGAGACAGTCTTACGGTCGGCTTTCAATCGCCGAGCCGGGAAAATCCCGGAGGGGTCGAGACTCCCTACGGCCGATTTTTGCAGGAGCATCTGGGCGGTGAAGTGCTGGTTCAAATCAGCGGGGTGTGCGGGGAAGTCACCGGAGACATGGTGGAACGGTTTGGGCAGAGCGTTGCTGGCCGAAAACCTGATTATGTGGTGATTCTGGGCGGGACCAACGATGTAGAGGGGGGTGTCTCGCCCGAACAGACCATGGCAAACTTGACGGCACTGTATGAACTGACGGTGAGGGCCGGCGGCGTTCCCATACCAGTGACGGTGCCTTCGATCCGAATGGAAGGAAATTGGAGTGTCCCTGATGCAGGCGCTTGGAAGGCCCGACATCTAGATCCACGAACGGCTCTCAATAGGCTGATTCGTGACTATGCTGACTCACATTCGCTTGCCGTAGTCGATTTGTTTTCCGCCACTCTGGATTCCGAGAGCGGCCAATTGGCCGCCATTTATTCAAACGACGGGCTTCATCTTACAACCGCGGGTTATAGACGGTTCGCCGAACTGGTAGCGGACGTTCTGAGACCGAAGCTGCGAAGCAAAGTCTGATGTGGAGAGGGGGTGCGATCGGAGCAAGACGAGAGGATGCCTCTCGGAGGTGAGAGGTGTTCTCTGGTGATGGTTGAGTCATCCTGGCGAGCGGACCCAAACCGGATACAACAAGGAGCCGCACCCATGCGTTGGTTCAATTTTGTTGGATGGGGGATGTTGACGTTCGCTGTCATCCTGGATGAATGGCTGTATTTGTATCTGTGGGAAGAATTCAACGTCGGAGTCGTCATCGCCGCTGCGACGTATTTGGTGGTGGCGATTGGGTTGTCTGTGTGGGGAGGCCGGTCTGCGAAATCAGACTGACCGTCCGAACACCTGATCCTGCCGAACGACGCACACACCTCCGTCAAAGAGCCGGAGAACAGTCCGGCGCGAACCTGGCCTGTGCTGGTCTCCACAAGCCTCATCGCCGGTCAAGAGATTCCCGAAAAGGGGGAGAAGCACGACCAGATTACGTGATCTGCAAGCGTTGAGAAATCTGTGCGCTGGAAGGGCAACGCTAAAGGATCCGCCAGGTGCGGCCGTCGTTTTGGATCAGGCGATCGGCTTCGACCGGTCCCCACGTGCCGGCCGGATATTCTGGCAACCATCTGAGCCCCTGTTTTTCCCAGGCCTCAAGAATCTGGGTGATCCAGGCCCAGGAAGCTTCGACGGCGTCGCGTCTCATAAAACGGGAGGCATCTCCCGCCATGACGTCAAGCAAGAGACGTTCATAAGCTTCCGGTGAGGGGCGGCCGAAGACTTCCGTGTATTTAAAATGCATTTCCACGGGGTGAGTCTGCGCCCTGGTACCGGGAACCCGAGAGACGATGCGCAAGGACAGTCCTTCCTCTGGCTGAATTCGCAAGGCCAACACATTGGGTGCCTGCGGTCTGTTAGGATCGGCGTTGAACAAAATCTTGGGAATTTCCTTGAACTGCACGGCCACTTCACTGGCGCGCAGGGGCAGGGCCTTGCCCGTCCGCAAATAAAACGGCACCCCCGACCACCGCCAGTTTTCCACGAAACATTTCACAGCCACATAGGTTTCGGTGGTGGAGTCGGGCTTGACTCCCTTCTCGCGTCGATAGCCGGGGACTGGTTTCCCATGGACCGTTCCCTCCGTGTATTGCGCTCGCACGGTCACCTTGCCGATATCTTCGAAAGTGATGGGTCGTAAGCAGCGAAGGACTTCCATTTTGGCATTGCGGACCACATCCGGCTCCAAAGAGTAGGGCGGCTCCATCGCGACTAGGCAGAGCAATTGGAGGAGGTGATTCTGAACCATATCCCGCAAGGCGCCTGCTTCTTCATAGTAGGCTGCTCGGGATCC
>JANDJC010000029.1 GCA_024331045.1 Nitrospira sp.
ATATCTTGAACTCGCCGAAACACTCTATCGAGTGGAGGCGGACAAGGCCAAACTGGCCAGCCTTTCCAATCAGTTGATTACGGATGATCCGAAAGGCGTCCGGCCCCTTCCGGTTATGGATGTGACCGACCAATCCCGGGAAATTTTACTAGGGCGGAGCAAGTACGTAGGTAAAAGCGTCCCTGAGGCAGCATATGAAATTCTTCGCGAATCTAACCGCCCCATGCATGCGAAGGAACTTGCGCAACGGCTGATGGAGGGGGGGTTGCAAATTAGAGGGAAAACGCCGTTGACCTCGATTGCTACCTCATTGAAACGAGACAAACGTTTCCGAAAGGTAGGCCCCAATACCTTTGAAGCCTTGGACACGGCCCTAACGCAGGCTGTTTGACAAAAGCAGCAGAGCAAGGAGCAGAGCAAAGAGGAAAGGGGATTGAAGATGTGTTGGCAACCATAACCGGCGAAGGGGGGTGAAACTCTTGGCGACGAAGAAAGCTGCGACAAAGAAGAAAAAGAAGTAATCTCCTCCGTAACCTGAACGCCGGGCGGGAGGTCTCTCACGCCCGGCGTCGGTATCACCACGACGGGCTCCCGTTTCCCTATGCGAACATGGTCCGATGGCTGTAAGGACTTAAAAAGGATGACACCATCACCTGGCTGTGGGTTGTGCCAGGCTGAAGGGATGCTTGCATCACGAGCTGGTAATTGAAGCAAACGAACAGCCTGCTACGCCATGTGCTATAGCATGGCAGGTGCAAGCTGACTGCCCAGTTGAGATGCGACACTCACAATGAGTGCAGCAGAGCTGCAGATTGTAAACGAGCCATGCGCAGCGACAGCGGCTTTTCCTCCTGCAAAGGCTCCGTGTTGAGGAGAATCCATTTCTCCGGTTCTTCAAGGATTCGCTGAACCAACTTGCTGTGAAGGGCATGTCCCGACCGCTCGGCGATGATGTGGCCGATAAATGAGGCGCCCAAAAGCGAAAAGTCGCCAATAAGATCGAGGACTTTATGTCGCACAAACTCGTTGAGAAAACGGAGACCCGACTGATTGACGACCCCGCATTTGGATAACACAACCGTGTTCTCCAACGTGCCCCCCTTACCAAGCCCTCTGGCCCATAAGGCCTGAACCTCGTGGAGAAAACCGAAGGTTCTTGCCTCTGCAATCTGAGTCTCGTAGGCATGCGGGGAACATTCATACGTATAGGTCTGGGTGTTGATTAACGGGTGATCATACTGGATCGAATAGGTAATGCGTGCAATGGAGGAGGGCTCGATGCGCACGCGCTTGGTTCCTTCCACAACCTCAATAGGAGCCATAATTTTCAGGAACGGCTGTTGGCGATTCTGCTGAACCACGCCCACAGAGCGAATTAACCGTACGAACGGCGCGGCGCTTCCATCCATTACGGGGATTTCGCCACCGGATACATCGATATAGACATTGTCGACCTCAAGGCCGGCCAGCGCGGAAAGCACATGTTCAATCGTTTTGATCTGAAACCCCTGACCATGAACGGCCGTGCACAGTTCGGTTGGAATATAGTGTTCGATGGAAGCAGGAATGGAAATTTCGCGATCGGCAACCACGAACACGATGCCAGTATCCGGTGGTGCCGGACGAAGCGTGATCGTGACTGCTTGCCCCGAATGGAGACCGATGCCCGAACACGTGACCGCTGCTGCCAAAGTCTGTTGGTTTCTCACCGATCCCTCTGCTTTCTACTTCTCCTCAAGAGAAGTGGTTGATCGACCTCAAAGAGCGTGCCATGAGATTAAGCAATGATCGTGCCACAGGAGATATATGTCAAGTTGTTGTTTTTAAACGGTAATAGTTTATAGGTGTGAGAGGAAAGCTGTGTTGTAAAAATCACAATTGTGGTTTTTGCGAGGTGGACGGAAAAGACGAGAACAGGGGGAGGGGAGGAGACAGTGCTCCTTCTCCTAAACGTCATTCTCCTAAGAGTCATTTCCCATTTTAGGGAAATGCGCGCAGTCATAAATACAAAGAAGAGGGAGACATAGAGGACACTCGGCCAACGAACAAATGTGGCGGAAGCCAGTTAGCCCGCAGTGGAGCGGAGCGAAGATTCTTCGGGCACATGGAGAAACATTCGGTTCTGTCGGCCTGGGAGGGGGCTTTCATGGTTACAGGCGGAACGCAGTTCATTATAGAGAGCATTCGGCATTTATGGAGTTGCTGGTGGTGCACGTTGATCGAATGTTCGGTGCAAAGAAGCCACATTGCATCGGGTGTTCGAGTTATAGTTGTTTATAGTGAAGAGGGAGTCCATATCCAGCTAAACTTTGATGGCCGTGGTAAATGGAGAGGAACGGGAAGAGATGAATCGAGCCAACGAGTTTGTCGATTCGGTCGGGAGCAAGCTCGTTGCCTCCCTTGCCGGACTTGGGCTTGCGGGGTTTGTGATCTTTCATATGCTGGGCAACTTGCAGGTGTTCGAAGGAAGCGATGCCATCAATGGATATGCCTCCTTCTTACACGACATGCCGATTCTCCTGTGGACTGCGCGGGCAGGGCTGCTGACGGCGGCGGCGGTGCATGTTGGACTGACGATTCGGCTTGCTCTGCGGAACCGGCGGGGGCGTCCCGTCCCCTATGCATTGCGTCGGTACCGAGCCGCTTCGGTGGCCTCACGAACGATGGCACTGACGGGGAGTCTTTTATTGGCGTTTATCATCTTTCACCTGTTGCATCTGACGGTCGGTGTCATCGACCCTTCCGCTCCCGATGGGATGGATGTGCAGGGTCGCCTGGATGTCTATGGGAAAATTGTCCACGCGTTTCGCAATCCTCTCTACGTCGGAATTTATGTAGCTGGACAACTAGCCCTTGGATTGCATTTAAGCCACGCCATCTCTAGCGCCTTTCAAACGTGGGGAATCGAGCATGCGGCGCTCGATCGTCTGTTCAAGTTGGCCGGCCCTGGTGTAGCGCTGTTTGTCGTCCTTGGCAATCTGGCGATCATTTTTGCGGTGTTCTTGGGATGGCTCCACCCATGATCGCGCTGGATCCCCAAGTTCCTCCCGGCCCTTTGGAGATGAAATGGGACCGCCGTCGTTTCAGCGGGCAGTTGGTGAGTCCTGCCAACAAGCGGCGAATCAAAATCATTGTTGTGGGCACCGGGCTGGCGGGAGCAAGCGCCGCCTCGACGTTGGGCCAGCTTGGCTATCAAGTGGAGTGTTTCTGCTTCCACGACAGTCCCCGACGCGCGCACAGCATTGCCGCGCAAGGCGGCATCAACGCGGCAAAGAATTATCAGGATGACGGCGACAGTGTTGCACGACTCTTTTACGACACGATCAAAGGCGGAGACTTTCGGTCCCGCGAGGCCAACGTGTACCGACTGGCTCAAATCAGCACGCAGATCATCGATCAGTGCGTCGCGCTTGGCGTTCCCTTTGCGAGGGAATATGGAGGGCAATTGGCCAATCGTTCGTTTGGCGGCGTGCAGGTATCGCGAACCTTCTATTGTCGGGGCCAAACGGGTCAGCAACTGTTGCTAGGGGCCTACTCGGCATTGTGCTGGCAAATCGAGCGTGGGCAGGTCACGATGCGCCCGCGTACTGAGATGCTCGATGTGATCGTGGCCGACGGCCACGCACGAGGGATCGTGATTCGCGATCTGGTTACGGGACGACTGTCGGCTCACACCGCCCATGCGGTCGTGCTGGCGACTGGCGGCTACAGCAATGTCTATTATCTGTCCACCAACGCCAGCGGCTGTAATGTGACAGCCACTTACCGAGCCTGGAAGCAGGGAGCTGCCTTTGCCAACCCGTCATTCACCCAGATTCATCCCACGGCCATTCCCCCGGCTGGCGCCCATCAAGCCAAGCTGACATTGATGTCAGAATCGCTGCGGAACGACGGGCGGTTGTGGGTGCCTGTTTCACCGTCGGACCGCCGCTCTCCCAACGAGATTCCCCCTTCTGAGCGGGACTACTTTCTGGAACGGCGCTACCCTCGGTTCGGGAATCTCGTGCCGCGCGATGTCGCGTCGCGGGCCGTCAAGTCCATCTGTGATGAAGGGCGGGGGGTCGGTCCCGGCGGCCAAGGCGTCTACTTGGATTTTAGCGACGTCATCCGGCAACAGGGGATCGACGTCGTGCGCGAACGTTACGGGAATCTCTTTGAGATGTACCAGCGGATTACGGGAGAAAATGCCTACGAGGTTCCCATGCGCATCTATCCGGCGCCCCATTATACGATGGGGGGCCTGTGGGTCGATTATAACCTGATGAGCACCATCCCCGGCCTCTTCGTGATCGGCGAAGCGAACTTCGCCGACCACGGGGCAAACCGTCTGGGAGCCAGTTCGCTCATGCAGGGGCTGGCCGACGGATACTTCATCTTGCCGTACACCATCGGCCATTACCTCGCGATGGTCAACAGACCTCCCATTGCGGAGGACCACAGTGCGGCGCGGGCGGCGTTGGAGCGGGTGGAGGCTCGGCTCCGAAAGCTGGTGCAGGCTAAGGGGCGGCAACGGACCGCTGCCTCATTTCATCGGGCGCTGGGGAAGATCCTGTGGGACCATTGCGGCATGTCGCGCTGCGCAGCTGGACTTCGAGGGGCGCTCGAAGTGATTCCAGTATTGCGTGAAGAGTTTTGGCGGGATGTGGTCGTGCCGGGATCGGGAGAGGCGTTCAATCAAGAACTGGAGTACGCTGGCAGGGTAGCGGACTTTCTGGAGTTTGCCGAACTAATGTGCCACGATGCCCTTCATCGGGAAGAGTCGTGCGGAGCCCATTTTCGGGAGGAGTATCAAACTGAAGAGGGCGAACCACAACGGGACGATGAGCGATTTGCCTATGTGGCGGCATGGGAATACCGGGACGGCGATACACCGGCTTTGCATAAGGAGCCGCTCAACTTTGAGTTCGTGCAGCCAACCACACGAAGCTATCAGTGACGGCCCCCTTGGGCGGCCGGTTGAAAAGGGTTGCGGCGAGGACGGGGAGGATCATGAAGTTCACATTGCGAATTTGGCGACAGCGGGGACCGAATGAGCGAGGCGGGTTTGTGACCTATCCGGTCGATGACGTGAGCCCCGACATGTCATTCTTGGAGATGCTGGACGGACTCAATCAACGGTTGATCGTGGCGGGCGAAGAGCCGGTAGCGTTTGAGCACGACTGCCGTGAAGGGATCTGCGGGAGCTGCTCGCTGGTCATCGATGGAGTGCCCCATGGTCCCGAACGCGGGGTGACGACTTGTCAACTGTACATGCGCCGCTTTGCCAATGGAGCGACGATCACGATAGAACCATGGCGCGCCAAGGCTTTTCCCATCATCAGAGATCTGGTTGTCGACCGTCGCGCATTGGATCGCATCATGCAGGCGGGGGGCTATATTTCCGTCAACACAGGCGGGGCGGTGGATGGCAACACTCTCTTGATCGGAAAGGAAGAGGCAGAAACGGCCATGGATGCGGCTTCGTGCATCGGCTGCGGCGCTTGTGTCGCGGCGTGCAAAAACGCCTCGGCCATGTTGTTCGTGGCGGCGAAGGTCTCCCATCTCGCCATGCTGCCGCAAGGCAAACCGGAACGAACCCGCCGCGTGATGGCCATGGTGCGGGCCATGGAGCGCGAAGGATTCGGGTCCTGCGGCAATCAGTATGAATGTGAGGCCGTATGCCCCAAACACGTCAGCGTTCGCTTTATTGCCATGTTGAATCGGGAATACCTGCGGGCGAGTATTATGGGCACGAGAATTCCCGCCCGATCAGATGCCCCGCATGGAGAATCCTATTGAGCCCGCTTTCCGCTTGTGCCTCTTGATCGTTTCTCGTTCCTCCTACGATCTCCGCCGCGGTTTTATGAGAGGCACAATTCGCTTGACTGTATGGCAAAGCACGTTAGCCTTGAGAAACATTGTCGACTCACCGCTTCTCCACGGGATGGCGAAAGGATGACGGGATGGCGAAGGGATGACGAAAATGGAGAGGCATGACGAATGGAGCAGACAGGGCTGTGCCCACAGTGTTGGAGGAGAGAGGTGCTTCAGTCTCGTCCGCAATCATTAGGGGAGCTGGTTGCGTCGTGGGTGAGGGTTGTTCCGTTTTCCTGCCGGTCCTGCGGCTATCGTTTCTTGGAATGGGTCGGCATGCGGGGCATGGCCGGTTTCCTGCCGGACCGCCGGCGGCATCTTCGTGTTCCGGTGCGGCTGAGCCTGTCGTTTTCGGGAGGGAAGGTCCGTGGCAAAGGAACGGTGATCGACATTTCTCTTGGCGGATGCAAGATTCAAAGCGATGTACCTGTGACCGTCGATGACATTTACTATTTGGAGATTCTCGTCAGCGAGCAGGAACCGCCGATCGAGGTGCCAGCGATCGTCCGGTCGGTCGGCCCACGAGGGATCGTCTTTACCTTCCTGCGGAGGGCGCAGGAGAATAAGCGGCTTCAAACGTTCATCCGTTCTCGTGCCGACGTCGCGTCTGCGATTATATCAGATGCCACCAGCCCTTCCGATTCTGGTTGCGTGGCCAAGGAGAAAGGATGGAACAAGGGTTGATTGCCAAGAGGACCGCGGGCACTTCGCTGTCAAGCAACAGAGAAGGAAAGAGTAAGATCATGCTCAATCAAACCGTCGGTTGAGCCGAATTGGAGAGCGAGCAAGAGACGCAACCCAAACAACCATCCTGTTAAGGAGAGAAGGAGGGATCCATGTGGAAACAGGAAAATGCGGTCTATGCAGAAGATGGAAAGACGGTGGACAGGCGGATCACTACGAGTGGCAGGACGGCGCCCGCTGAGTCGGTGATCGCGTTTGTGGGCAAAGGGGTGGCGTTCAAAGGCGTGATCACCTATTCGGGGACGGTACGAATCGACGGGGCCTTTGATGGAGAAATCCATGCCGATGGGGGGCTGGTGGTAGGGCCGGAAGCGGTCATCACGGCAAAGATTACGGCCGGATCCGTGGTCTCGGAAGGGACCATTACCGGCGATGTTTATGCTTCAGAGCGAGTGACCTTGCTGTCTCCCGCTGTCATGAATGGGAGCTTGAAGACGCCGTTGCTTTCTATCGAGGAAGGGGTTCGGATGAACGGCACGTTGGAGATGGCAGAATCCGCACCGAGAAACGTTCCCCGGGAATCGAAATTGTACCCGGTGGGATCATCGGCGCGGACGTCTGGCAAGCGAGAAGAAGAGAAGCCAGCTGAAGAACCCGCTTGATGGGTTCACCTGCCGCCCTAGGGATCATCGTGGGCTGCGGGTGATAGAACACCCGCAGCCTCGACGAAATGCTAGGATTGGCGAGTTGGTCCGTATCTTCTCAGCAGTTCGTCAAGATCTTGCGGAATCGGCATCGGTTGAAAAGGGGGCACGCGCGCTCCTCCCGAATTGCCCACCGGGACCCAAAGCCACGTGAAGAGCAAAGAGCCGGCGATTCTGACAATCTGGCCGGTGATTTCCACCGTATCACGTCGTTTCCACCCTACTTTCAACATCTCCCAATGGGCTCTGGCGTGGGCGAAGGTAAAGGATTGGCCGAGAATATGCGCCCGCTCAAGATGAGCAAAGGCCTGATCCAGGCGGCCGGCAGCACAATCCTCTCTCGCCGCAGCCAACTCTCGCTTGTAGGCTTCTCGTAGTACAGGGTGCACGGCTCCGCTTCCGTATCCGCCCGTCAGTTTCGCGACGCCTTCTTCTTGACCTGGCAGCCTGATGTGCTCCATGGTCTGCCGTCATGGTAGCATGTCTTCGCAGATGAACAAATATGGGAGGTGCAGTGTGCTAAAGGAGGACAGACATATGAGTCGCACATGGTGGCGGATGAGCGGCTGGGGCATCGCGATCGTCGGCGTGGTGACATTGTCCGGTTGTGGTTACAACGATTTGCAGGGATTGGATGAAGATACGAAGGCTGCGTGGAGTGAAGTCATCAACCAATACCAACGGCGGGCCGATCTGATCCCCAACTTGGTGGCCACGGTCAAGGGCTATGCGGCTCATGAACGAGAGACCCTGGAGGCGGTCGTAAACGCCAGGTCTAGAGCGACGGCGATTCAGGCGACTCCCGACATGTTGAAAGATCCGGCGGCCTTTGAGGAATTTCAAAAGGCCCAGGCTGGCCTCACCACGGCGTTGGGCCGTCTCATTGCCATTGCCGAAAATTATCCCAACCTGAAGGCGGATCAAAACTTCCGCGATCTGCAAAGCCAGTTGGAGGGGACGGAGAACCGGATTGCCGTCGCGCGCAAACGGTATATCGAAAAGGTTGCGGAGTACAACAAGATGGTCCGCTTTTTCCCGACCAATTTGACGGCCAAATTTATTCTGCACATGGAAGAAAAGCCGAATTTCTCCGTGCCGGATGAGAGCGCCATCGCGAAACCGCCGGATGTGAAATTCTGAGCACACGGTGAAGGCGGCTGATCGGACTGGAATGAGAAAAGGGAGGCTGACCGGCTCTCTCCCATTCGATGTCGCCGCGTGTGTGGTTGTGGTGCTCCTTGCCCTCGCTGGGCTGGCGTGGGGGCTTGCGGTGCCACCCCTCACGGGCCGCGTCGTGGACCTGGCTCATGTCCTGCCGACCTCGGCAAAAGGGTCGATCGAAGCCAAGTTGGCGGACCATGAGGCCAAGACGACCAATCAAGTGGCGGTGTTGATTCTTCCTTCCCTTGAAGGGGAAGTGCTTGAAGAATTCTCCCATCGCGTGGCGACGACGTGGCAACTGGGTGTCAAAGGCACCGATAACGGTGTGCTGCTCCTGATCGCCATGCGGGAACGGAAGATTCGCATCGAGGTCGGCTATGGCTTGGAAGGAGAGTTGACCGATGCGCGATCGGCCCAAATCATTAGAAATGAGATGGTGCCCCGCTTTCGAGCCGGAGATTTTGCGGGAGGTGTTTCTGCTGGGGTGGACGCGATTCTTAGAACCATCGAAGGGAGCTATCAGGCATCAGAGCGGACGGTCCGGCCACAGGAGTCAGATGGTATTGGGTTGGTTGGAACAGCCGTGCTCGTCGGCATTGTGGTGGGACTTGGCCTGATGGGGGTCCATCGGTTGGTTGGGTCGCTCGTCGGCGCCGGGATTTCCGCCCTCCTGGCTCCTTGGGCGGTGCCGGCTTTGATCGCGGGAGCGATCACACTCGCGGTGCTCCTGGCCTTCTCTGCGGCCGGTTCTCGTGGAAGAGGAAGAAGCTATTCAGCGGCGGATGACTGGCTGTGGTACAGCAGTCGAGGCGGAGGCTGGCACGGTGGCTCATTCGGAGGCATGGGGGGAGGCATGGGTGGCTTCCGTGGAGGCGGAGGCAATTTCGGCGGAGGTGGTGCCAGTGGAAACTGGTAAGGGACTGAAACTGACGCCCGAGGAGCAGGAACTGATCACGTCGGCGGTACGGCGGGCGGAACAGCAAACCAACGCCGAGATCGTGCCCATGATCGTGACTCGCTCCGGGCTCTATCGCGATGTCCAGTATCGGACTGGAGTGCTGGTGGCCCTGGTCGTGTTGGCGCTGTTACTGACGACGGAGCCGTTGTGGCTTCCGTGGGGTTGGTCGGCCGCGAATGCCGTCTGGCTTCTGATGGCCGTAATCCTCGGATACGGAGGGGGAACATGGCTGGGAAAGTGGCCGCCTGTAATTCGGCTGATGACGTCGCGCGAGCGCATGAACCAAAAGGTAATGTGGCGGGCCGAACGAGCCTTCGCCCAACATGCCCTGGCGCAAACCCGCGAGAGCACCGGCGTCTTAATCATGCTGTCAATATTAGAACGGTTCATCTACGTGTTGCCGGATCGGTCGCTGGTTGATAAAGTGCCGCCCGCACGATGGCGTGAAGTCGTCCAGGCTGGCATCCAACATCTCCACGAGGGCCAGATCGTAGTAGGCCTGTGCGATGCAATCCAGGCCTGTGGGGCTCTCTTGGCGGAGGTATGCCCCAGCCGTCCGGGAGACAATCCCAATGAATTGCCTGATCACGTGATCCAGGAACCGTAGCCAGCGATGATGTGTTCGCCCCGCCACGCTCGAAAAATCCGAGGGCTGATGGACGGTCTCTCGGTGTTCCGCTAGAATCCGTTCCATGTCGGATTCCCCAGCCTCGATTGCTTCCTCGTCGCCGAAACAAAACGAGCATCAGTCGGTCGTGAAAGCCGCCGGAGTCATCGGCATTGGCACCTTTGCGAGCCGGATTCTGGGCTTCATCCGCGACATGGTGCTGGCCCGATTGTTCGGCGCCACGCCGGCCGCGGACGCCTTTTTCGTGGCGTTTCGCGTGCCGAGTCTGCTCCGGGAACTGTTCGCCGAAGGGTCCATGTCCTCGGCCTTCATCCCGGTCTTCACGGAGTACCGGACCACCCGCGGCAAGCAGGAGGTGTGGGAACTGGCCAGCGCCGTCTTTACAACGCTCCTGACCGTGGTGACGCTGGTGACGATCCTGGGAATGTTGGCGGCTCCCTGGCTTGTGCAATTGCTCGCGCCGGGCTTTGAGGAGCATCCCGGCAAACTCGCGCTCACGACGTTGCTGGCGCGCATCATGTTTCCCTACCTGCTGTTTATCAGCCTGGCCGCGCTCGCGATGGGTATTTTGAATTCGGTGCGGGCCTTCGCGGCGCCAGCGTTTTCGCCACTGTTTTTGAATCTTGCCATCATTGGCTGCTCGTTGGGCTTGTCTCCGTTGTTGGAAGAGCCGATCATCGGCGCGGCGATCGGAGTCACGGTCGGGGGAGTGGCTCAATTTGCGATGCAATTGCCCAGCCTCAAGCGGCGGGAACTGTTGTTCGGCTTTCGGTTCAATCCCGGCCATCCCGGTCTGCGCCGGATCGGTCGATTGATGGTGCCGTCGCTCGTCGGCCTCTCGGTCACGCAAATCAATCTGACCGTGAGCACCATCCTGGGCTCGTTCTTTAGCGGTGGACCAACGTACTTGTTTTACGGCATGCGGTTGATTCAGTTCCCGCTGGGTGTGTTCGGCGTGGCGCTGGGAATGGCCATCCTGCCGACCCTGTCCGCCCAGGCGGCGAGAGGCGCACTTGATGAGCTACGGACGACGCTGGGGTTCGGCCTGCGGATGATTCTGTTCATCATGGTGCCGGCGATGGTGGGCCTGATTCTGTTACGGGTGCCGATCGTGCACCTGTTTTTCGAGCACGGCTCGTTCACGGCCCATGATACGGCCGAGACAGCCTTGGCGGTGCTTTGCTACGCGGTCGGATTGTGGGCCTTCGGCGGGGTCCGCATTATCGTCGCGGCGTTTTATTCGTTGCAAGATACCACGACTCCGGCTATCTCGGCGGCGATTGCGGTAGTGGCGAATATCCTGTTTTCATTAGCTCTGATGTCGTTTCTCGGGGCGGCGGGACTTGCCTTGGCCACGGCCTTTGCTTCCATGGTGAACGGCGGCATTCTGGTGGCGGTGCTGAACAGGCGTTTGGGCGGCGTCGAATGGAGAGCGGTCGGCCGCTCGTCGTTACGGGTGCTGGCGGCCTGCGTGCCGATGATTTTGGTGTGTTGGTGGGCGGCCAGCGCTCAGATTTGGGGAGAGCCGGCCAAGTGGGTGGTCAAGTCGGCGCTGCTGTTTATGACCATCGTTTTCAGTGTCGGCGGCTACGTGACCGTGCATGCGCTGCTCCGGTCGGAGGAATTAGACGTGGTGCGGGATATGGTTCGGAAAAGGTTTGGCCGATGGACCACATCCACGATGGTTTGAAGCGGCGTGGTCTTGTCTTCGATTCCCCATGGGGGTGGATGGGCATGTCCGAGACGGTCAAAGGAATTGACCGGATCGTGTTGCCCAAGCGATCAAAACGGACGGCCGCAGTGGCGCTGGGGATGACAGATCTTCGAGACCAAGGATCAATCAGGCTTTTGGCTGCCAGGCGTCAATTGCTCGACTATTTGACCGGGTCTCGGAAGACATTCGATGTTCCGATCGACTGTTCCAGCGGCACAGAATTTCAACGACTGGTCTGGCGGGTGCTCCAAACGATTCCTTACGGCACGGTGCGGTCCTATCAATGGGTTGCCGACCGAGTTGGGGGGCGTGCCTATGCCCGTGCTGTCGGAAACGCGGTGGGGGCCAATCCTTTGCCGATCGTCATTCCCTGCCATCGGGTAGTTGCGCAGGACCGGTCGTTGGGCGGGTTCTCCGGCGGCCTGTCGATGAAGCGAAAACTGTTGGCGCTGGAGGGATCGTTGCCCCTGTTAAGGACGCGATCTTCCCGCGGCGGGTCATGACAACGGCCGGTTGTGTTCGCCGGCGCCAATGGGAGAAGCCATCGTTCGCTATGAGGGAACATTTCGATGAAAGCCGTGATCCAACGCGTTGTGTGTGCTTCAGTGACGGTTGAAGAGACCATTGTGGGGCAGATCGGGCAAGGCCTCATGGTCTTGGTGGGCGTCGCCAAGGGAGATACAGAGGAGGACGGACGCTACCTGGCTGAGAAAATCAGGACATTGCGTATTTTCCCTGATGAAGCGGGTAAGATGAACCGTTCGCTGACGGACGTGGGTGGGGCCGTTCTGCTGGTATCTCAGTTCACATTGCTGGGCAGTACGACGACCGGGCGTCGTCCTAGTTTTGATGAGGCCGCGCCGCCCGATGAAGCCAGGCGGTTGTACGAACTGGTGGCCGAGGAATTGCGGAGGCAAGGCACGGTTGTCGAGACCGGCGTTTTTGCCACCCACATGCGAGTGACTCTGATCAATGACGGCCCGGTGACCATCATTGTGGATAGCCATGAGAGGCGTCGTTACAACGGTGGGGCAAGGAAGGGCGAGGACACAGTGAGCTGAGAGCGGACGCCGATTTGCTATAATTACATCAATTGCTTTGTCTGGAGGGAAAGGTGGTTATGAGTGCTCCGGTTCCTCCCCTGCATCCACTTCGTCGGCTGTTCACTGCCCTGACGGAGAAAAGTTTCATTGAACGTCTCGGGTGGCCGGATGAACGGGTGATGACTTATGTGTCGAATATGTTGGTGGATTTTACCCACATCGACCGGCTGTATAAAATCCGGAACCAACACAACCAACCGGTGGACACCGTTGTCGATCTGTTGTTTGAATCGGAGGTAATGTTGGAGGCTCAATCACTCGATCGTGAGCGGGATGTGCACCGCCACATCGGTGACTATACCCTTTTCATGGCCGGCTTGTTTCCTGAGTACCTCCGCCGTCTCAAATCGGCAGGACGGATCTATCACAAGGATTTTCTGGTGGATTATGTCAAGACGGGAAAACGGTCCTATGGGATTGTGGCTCAACTTGGTCTGTCAACAGCTGAGGGCGATCCGCCCCTCTTCCAAAAACTGTCAGAAAACTTCGAGCTCTGCGTCACTGGCTTGGGGTTCGTCCGTTCCGACCTTGATCGGATGCAGGATCCCGCCTTTCAAAAAACCCGCGACTTGCTGCTGAATTGAACGGTACAGCTCCCCTTATTCTCGCTCACGGCGGCGCCGGTTCCCGATCGATCACCAGTGAGCAACAGGAGCTCCTCGGGGCTGCTCTGCGAGTCGGCTATCACCTCCTGGATCGAGGGGCACCAGCGGCGACTGCCGTGGAGCAGACCATTCGTGTGCTTGAGCGAAGCGGACGGTTTAATGCAGGGTTGGGCGCCCGCCTCCAGCTTGATGGGGGCCGGCGAATGGATGCGTCAATTATGGAAGGCAAGAACCTCCAGGCTGGTGCCGTTGCCTCGATTGAGGACATCGTTCATCCGATTACCGCCGCTCGTCTAGTCATGGAAGAAACAAATCACGTCTTGCTCGTCGGACCGATGGCGACGGTATTTGCGAATCATTTCAAGTTGGAGCGGCAGCGGAGCCCCGCGCTGAGGCGGAGGGTGCCGTATGGGGCGCTGCTCAAACGGACAAAACCCATCAGCAGCCGCCACGGCACCGTCGGGGCCGTGGCCGTTGATCGTTTCGGAACAGTAGCGGCTGGTGCCTCCACTGGAGGGATCGCCCGCATGTTGCCGGGACGGGTCGGCGATACGCCGCTGATCGGTTGTGGGGTGTATGCTGACAACCGGGCCGGAGCGGTTTCGATGACGGGAATTGGCGAGGGGATCATTCGAATTGCTGCGGCGAAGGCGATCTGCGACCGATTGGCCGGAGGAGCGGTGCCGATAGACTCAGCGCGCCAGGTACTGAAGATGTTGGTGGCGAGAATCCAAGGTTCGGCCGGATCGTTGGTTGTGACTCCCGCCGCACGCTTTGCGATCGTACATGTGACGCCTTATATGGCGGCTGGATGGTGGAATGGCAAGGGAGAGCCGGTCGTCGGGGATCGGTTTGAACGGGTATCCATTCCTACCTCACGGTGAATGGCCAAATTTTAAATGTGGGGCGGTGATACTTCCTGGCTTCCTCTGGCTCAGTTGACCGACAGGGGTTGGGTCGGCAGGTGGTTCCGGTGTGTCGGAACGGGCACGTGTGTGTCATGCAAGTCTCGAAGAATCCGCAACTGTCGTTTGGTTAACCACGCGGTTTTTCTCAGCGGATCATACCGGCGAGGTGAGGGAAGCATGGCCGCCAACCAGGCTGCCTCGCTTTCCGTGAGGTCGGCGGCAGACTTGCCGAAATGGTGGCGAGCCGCTGCTTCCGCTCCATAGATGCCGTGTCCCCACTCCGCTACATTCAGATAGAGCTCAAGTATGCGCTCTTTGGTCAGGTGGCGCTCCAGCAGGCGAGTGATCAGTGCCTCCTTAGCTTTGCGCCACAGGGATCGTTCCGAGGAGAGGTATAAATTCTTGGCCAATTGCTGAGTGATCGTACTCCCGCCCCGTCTCACTGCTCCTTTTTCGAGGTTATGGAACATGGCGTCTCGGATCCCTCTCCAGTCGAATCCCTCGTGGGAAAAGAACGAGGCATCTTCGGCCACGATAACCGCCCGTTGGAGGTGGGGAGAAATACGAGAGAGGGGCATCCAAATCCATTGCCTGGCAAGGGGGCGCGTGCCTTGCGATGCCTCCACCTGCCGTTGGTCCATGAGGGCGGTTGACGAAGGGTTGGCGGAGGCCAAAACGCTCACGTCCGGCAGGGTAATGAGCCAGAGGAGCGCCATGAGACCGATGGGAATACCGAGGACCAGGGTGATCCCCATTAGAACGTGAGCCCACCGTCGGCGGTTGGTTGACTTAGGCATGGGGAGTTGCGTAAGTGATGGCGGCCGATGAGTCCCACCACACGAGAGGGAGCGGTGGCGCGCCCCCGTTACACTCCAAACAGACATGAAGATTCTGGCGGCTGAGTTTATCAAAAGTTGCGTCGATCCCGCACAATTTCCAGTCGAGGATCGTCCCGAGATTGCCTTTGTGGGCCGATCCAACGTGGGCAAATCATCTTTGATCAACTCGTTGTTGCATCGGCGAGATTTGGCGAAGGTGAGCCGCACTCCCGGCAAAACGCGAGCGGTGAATGTGTTTGGGGTCTCGACGTCTGATCCCGATCTCGCGCGGTTTTATCTGGTGGATCTTCCGGGATATGGATTTGCCAAGGTTTCGCAGTCCATAAGGATCCAGTGGAAACCGTTGATCGAAACCTATTTGACCAGCCGATCCATTTTGGCCGGCGTCGTCTTGTTGGTGGAAAGTCGCGTTGTGACGGTCCAGGATCGTCAAACCCTCGCGTGGCTACATTCGATTGGGCGGGCGCCCCTCATTGTGGCAACCAAGGTCGATAAACTGCGGACCAGCGAACGGGCGGACGCACTCCGGAGGATCAGTCGAGCATTGGGACTATTGGAAGGGGAGATGGTGATTCTCCATTCGTCGGTGACGGGAGAAGGGAACCATCAGCTATGGAGTGCCTTGCGAGCGATGATTAAAACTTGATGTCGATATAGGCTTTCTGTTTCAACCTGGCCAACCAGGCTTGAAACGCTTCCTCGACTTTCTGTTCATAGACAAGGTTGCGCAGCTCAGGAACCACCTCGTCGTAGGGGCGGTGTTGTGTGGGTTTTTTCTCGTCCACACGAAAAATATGAAAGGCTTGGGCGGTTTCGACGATCTCCGAGATGGCGCCGGGAACGAGCGGCGCAATGGCCTGTTCAATGCCCGGCAGCAGTTCTCCCTGCCGAACCACCCCCAGTTGTCCGCCCTGCAACGCATTGGGACCTTCCGAATAGCGCAAGGCCACATCCTCGAATCGCTCGCCGCGTTTTAATTCCTTCATCGCGTCACGGATCTTGGCCAACGCATCAGGTCGCTCCTCTGCGGAACGAAACCGGACGAGGATCTGACTCAGCAGATACTCTTCGGGAAGGGCGAAGCGGTCGCGGTGTTCTTGGTAGTATCGCTTCATTTCCGCCTCGCCGACGGTGAGGGCACTGCGGACTTCACGGTCCACCACTTTCATTAACAAAAGTTGTTCACGGAGAGAACGACGTTGCCGAGGGTCGGCAAGGTCCACGGCCGACCCCTGGAGCTTCAGCTGCTCGGCGAACTGTGCAAGCTCCTGGTCCGAGACGTCGATGCCCTTGGTCTTGGCCTCTTGCAACTGGAGGGTCCGCTCGATGAGCTTCGTCAATGCCATGGATTCCGCTGCCTTCACTCGTCGAGCCAGATCGTCGCCGCGGTGTTGCTGCTTGAGCAACTCGATGTATGGCTCGCTTTCACGTCGGACGTCGGACAACATGATCAGATCGGTGTTCACCACGGCGACGATGCGGTCCTCGAGCGAAGCCCAGGCGGGGGTGATGACAAGACCTGTCGAGCCAATCGTCAGGGCGATCAGTGCGACACGCCATGCTGCCCGTTTTCTGGCATCCGTGATAGACATGGTGTCGGCCCTACGCAGGGTGGGCGGGCGACGATCTGTTGGTTCCATTCTACACGCGGGGAGGCCGACCGGCAGCACAGGCTGATATTTTTACGGGGCTTCGCTCGTGTTGTGCATAAGGGGGCGCGACGCTTGTCCCACCCGGATAGTCGCCTTGGCTCGGATATCGGCGATGACTTCCTCGAACCGCTTGCGACGTTTTTCGGCCAGCAGCTCCTGGCGAAGCCGTTCTTGGGTGGCCAAGTCGGCTTCGATTATTTCTCTCTCAAGCGGCGTTGTCATCACCAGGTAGTATCCCTCCTCCGCCTTAATCGGCGCGCTGACGACGCCGGGCTTAAGGGTATGGATGACGGCGTCCACCTCGGGTGGGACCAACCCTTTCCGGTAGGGCCCAAGGCTGCCTCCGTTGGCTTTCGTTTTCTCGTCGAGAGAGTACCGCTGCGCGAACTTCGCGAAGTTGCCGCCGCGGTTGATTTGGTTTTCGAGATCTTTGGCCGCGTACACATTGGGCAACAGCATCAGCCACACGTGAACTTTGAGGGGATCGAGCAGTTCGTGCGCATGTTGCCGGTAGTACGCCTCCAGTTCCTCTTTCGAGAGCTCGACATCGGCCAGCAACTTGTCCTTGAGGAGTTCATCGATGAGGAGCTGCTCCTTGTACCGTCGGACCTTCTCCCGAATGGCGTCGGTTTGATCCAATCCCCGAAGACGGGCCTCCTGGAGCAGCAGCTCTCGGGTCACCAGTTCGTCGAGGAAGCGCCGTTTCCCCCCCTCTTTCTCATAGCGGGCGCGGGTCGCGTCCGAAAGTTCTTTCCATCGGAGCTCGAATTCCTTTTGCGTGATGGGACGCCCATTTACTAACGCGACGACCGCCTCCTCTTCCTGCGGAGGCGCGGCGCATCCCTGCACAACCAGATCGCCAAGGATCACCATCGGCAGGAGCAGCAAGAACGGCACGACGCGTGGGCAGCGGCAACCCTTCGAGGGGAAATAATACGGCATCGTCAGCTAATGCGGCAGGACGTGAGCATGGATTAACTGTCCCGTCTCTGGGGAGGTGGTATCACAGAGACTGAGGCTTTGCAAGGCCGCATTGAGTTCCGTATAGACGACCGGCCAGTCTTCTCCTGACAGGTGGATCTCGACCGATCGCGGGCTCAGAAATCGCAGCCGCTTGGGAAAACGGTCCATCAAACGGCCGATGGCGCCGTCAGAGACGGAGGCATGTGGTCCCCATGTCAGAACGGCTGATCGGCCTCGGACTTCAAGGGAGACCATCCGGAGGCTTTTGGCATGGATACGGAGTTGCATTACTTCCAACAGTCGTTCCACTGGTTCGGGCGGAAGGCCATATCGATCGTGGATTTCCCCGTGGAGTAACGCCAGGTCCCCGATTCGATTGCAGGCACTCAAACGTTTGTAGAGTGAAAGCCGCTGGTGTGGGTCGGCTACAAAATCCTCGGGAATAAAGGCCGATACGGGCAGTTGCAACGTGGGGTCGGGCTCTTCCTCCATGACCTGCCCCTTGAGCCGTCGTACGGCTTGCTCAACCATTTGCATGTAGAGATCTAAGCCGACCGCCGCGATGTGGCCGGACTGTTGTTTGCCGAGCAGATTGCCGGCGCCGCGAATTTCGAGGTCCGCGGCAGCGATGCGAAAACCCGATCCCAGTTCGGTGAATTGTTGGATGGCAATCAACCGTTTTTGCGCCTCGCTGGTGAGAGTGCCTTCGTCCGGGATCAGAAAGTAGGCGAACGCCTGTTGACCGCTCCGCCCGACACGTCCTCGCAGTTGGTACAGTTGCGCGAGGCCGAACGTATCGGCTCGGTTGACGATGATGGTGTTGGCGTTTGGGACGTCGAGGCCGGACTGAACAATGGCCGAGGCGAGGAGGACGTCTGCTTCACCTCGCAAGAATTTCAGCATGACCGCTTCCAAGGGCTTGGCGTTCATCTGGCCGTGTGCCATGACAAGGCGAGCTTCCGGCACCAGTTGCCGAAGCCAGGTGGCGGTTGACTCCATGGTTTCCACGCGATTGTGGATGAAGTACACCTGCCCACCGCGCCCCAGTTCGCGGAGAATGGCATCTCGCACGATTGTATTGCTAGCGCGGACCACCTCGGTTTTGATCGCCAGCCGTCCCACGGGGGGGGTCTCGATGACCGAGAGGTCCCGCACGCCGGACATGGCCATTTGAAGCGTGCGGGGAATGGGGGTGGCGGTCAGCGTGAGGACATCAACCTGCGTCCTCAACTGTTTCAGCCGCTCCTTATGTTTCACGCCAAACCATTGCTCTTCATCGATGATGACGAGACCTAGGTTGCGGAACACCACCTGCTTTTGGAGCAGGCGGTGGGTGCCGATAATGATGTCGATGACGCCGGCAGCAAGATCGGCAAGGATGGCCTTGCTTTCGCGTGGCGACTGGAATCGCGAGAGGAGGGCGACTCGGACAGGAAAGGGTGCGAACCGCTCCGCGAAGGTGTCGTAGTGTTGATGCGCCAACAGGGTGGTCGGCACTAGCACGGCGACTTGGCGGCCATGTTCCACGGCCTTGAAGGCGGCGCGCATGGCCACCTCGGTCTTGCCGTACCCCACATCACCGCAGACGAGGCGATCCATCGGTTTCGTCGCTTCCATGTCACGGAAGATGTCTTCGATGGCCTTCAGTTGATCGGGCGTCTCTTCATACTCGAAGGCAGCCTCGAATTCATGGAAGAACGTACTGGCCGAACCGTAGGAGGGACGTTTTACAACTTCACGGCTAGCGTACAGTTCGATCAATTCGTGGGCCATTTCCTCGATGTCCTTTTTGACTCGCGCTGTCGTCTTGGCCCACGTGGTTCCGCCGAGACGGTTGAGTCGGGGGACGTGGTTCTCGGCGCCACTATAACGCTGGATCTGGTTGAGCCGATCCAGCGGCACGTAGAGGATGTCGCTACCGGCGAACTCCAGCGCCAAATAATCGCTCTCGAAGTCTTGGACGGCCAAGCGTTTAAGACCCCGGTATTTAGCGATGCCATGTTGGATGTGGACCACGTAGTCACCGACGTTGAGATCGTCGAGCGAGGATAAGAACGTCGCCGCTTTGCTTTTCTGCTGGGGCTTATGCCGGGCCCCCTTTGCGAACAGCTCTTCTTCTGTCAGGACGGCGAGGCGCAACTCGCTGGAAAGGAAGCCGCTTGATAATTCTCCTTGCATGACCAGAAAGGGAAGCCTGCCGTCGCTCTGGTTCGACCAAAACGCGGGTCTCCATTCGTCTGCTGGCAGATCGTGCTCGCGGAACAGCGCCAGGAGCCGATCGACCTGCCCCCGACTTCTTGCCACCAGCACGATCAGGTGGTTCGCCCGAAGACGTTCCAAGAGCACGAGGGTCTGGCTAAAGGGGGTGCCCCTGACGCCGAGGCCAGCGGCGGCAGGCGCCTGAGTGGTGAACGAGACCACCGAATCCCACGCCGTCTCGGCTGCCGCCAACGGTTCCATGGCCAGAAGTGGCCACGTCGCCGTCTCCTGACGGATATCCTCCCATGTCAGAAACAAGGTTTCGGGTGAAGGGTAGGGTCGCATGGCGTCTCGGTCCACGTGTCGGAGATAACCGTCGTCGATGGACGTCCAGGCCTCCTTGCAAGCCCGCTCTAGCGATTGGGGTTGGTTGAGCACCAGCCGGGGCTCGCCGGTGAGGTAGTGGAACAGCGAGTCCATCTGAGGATAGATCTCGGGGCTGCGCCACTCCGCGTCCGGCGAGATGGGGGCCAAGGCGTCCGGGGCGTCGGCCGGGCGGATGAATTCGCGGGCTGGCAATACCAGCCCTTCACTAATGGTTTTGATCGAGGTTTGGGTCGAGGCATCAAATAGCCGGATCGATTCGATTTGGTCACCCAACATCTCGAGCCGGAGGGGATCCGTGTAGGCGGTGGAAAAGATATCAATGATGCCGCCGCGCACGCTGAATTCTCCGGGAATATCCACGACCGACACGCGCCGATAGCCCAAGCGCAGAAGGGCGGCCAACAAGGATTCCCGCTCGTGTATTTCTCCGGACTTGAAGCGGAGGATCGTCTGCTCAAATATCCTCCGCGGAACCAGGCGATGCATGGCGGCGCGCATGGAGGCCACGACCAGAACCGACCGGTTGGCACACAGATGATGGAGTGTGGTCATGCGGCGGGCGATCAATCCGATATGCGGCGCCGTTGCCTCGTAAGGCAGTGTTTCCCATTCGGGAAACCAGGCCAAGTTGTCCGACGGAAGTCCCAACAGGGTGTGAAAGAAGCGAAGGTCGTTAAACAGCCGCTCGGCCGCCGTGTCATCGGCGGCGAGGACGACCGAGGGGCGAGGCGCTGTGGGGGAGGAGACTTGAGCCTGGGCCAGGAGCGTGAGCGCAAATGCCGGGGCGGAGCCGTGCAGTCCCGTCAAGCAGATGCGAGAGTCTGCTCGGTTCATGGCCGAACAAAGCGGGGCGAGCCACGAAGGGGTGCGCATCGCTGAGTCGTGAGGATTGGTGGGAGGCACGGCTTACGACGCGGTTGACCTGATGCGATGGAGAAGTGCGGTGGTGGAAATACCGGGAACCAATGGGATCGTTGTGACGGTCCCTCCTCGTCGTTCCACCACCTCGCGGCCCACAATCGCGTCGATCGGCCAATCGCCGCCTTTGACGAGCACATCCGGCTGCAGGTCGGCGATGAGGCGAGCAGGGTCTGGCTCAGAGAAGATCACGACGTAATCCACGGCGGCCAAGGCTGCCACCACCTCGGCCCGCTGCACGTCTGGCACAATTGGGCGATCCGGCCCCTTGTTCAGCCGGCGAACCGAGTCATCGCTGTTGACGCCCACCACCAGCACGTCGCCCAGCGCTTTGGCTTTCTCCAGGTACCGCACATGGCCGATATGCATGAGATCAAAACAGCCATTGGTAAAGATGATACGTTTCCCCTCTGCGCGCGCCTGTTCGAGAATCGGCGCCAGTTGCGCAGTGGTGACAACGTTTCCCCGCATGACTCCATCATACCGAGTCTATAGTCTGGATGAAAAGAGTCCGATCGATTTCCAGTGGCTTGTTTATTGAGAGGGGAGCAGGACGACGGAACAACGATCCAGAACGATCCAGATGGACGGGGGCGTTGTCTGACGGGGAAGGTCGGCGTGGCTACGGGATTGCCGCGATATTGCCGGGGTCAACCACATGTTGTGAGCAGGTGAGGACGCTGCGCTCTGTCATTCATCTCGAGGGAACACGCCGCCCAGGCTGACGACCGAAGGGCCGTAGCGGACAATGAGACGGTCCATCGCCTCGAGGGCCTTAGCCCGCCGCTGGTCAAACAGGCTGGGAGAGGCGGGCGTGAGATCCGTCAGGGCAAGACCCACCAGCCGGTAGGCCGTGTCTGGCGAAATGAGCTCGTACAAGGCCTGCCGCACTGTCGGCCACATGACCGCCTCGTCGTTGAGGGGGCGGGGGAACCGTCGCCGCTTGGTGGTGATGATGAATCGTGAGTCCTTAAGTTTGACGAGGCACGAGGCAGCCGCGCGGGTGTCTTGTCGAAGGTGGTGGGTCAATAGGCCAAGGAATTCTCGCAAGGTCCGTTCGAGCCGGCCAGCGTCCCGGGTGTCGTGATCAAACGTCATTTCGCGACTGGCGCTTTTAGGATCTCGGTCCACGATGATAGGTTCTGTGTCAATCCCCTGGGCCAGGTCTCTGATCACCGTGAGGTTTCTGCCAACCAGGCGCTGAAGGGCATCGTCCCATCGAGCATCCAGCAGGTCGCCGATGGTGGTCAGTCCGAGGGCCTGCAACCTTGCGGCGGTTTTGGGGCCAATGCCGGGAAAGACTCGCAGAGGGCGAGGGGCGAGAAAAGACGCTTCCGTGCCTGGTTCAACCACGATGAGGCCATCCGGTTTGTGGCACTTGGCGGCGATTTTGGCGACGGTTTTGCCGGAAGCGATGGCCACTGTGGAGCGGAGGCCGGTGGCGGTGTACAACTCTTCCTTGACCAGCTGCCCCAATGCCAGGGGGTTGGGATGCAACGACTGTAAGGTGGTGGTATCGGCGTAGAATTCGTCGATGCTGCACCATTCGGCCAAGGGGAACAGCCGATCGGTTACAGCTCGCAAGGCTTCGTGCAGTTGTCGGTACCACGGACGATCGAGCGGCACAAGGATGAGATGTGGGCACAGGCGAAGGGCGGTAGCCGTCGGCATGGCTGATCGCACGCCAAAGATCCTGGCGGCATAGCTGGCTGCCGCGATAATGCCCCGAGGCGGTGGGCCTCCGACTGCGAGGGGTTTGCCAGCGAGGGAAGGGTTTTTGATTGCAGCAGCGGATGCGAACATGGCGTCCACATCAGCAAACAGGATTTGACGCGACCAGCGCATGGCAGCACTCTTTGGGGCGGCGAAACGAAGAGGGAAGCCCACAGGGGCTCATTCTATGAGCTGGTGGCGGGGAATGCCAGCGTCAATTGTCCGTCCAGTGTGTCAGCAACAGGAGCAAGCGGCCTCTTAACGGAGGTGTTGGACAGAAGCGGAGAATGGTCGTCTGCTTGATATTCAAGCAAGGCACCGTGGCAACGGCCGCACTGGTGTCGACGAGGGTTAATGGTGTTTCGCTGCCTCCGATACACCAGCCCGCATGTTTGACATCGCCAGGCAAACCGGCTCAGCGCCAGCACTTCGTGCCGCAGGGTATGGTAAGTCGTGACGACCACTTCGCCTGACCGGTTCATCTCCGCCATTTTTCGCAAGAAGTCAAGACCGTGGTTGGGTCGTCGTCGCAAGATATCAAACTGCCACTGGTGGATCATTTCGTGGGCGAGGGTATTGCGGACTTCTTGCTCGACGAAGGGGATTCGTCGTGCGAGCCGTTCAAGCAAGGGAAGGGAGAGACGGATTTCCCGCCGGTTGATGGCCGACAGACCCGACCGTGTTCGCGGCCCTCCGCGGCTAACAAAGAGGCCAACGGATGACGTCAGGCGAGTGCTCCATTGGATAGCAATGGGGGGAAGGAGACCGGCGAAATGTCGCTGATTGAGATAACGCCACTCCTCTTGCAGCGCATCGTGCGAGAAGAAGTCAGGCTGGAAGACCGGCTGAACGTCCATAGACACTGACACCAGCGCATTAGGACGTGCCGAGCAATTGTTCCTCGACTAATTCGCAGAGGACGTGACCGAGGGTGATATGACTTTCTTGGATACGAGAGGTGACCGTGGAGGGTACGAGGAAAGGGTAATCCACCAGACTGGCTAGTTTGCCGCCCGTTGCACCGGTCCAGCCTATCGTAATCAATCCGCCCTCGCGGGCCGCTTCAACGCCCTTGAGCACGTTGGGTGAGTTCCCGCTCGTGCTGATTGCAA
The DNA here is from genome assembly GCA_024331045.1 of Nitrospira sp. Taxonomy (GTDB): domain Bacteria; phylum Nitrospirota; class Nitrospiria; order Nitrospirales; family Nitrospiraceae; genus Nitrospira_D. Next base: position 24,102 of record JANDJC010000029.1, read on the forward strand.
TAGCGACGTCGCCTTTTTGGCCATGCGCCCGCACCTGGCGAGCAAACAATTCGTCGTAGCCGAAGTCATTGGCGATACAGGTGATGGCCGCGATGTCGGTCGCCAGGGCAATGGCAGGCAAGGGGTGCCGGCTCCGCCTGTAGCGTCCAACAAATTCGGCCGCGATGTGGGCCGCATCGGTGGCGCTACCGCCGTTCCCAAACAACAGCACCTTCTTGCCCTGCCGGAACGCGTCGGCCATCAGACGGGCAACCTGTGCGATGCGATCCGCATGGTCACGGGCGAATTGCTCTTTCACCCGTGCGCTATCGGCAAAAGCCTGGAGCACGGACTCTTTCATAGGGGCGGGATTCTAGGAGAGCTGGGGGTGGATGTCAACGGGAGCCGCTGGCGCTGACCGCGACCGAATTGAACAGACAGGGGACCGATGGTATAGTCCGGCGCCATGGCGCAGGATCAACCGGTCAAGGCCCTCATAATCACGCTGGTCCATGAGCCGGCCGCAGCGGCCTATTCCATCAACCGGCTCAAACCCGAAATGTTGTGTTTTGTGTTGCCAGAAAGTGGCAAGGCCGTCGTGGAGTCAGGGATCCAGTTCAAGGTTGAGCAAATGCCGCGTCGGTGGGACTGGATTGTTCTGGCTGATCCCGACGAATTTGCTGGTTGTCACCGCGCAATTAGCCAGTCGCTTCCCGATTTGTTGCAGACCTGGCAAGTGCAGCCGGGCGAGCTTGTCGTGGACTTGAGCGGTGCGACTCCGGCCATGGCGGCGGCCCTTGCCATTGCTGTTCTTCCCTGGACTTCGAGAATTGTTTCGCTCATCCCCGCTCGCAAGGGAGGAGAAGAGGAGATTACTCTCGAGGGCCAACGATTGAGCTGGATACAGACGAACCCCTGGGATGAGGCGGCTGCGTGGTCTCGTCGAGAAGGGAGTGAACTGTTTAACCGGGGAGAGTTTTTTGCCGCCGCGAAAATTTTTCGCGCGGTCGAAGCGCGGGTCAGCGGCGGAGGCAAGCCATTGTACCGAGCCCTGGCTGACGCGGCGGAAGGCTATGGCTGGTGGGAGCGGTTTCACTATCGACAGGCATGGGATCGGCTTAAGGGAGCACTGAAGGCGTTGGAGATGGCCTCGCTCTGGGGAGGACCGCCGGGATTGAAGACGGCGGTGGCCGACATCAAGGCCAATGTGGGATTTTTGGAGCGGCTCGTCCTCGATCCGGCGGAGGTCAAGGAGTTGCTGGTGGCCGATTTGTTGGCGCACGCAGCTCGTCGCCTTCGTGTCGCGCGGGATCCTGAGGGGGCCATGGTCACGCTGCTTCGTGCTCTTGAAGCCTGCGCCCAGCGGCGACTCTTTATGAACTATCGCATAAAAAGTTGGGATGTGCGACCAGAATCCCTGCCTCCGGTCCTTCAGGAGACCTGTCGGACCTGCTATCTGGACGATGTGGACGGCAAGTACAAGCTGCCGCTTCAGGCTCAGTTTCGTGCCCTCGCCGGGTTGGGCGATCAGATGGGGCAATTATTTCTCCGCACCTGGCCCACGATGAAGCCCTTACTGGATGCGGCCTCGCACGCCGTGCTCGGTCATGGGGCCGAACCGATCAAGGCCGAGCGGGCCCAGCAACTGTATGAAGTGACTGTCAAGCTGTCGGGCGTAGCGGAGTCGTCGCTGCCCAAGTTTCCCAGTTTGAATCTTTAGCACGCCATGGAAATTCGGGTCTACTACGAGGACACCGATTGTGGCGGCGTCGTCTATTACGCTAACTATCTCAGGTATTTTGAGCGAGCGAGGACCGAATACCTTGAAGCGCGCGGCCGATCAGTAGCTCAGTTGATGGAGGAAGGGACGGTCTTCGTCGTGGTGCATGTCGAGGTGCACTACCATGCTCCCGCTCGCTATGGTGATCTTTTGGTGGTGGAGACAGAGGTGGCCAAATGCGGCGCCGCCTCGTTTACCTTGCGGCATGTCGTCAGGGAAAAACGGAGCGGGCGATTGATTGTGACAGGATCGACGCGGTTGGCGACGACGGATGGCGCGGGCAAGGTTAAGCGTCTGGACAAGGACACGGTCGCTGCACTACAGTCGTAGCACATTCCCTTGCCGGCGGCAGGGGACCCACGCAGGACGGAGGGGGTGGCGGTTCTAGAAGTAAGCTCCTGTCTTGCGGCAGGCCGTTCGGCAATCGCTCCATATTCACCGTGACGGCGGAGGCGTGGGCTGCTCGCAGCCGCGAGCTTCCGTATTGTGTCCTGTGGAGGTGTGTGTGGATGAGAGAAAGGGGCCCTCAAAAAAAGAGGGCGGCGAAAGAACCACTATTTTTCATTAAAAAAGGAGGATGGTATGAGTCAGCAGATTCCCGGCTACACCTATGGAACAGCGGCGGTTGCCAAGTCGCCCGTGTCGTTAGAGGAATTTGAGACGATGAAAAAAAGCGCGTTGTTTGGGGAGGAAGACATCAAGTATCTCAAAATGTCTTATGATGTGGTCAAGGATCAGGTTGAAGCAATCTTGGATGTCTGGTACGGCTTTGTTGGTTCCCAGCCGCATCTGCTGAAGGCGTTCCTCGGTAAGAGCGACGGTCAGCCGCTAGGAGACTACCTGGGGGGGGTCCGCAAGCGATTCGGCCAGTGGATTCTCGATACCGCACGGGCGGAGTACGATCAGAAATGGCTGGATTACCAGCATGAAATCGGTCTTCGTCATCATCGAACCAAGAAAAATAAGACCGACAATGCTCCCGCCGCGGCTGACCATGTACCGTTCCGCGATCTCTTTGCGCTGATCTTCCCGGTGACCTTTACGTTGAAGCCCTTTCTGGCGAAGAAGGGCCATTCCGCCGAGGATGTCGACAAGATGTATCATGCCTGGCTGAAATCCTGTCTGCTTCAAGTGACGCTCTGGAGCTATCCGTACGTCAAGAGCGGAGATTTTTAGCTGCCCGTCTCACGCTCATAGTATATCCATCATCGAGTCGACGGTTGGCCATGGGAACACTTTGAGGCCTCTCCGTGAGGAGTCGGCATCTTGAGGTGTTCCCATCGGTTTACGAAAACCGTCGGGTAATCGTTTTGTGTGAGGGGATGTTGGCTCGATGGGTCTCGATCACCGAAGAAGAATACCGGGGAGGATAAGGCCGGCGCGATGAGCTGTACCAGCCTCATCGCGCCTTTCCTCTCAACTTAGTACGCCTTACTGTATCCGGCTTCGCCGTCGTAGTTCCAGAGCTTCTGCGCGGCGGACCACTCCCACTTCTTGCTGAGCTGTACCAGAAAATCGGCCACCTCATGATCTTTGATGGGCTTGGTGGCCATGAAGCGACAACGGTACCAGTTCACCATGAGAAGATCCGGACTGACAAAGCCCGGCCACACTTTGGTCCCTCGATTGGAGATGAACTCACACTTAAACGGTCCGAATTCCCCGTCGGCGAATTGCGGGATTCCTTTGTCCGTAATGATATACAGGTCTACTCCCACGAGTTCGATTTTTTTCTTCTTTTTTGTCGCGATGGCTTCTTGTGTGAATGTCGGCATCGGGTCCTCCTTACTTCGTTCCAGCGCGCATCTTGTCGATGATCGCCTGGGCATATTCGTCAGTCTTGGCAGTGCCGCCTACATCGTAGGTGACGGTCTTGCCTTCATCCAGCACCGCGTACATGGCTTTTTCAATGCGATCGGCCGCTTCCTTCTCGCCGAGCCAACGGAGCATCATGACGCCGGAGATCAGAACGGCCGAGGGGTTGACCTTCTTCATGCCCGCGTACTTTGGCGCTGAACCATGGACGGCCTCGAAAATAGCGCAGTTGTCGCCCACGTTGGCACCGGGCGCAAATCCCAGCCCCCCCATGAGACCGGCGCAGAGATCTGTGAGAATGTCGCCGTAGAGATTGGGCAGGACGAGGCAATCGAACTGGCCGGGATTCCGGACCAACTGCATGGCGCAGTTGTCCACGATGATGTCGCCCGTCTCGATATCTGGATACTTCTTGGCAGCCTCCCGGAAGGCTTCCAGAAATAGGCCATCCGTCATCTTCATGATGTTGGCCTTATGGACGCAGAGAACCTTTTTCCGCCCGTTGTCTCGGGCCCACTTTAATGCGAAATCCGCGATCCGATAGGATCCCGGCCAGGTGATGACCTTAAGACACTGCGCCACTTCGTCGGAGACCATGTGTTCGATGGCCGCATAAGAGTCTTCGGTATTCTCCCGGAAATTGATGATATCCAGCTTGTCCCATGGCCGTTTCAGCGCGGGGATGAGCCGCACGGGCCGCACGTTGGCGTAGAGATCGAACACCTTCCGCAACGTGACATTGGCGCTTTTGTGGCCTGTGCCGATGGGCGTCGTCGTCGGGCCTTTGAGCGCCACTTTGTTTTTGGCGATGCTCTGAATGGTTTTCTCCGGCAGGAGTGTTCCGTATTTCTCGAGGCAATCGAGACCGATGTCTTCGTACTCCCACTTGATATCGACACCACTGGCGTCGATCACCATGCGCACGGCTTCGCAAATCTCCGGTCCCGTGCCCTCTCCCGGAATCATCGTGACAACATGTTTGGCCATTCTAACCTCCCTTAAGCAGCAAGGGTGATCGGACCATCCGATCCCTCAGCAGAAAGTGTTTAAACAAATAAACCCCACACCATGATCGGCATGGCGGGGGGAGTATAATGGATTTGTCATATTCAGGCCAAGTCTAAAAATAAGAAGTTAAGAAGTTGTTCGTGGTCCCGCCCCAAAGCCATTGATTGATGACGTGCCAAAGCGAACAGGCTGACCATTTTAGGTTTAGGGTGCTTTAGGTTTAGGGTGCGAGTACCCACGTCGATGACTCCCTTAAATAAGGTGCCGCTCGGAGTGAGGTGTAATCGACAAAGAGAGCAACAAATCAATGTGGAAATGGGTAAATGAACTCCAATGCCCCAGTTTACAAAGCGTTTCCATCCCCCCTCCTTCATCCTGGGCGCGGCCGCTTCGTTCTACCACGGTAGTTAACCGCAGCTCTGCGATCATTTGAGGGATTGTGGCGGCACAGGAGGGCAGAGGACTGGTGCATGGCACACAACCCAAGCTGCGATACCGCCGCCCCGGCCCTGGTCGAAGTAGAGAAGGGGAATCTGTTCCCCCTCCAGATATTCCCAAATGTTCACTTCTGTCCAATCTAAGAGCGGATGAACACGGATGGGGGAGCCAGGGGGAAATCTCGCGTTGAAAATCTCGCGTTGAATTGGTTCCACCGCTCGGGTGGCTGATCGCGGAAATCCCTCTCGCCGTGCTGGTCGCGCAGGTCAGATGCCAGAGGCGCAATGGGTCTAGCGTCTGCAGCGATGGTCTAGAGGTAGAAAAAAGATGCCTCCTGGGGGGCGAGCCACTTATGGACACCTGAGAGGACATGTTCACCTCGAGAGGGTCTTGTTTGGCAAAAGAGCACGGCTCGTTCGATCGAATTCCTCAGCGCTCGGATGTTTCCCTGGAAATCATAATAATTGATGAGCATCACCTGGGCAGCAGCCGACACGCGGCGGCCGGCTGCCTCAATGTCATGGCGAACTGCTTTCTAAACCATGCTGTATAACCCATTGGGTGAGTGGAATGGTGTCCTCCCGCTTGAGCGCGGTTTTCCATGACAGGGAATGAAGATGCGGGAATCTTGCACGGCATTTTCGCTCCAACGCCGGCAGACAGCGACATCACTCCCGGTGATTTGCTAGAGTGAGCCATTATGGTGAGAGTGCGATGAGTGAGTTCCCGTGAGGGGGAAGGGGGCGTGGCATGACACATTTGTGGGATGGAGGGAGGATCAGCGGGATCTTGCTGGCAGTGGGGTGGCTGGGTGCCTGCGCAATGGCTTCGCATGACACGATCATCTCGCCTGCCATTACCGGTCGTGTGCATCGAGACGGAAGTCCGGTCGAAAATGCGAAGATTTTCCTTGAAGCTACGACGGCGGAGTCCTGTTCCTTCACAAGCGGCATATCAACAAGGACGGATCGGGAAGGCCTGTTTCATTTCGAAGCGAGGCGCGAACGTTCGTTTCAGATTCTGCCGTCGCAGGGGTCTTTTTACCGGTTTCAGATCTGCATTGCCGATGAGACTCGTCGCTATCAGGGTTGGTATGAACGGACAGGCGGAAGGACAGGAGAGAAGGTCGTGCTCGACTGCAACGTGCGGAGGCCGCTGCCGGCCTATCACGAGACGGCGAGCGGGAAAATAATGGGAATCTGTCGAGCCGATTCACGCCGGGAGTGACGGGCTCTGCGCCGGCCCCCCCTCCTCGCGCCCGTCGCCGGCTCCGATGGGGGCCAGATGTGGAACGGTGCGAGGGGCGGGATAGGAGAGGCGCGAGGCGATCGCGCGTCAGCCGATCTTTTCCGCCAATGACTCGAGTTTGTCGAGTGCGGCCGCGAATTTCTTGATGGACGACGCCACCTTGTCGAGTTTTTTCTTGGCGGCGCCCGCCTCCGCGTTGGCCGCATGGAGGGCCTCGGTCGCCTCTGCATATTCGGGCAAAGTCTCATCGACGACCCCGTCCACCAACACCTGAAGTTGTCCGGCGATTTTGGCCTGTTGACGGGTCAACTGCGTCCGCTCGGCCTTGCTCTCCGTTTTGATGATCAACGCCGTGATGTTCGACAGCGCTGCGCTGAGTTCCTCACCGAGGCTGTTGGCCATGGTCCACGTCCTTTCAGTGTGTAGGGATGATGGTCGCTAAGTGTTTGAGGGATCGTGCCCGTTCGGCGAACGATCGGATGTCCTCGACCGACCACTCGAAGTGATCGACAGCGCGGACCACCGCAGTATTGGCCTGTTTCATGGCTTGAGCCGCCTCGACGACGCGGGAGAGGATTTCGGTCCGCCGCATTCTGTTTTCATAAGCCAGCCGGAAGGCCCGGAGGGCGATTTTTCGGTCGTGGTACGTCTCGCCGTCGTATAAGGCGTTCGTCGCCTCGGCCATCAGCGGATCCTCGATGACTTGGAGTTGGAGCGCCACCCAGCCCCGTTTGGGGTCGAAGTCGCGGATGAGCAGATCGCAAAGACGATCGACCGCCTGTTGTGACGCTTTGACGATGGTGATCACCGCTTCCTTGCGTTTCCACTCGACCCAAAACCGGCCGACTCCTTGAACGGCCGTCGCGATGGCTTCGAGCTGGTCGTCTGACAGTTGCTGCCTGGCTTCCGGAATACGACCAAGGCTGGCCGTAAATTCGTGACTGGCGGCGCTCAGGTCGGCCGATTGCGAATCGGCGACCAGGGCCGCGAGGGTTTTCCCATACCCTGCCAAGGCATGGGTCGCTCCTGTGATGGTCTCGACGCGATTGAGCTCGAAGCCTCGATCGAGCGAGGTTTGATCTCCCAGATGGGGATCTTTGCTCTTTCCGCCGAGCAGGAGCCGCTCGATCGTCATGTTGATGGTGCCGTCGCGCATGGCCTGTAATTCGGAGGACGTGACGTCGCCGAGCGTGGCGGCGGAGTCGCTGAATTGGCTGACGGCCGCCTTTTGCTTGGCCGTGAGGGCGCAGCCGCTTGCGAAGCCCAGCAGCAGGACAAGGGCGAGCGGGAAACTCAGATCGTTGTTTGTCCAACGAAGAGAGACCATAACGATTCCTTTCTCGATAGGAAGCCTTGGATCAGGGAGCGTTGCTTTGGCTATTCACGAGTTGCATCCAACCATGCCGATCGAGCTGTGTCCTGCAACGGGACTCAATCTATTTACTTAGTGGGTGGAGGACTAAATGGCTCAACGCGCGGATTGGCAAAAAGGCCTTCAGCCGGGTCATGGGGACGGGTCGCCAGTACCGCCTTGATGCGCTCGCTTGCTCGGATATCAACAAGAACCATATAGAGCCCTTCTGATGGATCAGTTGGCAGGACGCCAAACTGAGTGTCGATTTCTTCTATTGTTAGGTTGAACAGTCCCCGCACGTCATCGATGGTCGGGGGTGGTCCAGGGTGTTTGAATTGCAGCATCATGGTTTGCATGGTTCCACCATTATGTAGCTGTGGATGAGATTGCCGTGTCTGTGCAAGGTGGTCGTCCCGATCCGTCGCCTCTGTGCGGTTGTCACAGGTCATGAGGCCGATACTCATGAACAGAAACCACCCGCCCAGCGCCTGCCGTCCAAGGCGTGTATGCCTTGGACGGCAGCAGCAGTGCTCATTCCCGTGCGGCATCTGTCTGGTTACTTGTTCGAACCGCAAGAGCATCCACCTGAAGAGCGCGGTTTTCCTGCGTCGCCTTGGGATGCCACTTGTCCATCATAATAACCTGCCTGCCAAGCTGCTTCTAGCAACGCTTCGATGTCCAGTTCGTCGAGGGTTGTTGTGTCTATGTTGGCGCTTTCTGAGCCGGCTGAATCGGCTTGCGAACCCCCTATCGGTGGAGCCGGCCTGGGCGGGATCGGTGGAACGGGTGGAATGGGACGCGGTGGAATCCCCCGGCAGATTTCTGGGAAGCGTTGGCAGATATCGATCGGAATCGGTCTTGGGCGACAGAGGTGTGGAAATCGCCTGCAAATGTCAATGATGACCGGTGGACGGAACCGGCGGTACAACGCACAGCCGCCCACCACGCCATATCCATGGTCGAAGTCGAACCCCGCTGCTCCCAGGTCTGTTGCGGTCGAACGCATGAGAGCACGGATGGCTGCCGGCGTCGTGGCCGGACTTCCGGGCGAATAGGGGCGCTTCGTCCGTACGGCCGCCACGACTCCAGCGACAACGGGGGTGGCCGCCGAGGTGCCTCCGTCTGCGGGATACACTCCGGAACCTCGGAAATGAGTATAGCCGCAGAGGTCCGGTTTGTTACGGGACAATCGGCCCGGACCTTGAGTGGAGTAGCCGACGCGAGCGTTGCTGATATCAACGCCCGCGATGGTCAGCACTGACGGGTGTCCATTGGCTCCATATATGGCGTTAGTCGTTACGCCTTGACAGCGACCATCAGGACAATTGGCACCACAATTGCCGGCGGCGAAGAGGATATCGGCTCCTAGACGTTCGAGAGTGCTGACAACGCGGTTAAATGGATGATTGGGATTGTCTGAATA
>JANDJC010000030.1 GCA_024331045.1 Nitrospira sp.
CCGCGAGCGATTCCGTCTTTGCCAACAACTCGTCGGGCGGCACGACGTGGCTCACGAGACCGATGTGAGCCGCCGTCTCGGCGGACAGACTGTCTCCCGTCAAAATCATTTCCGCCGCACGGGACGCCCCGACCACCCGTGGAAGCCGTTGCGTCCCGCCGAAGCCGGGAATGAGGCCGAGCGTGACTTCCGGGAGCCCCATCGCGGCTCCGGTTGCGGCAAGTCGAATGTGACAGGCCAACGCCAGTTCAAGCCCTCCGCCGAGACAGAGGCCGTTGATGGCGGCCAGGACCGGTTTGTTCAGCCGCTCGATCCGGTTGAACAGGGCCTGGCCCCGTTCGGCGAACTCCACGCCGCCATGGACGGTCGCGAGCCGAGCCAGTTCGTTGAGATCCGCGCCGGCGCAGAAAAACCGGCCGGAGCCGGTCACGATCACCGCTCGGACATACTCGTCCTGTTCCACTTCGGCAATGACCTGGTCCAGTTCTTTCAAGACGGAGAGATTGAGCACATTGGCTGGAGGATTGTGAAGCGTGATCCGGGCGATGTGGTGCGTCACGGTCAGCAATTGATGCGGCATGGTGTCTCCCTTTCCCCCTCCTCTAGCGCAGCGCCATCACGACGGGACAAACAGCCCAACACGCAACATCACTGAACGTTACAGCCGGCTCTTCACGGAGCCGCGCGAGTCGGTGCCGCTTCCAGGTCGCGGAGCCGCTGCTGCTCCGCAATCGCGGCGATCAATTCCGGAATTCCCTGTCCGGTCGTGGCCGTGATCTTCAACACGGTTCGGTGCCATTCCCTCAGTTCGCGTAGGGTCCGGTCCGCCTCCGGATGGTCGCCTCTATTGACGACGATGATCTGCGCCACTTCCAACAACCCGGCTTTCATCGCCTGCACCTCGTCGCCCAATCCCGGCGCGACGACCGCCACCACCGTCGGCGCCACCGTTGCAATTTCGAGTTCTCCCTGCCCCACCCCCACCGTTTCGACCAAGATCACGTCATAACCTGCCGCCTCCAAGACCGACACCGCCTCGCCGGTCACGGACGCGAGCCCTCCGTGATGGCCCCTCGTCGCCAGGCTCCTGATAAACACACCGGGATCGAGGGCATGCTGTTGCATCCTGATCCGATCACCCAACAGGGCGCCGCCGGTGAAGGGACTGGTCATATCGACTGCCAACACGCCGACCCTCTGCCCCAGGCGGCGATAGGCGGTCACAAGCTGATCGATGATCGTGCTTTTGCCGGCGCCGGGATAGCCGGTGACGCCAATGATCGCGGCGCGAGAGGACTCGCCTTGTCCCTCCAACAGGCGGAGGGTGTCGCGACCCTCTTGCTCCCAACGTTCGAGCAACGTGATCAACCTCGCCACCGCCCGGACCTCTCCTTGCCTCACCCGCTCGGCGAGCATTGATGCGAGATCGACCTGCCTGTCCCGCTTGTCCAGATGAATGTCGAGCCTCGTCATGGAACAGCCTCGCAACGAACATCACTGGCCAACCCCTCGCGCAACACCCGCGACAACCGGGAAGAAAGAGCATGGCCCACCACCGGTTCCAGCCTCAGGGCCGCCAAGACCACCGCTCGCTCATCCACCGTCATGGCGGCGCCGGAAGCGCGCAAGGCATAGACGACGTCCTCGGTCGCCACATTGCCGGCTGCTCCCGGTGCAAAGGGACAGCCGCCGAGCCCTCCGGCGGAAGTATCGAACGTGCGCAGACCGTACTCAGCCCAGGCGGTCAGGACATTGGCGACGCCGAGCCCATAGGTATCGTGCACGTGCAGGGAGAGGCCCTTGGCCGGAACGTCGTGCAGCAGGAGATCCAGCAATCGCCTGATGTCCTGCGGAACGGCCATTCCCATCGTCTCCCCTAACGAGAGTTCATCGACGCCAAGATCGAGCAGCCGTCTCGCCACGTCCAGCACCTTGGAGGGAGGCACAGGTCCTTCGAACGGACAGTGCGTCACCGTTGAGATGTAGCCTCGCACGATCACCCCTTCCCGCTTCGCCGCCGACACCACCGGCTTGAACCGTTCCAACGATTCACGGACCGTGCAGTTGACGTTCCGTTGATTGAAGGTGTCGGAGGCGGCGGTGAACAGCGCGATCTTGTCCACCTGCGCGGCCCTGGCCCGTTCCCAGCCCCGCTCGTTCGGCACCAGCGCCGAGTAGAGGATACCGGAACGGCGCTCGATCCTGGCGAAGACCTCGTCCGTATCCGCGAGTTGAGGGACCGCGCGAGGCGAAACAAACGAGCCGACTTCCATCTCCGCCACGCCGGATCGGGACAGGTCGTTCACGAAAGCAACCTTGACTTCCGTCGGAATGACGGTCGGCTCATGTTGCAAACCGTCTCGTGGGCCGACTTCCACGATGCTCACCTCAATGCTCACCTTGGCCTTGTCCGACTTCTGCCCGTCGCCTTCAATCATCATTCCTCCTGCTCAATGCTATTACTCGATGATCGCTCCGGGCCAAACCGGCTCCCGCTTCTCGCGAAAGGCACGGAGCCCTTCCCGCGCCTCCGGCGACAGGCGAGCCCGCACATTGGTCTCCACAGCCAGTTTCCCCTGTTCATCCTCCGAGAGCGTACCCAACTTCCGAAACAGAACCTTGGCCTCCCGCACGGCGTCCGGCGCAGAACGGCCGACCAGCTCGGCCACGTGATCGACGCGAGCGTCAAGAGACGAGGGCTCCACCACTTCGTGGACGAGTCCTGCTTCCTTGGCGATGGAGGCTGAAAAGGGCTCGCCGGTCAGCCCGTAGCGACGCAGGAACGAGAGGCCGGTCTTGCGCAACAGCAACGGCGCGATCACCGCCGGCACCAACCCCACGCGGACTTCGCTCAACGCAAACGTCGCATCGGCCCTCGCGACCACGATGTCGCAGGCGGCAATCAAACCGATGCCTCCGCCAAAGGCCGGTCCTTGAATCTTCCCGATCACGGGGCAGGGACAGTCGTCGATGGCCCGCAACAGCATAAGCAACGACTCCGCGTCCGTCCTCGCCTCCGCCATCGTCACGGATTCCGACCCCATCCAGTGGAGATCGGCCCCGGCGCAGAAGACGGGTCCGGCTCCGGTGAGGATGACGCCCCGCACAGAACGATTCTTCCCGATCTCGACGAACACCTCACGCAGCTCATCAATCATCAGACGATCAAACGCATTGCGACGTTCCGGCCGATTGAGCGTGACCAGTACGAAACTCTCTCGCGTCTCACTCGTGTCAATGAGAACCGTTTGCCGTTGCTCCATGGCCTTGCCTTGATCAGCACCTCACATGCGAAAGACCGGCGGACGAGCTCTCTTCGCCGGCGCCGTCATCGCGATGTCCAGACAGAATCCAAGGATCTTTCTCGTCTCGACCGGATCGATGATGCCGTCGTCCCACAACCGCGCCGTACTGAAGAACGGATCTCCCTCCTTCTCGTACTGAGCTACCGTCGAGTCGTAGATCGCGCGTGCTTCTTCTTGAGACAACGCCGCCCCCTCCCTGGCCAGTTGCTGCCGTTTGATGGTCACGAGCACCTGCGCCGCCTGCTGCGGCCCCATGACCGAGATGCGCGCGTTGGGCCAGAGGAACAACCACCTGGGCCCATAGGCTCGCCCACACATCGCGTAGTTGCCGGCTCCATGGGACGCGCCGATGATGACGGTGATCATCGGCACCTCTGCGGTCGCGACGGCCTGCACCATCTTGGCGCCGTCCTTGATGATCCCCCTCGCCTCATAGTCCTTGCCGACCATGAAGCCCGTGATGTTTTGCAAGAACATGATCGGCACACGCCGCTGGTCGCAGAGCTGCACGAAGTGCGCGCCCTTCAAGGCCGCCTCTGACAGGAGCACACCGTTGTTGCCGATGATCCCGACCAGATGGCCCATCCATCGAGCGAAGCCACAGACCAAGGTTTGGCCGTATCGAGCCTTGAATTCGTGAAAGCGGCTTCCGTCCACCAACCGGGCGATCACTTCGCGGACATCGAAGGTCTGCCTCGGATTGCTCGGAATCAGGCCGTACAGGTCCTCGGCTTGGTAGAGCGGCTCTTCGACCTCCTGCTTCCGAGGATTTGGTCGCCGCGGCAGCGTGTCCATGATCGAGCGGCAGAGCTCGACCGCCTCCCGGTCATCATTCGCCAGATGGTCGCTGACGCCGGACCGTCTTGTATGGAGATCGGCGCCGCCCAGGTCTTCCACCGTGACCTCCTCGCCGGTCGCCGCCTTCACCAACGGCGGGCCCGCCAAATAAATCGCGCCGGTTCCCTTGACGATGATGTTTTCATCGCACATGGCCGGCACATAGGCCCCGCCCGCCGTGCACAGCCCCATCACCACGGCGATTTGCGGAATCCCCAGCGCGGACATGCGGGCCTGGTGATAGAAGATCCGTCCAAAATGGTCCCGGTCGGCAAAGACCTCCGCCTGCATCGGGAGAAACACGCCGCCGGAATCCACTAGATAGATGCAGGGCAATCGGTTGGCCAGGGCGATCTCCTGGGCCCGCAGATGTTTCTTGATCGTCAAGGGGAAATACGTGCCACCCTTGACCGTGGCGTCGTTGGCCACGATCACGCAGGGCCTCCCGGACACGACACCGATGCCCGTCACGAGCCCCGCCGAGGGAACCTGATCCTCGTACAGGCCGGAGGCGGCAAGGGGACTCAGTTCCAACCAGGGCGCGTCAGGATCGAGCAGGGCGGCGATCCGCTCGCGGACGGTCATCTTGCCACGTGTTTTGTGAAGCGCCACCGCCTCCGGCGACCCGCCTGCCCGAGCCACGGCCAGCCGCTTGCGGAGGTCGGCTACCAGTCCTTCGTAATGGAGTCGATTCGACCGATAGGCATCGGACGTGGGAACCACCGACGTGGCCAACACCCTCATGGTTCGTCACCTCGACGTGCGAAGTTCCTTGACGAATCGAACGATGTCGTCTAGCGGTGTCCCAGGCCCGAACAGGGCCTTGACGCCCGCTTCTTTTAACGCCGGCACGTCCTCGTTCGGGATGATCCCGCCACCAAAGACCACAATGTCCTCGGCTCCCTGTTCGCTCAACAGTTCCAACACGCGCCGAAACAACGTGTTGTGGGCGCCGGAGAGAATGCTCAACCCGATCGCATCGACGTCTTCTTGAATCGCGGTGTTGACGATCTGTTCCGGCGACTGATGGAGACCGGTGTAGATGACCTCCATGCCGGCGTCGCGCAACGCGCGCGCGATCAACTTGACGCCCCGGTCATGGCCGTCGAGCCCGACCTTACCGATCAAGATCCGCAGGGGAACCGTCGCCACCGTCATGTCCGAGCCTCCTGGAGATAGTACTTGCCCTCCTGATCCTTCTTGACGTAGCCGGCCTGGATGACGGGATCATGTTCGAAGAACAGGAGCCACTGTTCGTCAAAAGCCAGGTCCAGCACCCACCGTTTCGTTTCCAACGTCTGGAGCGGATAGAGGTCGTACCCCATGATGTAGGGGAGCGGCAGGTGCGACACGGTGGGGATCAAATCGCCGAGGAAGAACGCCGTGCGGCCTTCCGACGTGATCTTCACCCCTTGATGGGCGCGGGTGTGGCCGGCGGTGATGACGGCGCTGACGCCGGGGAGCAGTTCCGTGTCGCCGTACAAAAACTCCCATTGATTGGCTAGGGCGACGGGCACGACATTGTCTTTTCGGTAACTCGCCCTCGTCCGTTCGTTGGCATGGATCGCGTCCTCATATTCGCTGCGCTGGACGACATAGGTCGCCTTGCGAAACGTCGGGGCCACGATCCCGTCTTCCCGCCTGGTCGTATTCCCGCCCGCATGGTCGAAGTGGAGATGGGTGTTGATCACCAGATGAATGTCGTCCGGCTCGAGACCCACCTGTTTCAACGAATCCAGCAAGGTCGGCCGCCGATCCAGGCCGAACATCCGATGGAACTTGCCGTCCTCCTTGGAGCCGATCCCCGTATCCACCAGAATGTTGGTCCCCTTTGCTCGGATCAGCAAACAGGTAAGACTCAGGTCGATCCGGTTCAGCTCATCGGCGGCGCAACATTTTCCCCACAGCACCTTGGGGACGACACCGAACATCGCGCCGCCGTCGAGCCGGAACCGGCCGTCCGAAATCGGATAGAGTTCAAATGAGCCGAGCTTCATGATCTCATTCCTCTCTCGCCACTCTCGGCCCTGTTAGCTTCTCATCCTCGTTCTTTCGCTTCACCGCCACCGCATCCTTACAGCACCACCGGTTCTCGATAGGTACCCAACACTTCCTTCAAGGCCGCGCAAATCTCTCCCAAGGTCGCCTGGGCCTTCACCGCTTCGATCAGCGGCGGCATGACGTTCTCCCCGCAGGCCACCGCCTCCTGCAAGGCTGCCACCGCCCCGGCCATCTTGAAGGGATCGCGGCTCTTGCGCAGCTCCGACAATCGAGCGACCTGTCTTTGCTCCACTTCGGGATCGATCTTCAAAATGGGGATCGGCCGCTCTTCCTGCTCCACGTACCGGTTGACACCGACGATCGTCCGTTCCTTCCGCTCGATCTCGCGCTGATACCGGTGAGAGGCCTCCAGAATCTCCCGTTGCGGGAATCCCCGTTCGATCGCCGCCACCATGCCACCCATTTCATCCAGCTTGCGAAAGTAGGCTTGCGCTTCCTCTTCGAGCCGGTTGGTCAAAGCTTCGACATAGTACGAACCTCCCAAGGGATCGACCGTGTTCGTCACCTCGCTCTCCTCGGCAATGATCTGTTGCGTCCGCAATGCAAGCCGCACCGCCTCCTCGGTGGGCAAGGCCAGGGTCTCATCCATCGAATTGGTGTGGAGCGATTGCGTGCCACCCAGCACCGCCGCCAACGCCTGGACCGTGGTGCGGACCACATTGTTCAGAGGCTGTTGTGCCGTTAACGAACAGCCGGCCGTTTGAGCATGGCAACGCAACTGCAAGGAACGGGGGTCTTTCGGCTGGTAGCGCCGCGCCATCTCGCGCGCCCACAATCGCCTGGCCGCCCGGAACTTTGCGATCTCCTCGAAGAAGTCATTATGGACGTTGAAAAAGAACGAGAGCCGCGGCGCGAACTGGTCCACCGCGAGTCCGGCCTTCACGGCCGCCTCCACGTAGGTCAAGCCGTCATACAGGGTAAATGCCAGTTCCTGCACCGCCGTTGCGCCGGCCTCGCGAATGTGGTAGCCGCTGATGCTGATCGGATGCCACCTGGGCACCGATTGGGCGCAATAGGCGACGACGTCGGTCACGAGGCGCAGGGACGGCTCCGGCGGGAACAGCCATTCTTTTTGAGCGATGTACTCTTTCAGGATGTCGTTTTGCAGCGTGCCACCCAGGCGATCGAAGGGAATGCCCCGTTTCTCCGCGACCGCCAAGTACATGGCGAAGATCACGGTCGCCGGTCCGTTGATCGTCATCGAGGTCGTCACGTGATCGAGCGGAATCCCCTCGAAGAGCCGCTCCATGTCGGAGAGCGACGAGATCGAGACGCCACAGCGGCCCACTTCGCCGCGCGCGAGCGGATCGTCCGCGTCGAGACCCATCAACGTGGGCATGTCGAACGCGACGCTCAGCCCGTTCTGTCCGTGCTCCAGCAGATAATGAAACCGGCGGTTGGTGTCCTCGGCGGAGCCGAAGCCGGCGAACTGGCGCATGGTCCAGAGCCGGCCTCGATACATGGTGGGATAGATGCCGCGCGTGTAGGGAAACTCTCCCGGCACACCCAACTCCCGCTCCGGCGTCCAATCCTTGAGATCGTCAGGTCCGTACAGACGATGGATCTCGATCCCCGACAGAGAGGTGAAGCGAGGTTTTCGTTCCTTCATATCCTTCATCTCCCTCTCCATGCCGGCTTCCTCCCCATGACGCGGGCGCTCAGAAAGCGGCCTTATTTCTCTATGGCTATTTCACATGGCTACCGTTGATCGTTCCCCGGCCTCGTCATAGAGATAAAACCCGCGACCGGTCTTCCGCCCGAGCCACCCCGCTTCGACGTAGCGACGAAGGAGAGGGCAGGGACGAAATTTCGGATCGCCCAGTTCTCGATGCAACACCTCGCAGATCGCCAACACCGTATCCAAGCCGATCCGGTCAGCCAGAGCGAGCGGCCCCACCGGATGGTTCGCTCCCGCCGTCATCGCACGATCGATCGCCTCCGCCGACGCCACTCCCTGCTCCAGCGCAAAGATCGCTTCATTGATCATCGGCATCAGCACCCGGTTCACGATGAAACCCGGTACGTCATTCGCCACAACCGGTGTCTTGCCGAGGTGCTTCGCCACATCCAGCGCCAGCGCCACGGTCTCGTCTGACGTGTTGAGCCCTCGCACGACCTCCACCAAGTTCATCACCGGCGCCGGATTCATGAAGTGCAGCCCGACGACTCGATCGGCTCGACCGGACACGGCCCCCAGTTTCGTGATCGGGATCGACGAGGTGTTGCTCGCAAGCACGGTGTCAGGTCGGCAGATCCGCCCCAGCTCGGCAAAGAGTGTTTGCTTTTGTTCCTGATTCTCTGGAATCGCCTCGATGACCAGGTGGACTTCATCCAATCGGTCGAGGGTGGTCGATGGGTGAATAAGGGCCAGGACCTCTTCCACTCGACCTGTCGCCAGCGCGCCTCGTTCCACAGCCCGTTCTAGTCCCACTCGAATCTTGGCGATGGCTCCTTTCAATTGAGGCTCCATCACGTCGATCAGTTCCACGTGATAGCCGGCCATCGCACAGACCTGGGCGATCCCTCGGCCCATCTGGCCTGCCCCGACGATGCCAATTCGCGTGATCATGTCGCTGGTCATGGCTGGTACCCCAACTTCCCGCTCACCACGCTGATGATGGGGCTCTATCTGTTCCGGACTCCTCATCACACTCGTCACGGTTCCCGCTCCACGACCACTGCCAGGGCCTCTCCGCCGCCGATACAGAGGGCCGCCAGTCCCCGCCGCACGTTCCGCTCCTGCATGGCGTGAATCAATGTCGTAAGCAGCCTCGCGCCCGTGGCCCCGATAGGATGGCCCAACGCCACCGCTCCTCCATGGACGTTCACCTTCTTCGCATCCAGCCCCAGTTCCCGGTTGATGGCAAGCGAGACGGAGGAAAAGGCCTCGTTGATCTCGAACAGATCGATCTCGCCGATGGAGAGGCCGGTCTTCTTGAGCACCAGTTTGATGGCCTCGACCGGCGCGATCGTGAACCATTCCGGCGCCAAGGCCGCGCCGGCGTAGCCGACCAGGCGAGCCAGGGGGGTGAGGCCGAGCCGAGTCGCCTCACTCTCCGCCATCAGGACCAAGGCCGCTGCTCCATCGTTGCAGGAGGGAGAATTGCCGACCGTCAAGACCCCGTCTTCTTGAAACACCGGCTTGAGTTCCCGCAACCGACTCAGGTCGACCCGGTTCGGCTCTTCATCATCTTGAACTGTCACCGGCGGGCCTTTCCGTTGCGGCACCTCGACCGGCACGATCTCCCGCTTGAAGAGCCCGGCCGCAATAGCTTCCCTGGCTCGGCGATAACTCTCCAGCGCGAAATCATCCAGTTCCTGTCTGGTCAGCCGGTACTTGGCCGCGCACAGTTCCCCTCCCTTGCCCATGTGGAACTGGTGATAGACGTCCCACAATCCGTCCTTCACCAGACTATCCACCAGTTCCGCATGGCCCAGCCTGTAGCCCTGTCTCGCCTTCTCCAACAGGTAGGGAGCGCGGGTCATGTTCTCCATGCCGCCGGCCACCACGATCTTGGCCTCGCCGAGACCGATAGCCTGCGACGCCATGATCACCGTCATGAGGCTCGAACCACAGACCTTGTTCACCGTCGTGGCGCCGACTGAGTGGGGGATACCGGCTCCGATCGACGCTTGCCTGGCTGGCGCCTGACCCAGTCCCGCACTCAAGACACAGCCCATATAGACCGTGTCCACCTGTTCAGGGGACACCCGAGCCCGTTTCAAGGCCTCGGCAATCGCCAGGCTTCCCAGCTTGGTGGCCGGCACCTGACTGAAACAGCCCTGAAAACTCCCCATCGGCGTACGTGCCGCGCTCACGATGACGGTTGGTTCTCCCTTGAGAGGACTCATAGATTCCGCTCCCAATCACTGTGTTCGATCGCGTCCTTCACCTTGGCCATGAACCGATCGGCCGTAGCTCCGTCGATCACCCGATGGTCGAACGAGAGGCTCAAGTAGGCCATCGACCGGATCGCAATGGCGTCATGGATGACCACCGGTCGTTTCTGGACCGCGCCAACCCCCAGGATCGCGATTTGCGGCTGATGAATGATCGGCGTGCTGAACAGGCTGCCGAACCCTCCGTGGTTGGTGATCGAGAAGGTCCCTCCCAAGACCTCGTCCGGATTCAATCGTTTGCTCCTCGCCCGTTCCGCCAGGTCGGCGATCTCTTCCGCCAGTTGCATCAAGCCCTTTCGATCCGCATGCCGCACCACCGGCACGAGCAAGCCGTCCTCCAACGCTGTGGCGATCCCGATGTGGATGTCTTTTTTGATCACGATCCCTTCGTCGCTCCACGACGAGTTCATGATGGGAACGTCTCTGATCGCGCGGGCCACCGCCTGGATGACGAACGGCAGATAGGTAAGCGGCCGACCTTCCCGGAATTTGACGATCCCCGAAAAGTCCGCTTCAAAGACCGTCGTCACATGGGCGGCGGTCCGTCTGCTGTTGACCATCCGTTCGGCGATGGTCTTCCTCATCAGCGTGAGCGGGACAATCTCGTCGCCCGTTTCATGTTCCTTGGTCGTTGCGAACCGCTCGGTGATGGAAACTGATTGCGCCGCCTCTGTGTGGCGATGGGCGATGAAGTCCTCCACGTCTTTCTTGGTGATCCGGCCTCCGGCGCCGGTTCCTTTTACTTGCGAGAGATCCACGCCATATTGTTTCGCCAGGTGACGGACGGCCGGCGAATAATGGAGCGTTGTTTCGGCCTCTGCGCCACCAGCCCCCCTGGTCGCCCGTTCCTCTTCAGCAACGGACTCTCTTGAGCGGACCACAACTCCGCCGACCCGATTGATCACTTCAGTTGGAGGCGCGCCATCGATACGGCCCAACACGGTGCCGACCGGCACGGTCTCGCCTTCCTTCACAAGGATCTCGGACAATCGCCCCGCTGCGGGAGAGGGAATTTCGAGCGCCACCTTTTCGGTCTCGACCTCCAGGAGCGACTGATCCCGTTCGACCATACCACCGACCGGAATGAGCCACTTCACGACCGTGCCTTCCGCGATGCTTTCCCCCAATTGGGGCATGAGGATGTCCGTCGCCATGGGTCCCTTCTGATCCCTTTCAGTACGCCGCCAGTTTTCTCGCCGCCGCCACGATGTCGCTGGTTTTCGGCAGAAAAAATTCCTCCAACGGTGTGCTGAACGGCACGGGCGTATCCGGCGCGGCGACACGCAGGATCGGCCCGTCCAGACTGTCGAAACAGTCTTCCGCAAGCAACGCCGCCAGTTCCGCACCGATGCCGCCGGTTTTGTTGTCCTCGTGCACCATGATGGCCTTACCGGTTTTCCGGACCGACCCGTAGATCGTGTCCTTATCAAGCGGCATCAAGCTCCGCAGATCCACCACCTCGATGTCGATACCTTCCGCCGCCACCTGTTGCGCCGTCTCGAGCGCGAGATGCACCATCGCGCCATAGGTGATGACCGAAATATCGTTCCCCGGCCGTCTAATGGCCGCTTGGCCGATCGGCACGATGTAGTCTTCGCGCGGTAACACCTCTTTGATCCGCCGATAGAGGAACTTGTGCTCGAAATAGATCACGGGGTTGGGATCGCGGATCGCGGCCTTGAGCAACCCCTTCGCGTCGTAGGGCGTGGAGGGAGCCACCAGCTTGAGCCCCGGCGAATGAAAGAACCAGCCTTCGGGACATTCCGAATGGAAGGGCCCTCCATGGACTCCGCCGCCGAAGGGAGCACGGATCACCATCGGCACCGGCGCGCCCCAACGATAATGGTTTTTGGCCGCGACCTCGGTAATCTGGTCGAAGGCGCAGGAGATGAAATCCGCAAACTGCATCTCCACCACCGGCCGTAGCCCCATCATCGCGGCGCCGATCGCCGCGCCGACGAAACCCGACTCGGAAAGCGGCGTATCCAACACCCGCCACTCACCGTACTTCTCGATAAAGCCCTCGGTGATCTTGAAGGCCCCCCCATAGGTACCGATGTCCTCGCCCATCAGGAACACCCGTTCGTCCCTGGTCATTTCCTCGTCCAGCGCCTGCGAAATGGCCTCCAGATAGGTGACCTCGGTCGATGCCGTGCCTGTGCTCATGGTTCCACCTCGTCGGGATTTGCAAAGACCCCCTCCAACACTTCCCGTCCTTCGGGTAACGGACTCTGCTCGGCGAACTCCAACCCCGCGTCGATTTCCTTCTGCACCCTGAGACCGACTTCGCGGAAGTGGGCCTCGTCGGCATAGCCCAGTTCGAGCAACCGTTGCTCGGCCCTGAGGATCGGATCTTTCTTTTTCCATTCTTCCAACAGCTCGCGGGGCACGTACTTGGCCGCGTCATGTTCCGAATGGCCGTGCATCCTCATGGTCTTAAATTCCAGAAACGTCGGTCCCTCCCCCGCGCGGGCCCGCGCGATAGCCCGTTTGGCCGCGAGAAACACGGCGGCCACGTCGTTTCCATCCACGATTTCACCCGGCATCCCATAGGCCTTCGCCCGATCGACGACGTCGGCGATCGCCATCTGGAGACGGATTGGCGTGGAATAGGCATATTGATTGTTGTTACAGAAGAACACGACCGGGAGTTTGCGCACCGAGGCGAAGTTCATCGCCTCGTGAAAGTCGCCGCGACTTGTGCCGCCGTCTCCGGTTCCGGTGAAGACGACGCGTCGCTCACCCCTGATTTTGAACGCCAGCGCCGCTCCCGCCGCGACCGGCAGGTTGTCGGCAAGGTGGCTCACGAAGCCGATGATGCCGCGTTTTAAGTCTCCCATGTGGACATTGCCGTCCTTCCCCTTGGTCGGGCCGGTCCGTTTGCCCAGATACTGGGCCAGCACTTCGCCCGGCGTGATGCCGCGAATCAAGAAGGCGCCCATGTCCCGATGGAACGGCGCGATCACATCGTCCCGTTCGAGGGCCGAGGCATAGCCGACGGCAATTGCCTCCATCCCATGACTGGTGTAACAGCCACCGACGATCCGCCCCTGACGATAGAGGGCGGAGATCCGGTCCTCCAACGATCTGGTGAGGCGGAGGTAGTAATACATTTGGAGCCACTCGGCCCGTTTGATGTCGCTGACGACGTCGGCTCGGTCCATAGGTCCCTCCTTACATCCCTCCTCGCCAACCCGTGAACGGTCGTTCCGTCGCTACAGGGCCGGCATTTCCCTCCATGACAGCATCGGACCATCCTGCCGGCACAAGGGACAGTCCATCGGCTCCCACTGCGGCATCGAAAGGTCCACCGTGTAATAAAAGGGATAGGTGCTCATCAGTTCGTCCATCAACGGAAACTGCCCGCTGTCGCGGCGGGCGAAGACCGCCATGCCGGCCAGGATCCCTCCATGGTCTGTGATGACGTTGCCGAGTTTTCTCACACACTGGCCGCGCGTGGTGACATCGTTGAGCGAGAGAAACCGCTCACCGGCATGGATGGTTCCGCCAGCGATGTCCGTCCCGATCCGGCCGGTTTCACTATTGTATGGAGTGAGGATGACCCGCAGAGGCATCCGGCCCCCCATCTGTTCGGCAACGGCCGTCGCCAATGTTTGGGCGGCGGAGGTCGTGGCGACGATCCCGGCGAGGGGCCGGTCATGAAACGTCCGGTCGATCCAGTCAGCCATGTCGCGCGCGATCGGCGTGATCAGGTCCTGAAACCGGGCGATGGATTCGAATCGCAGGTACGTCGCCGTGTGGTGGCCGGACACCGTTTCGACGTGGGTCTCAAAGAAGACCGACCGGGAGCGACAGAGAATAGCGAGCAACTCTTCCAGGGAGAAGTTGCTGTGGGGCCCTGGTCGAACGATGGCCTTGAGTTTGGCTTCAATGTCCGGGCTTGCATAGAGGTCGAGATGGCGGCGTGTCAATTCTTCGAGTGCCATCCGATCCATCATCGTGGTCATGGCCGCCTCCTTTCTCTTCTGCCTGTGTGTCGTTCGTTCCCGTCATTCCGCCCCCATCTTGTCCTCTCACGCTTGTCCTCTCACGCCGCGCCCACCACCCTGGTTCGTAAGACGCCAATCGGCTGAATCTCCAGTTCCACCACGTCACCGGGTTTCAGGTACCGATCGAATTCGAGCCCGCAGCCCCCTCCCACCGTGCCCGATCCGAACACGTCGCCGGGATAGAGTGGCTCGCCCCGCGAGACGTGGGCGATCATCTGCGGGAACGACCAGTGGATCGTTCCAAAACATCCCCGTGACCATTCTTCTCCGTTGACCCGCGCCACCATCGTGAGCGAATTGAGATCGGCGATTTCGTCCGGCGTCACCAGGCAAGGGCCGAGCGCGGTCGCGAAGTCCTTCCCCTTCGCCGGCCCCAATCGACAGGCCATCTCTCGAAATTGAATGTCGCGCGCGCTGAAGTCGTTCATGATCGTGTAGCCCGCGATGTAGTCCGGCGCATCCCGTTCGGCAATGTCCCGACCGCCTTTTCCGATCACGCAGGCCAGTTCCAACTCATAGTCCAATTTCGTGGTCTCCAAGGGCCAAGGCAGGTCCTCATCCGGCCCGATGATCGTGCGTGGATTGCCCTTGTAATAGACGGGAGCTTGGTACCATTCGGGCGGGATCGGCTGTCCTCGTTTTTTCGACGTGGCGGCGATATGGGCTTCAAACGCGATGAAGTCACGCAGCGACGGAGGGTTGGGCAAGGGCGCGGCAAGCTGCACCGTCTCCAACTGATACCAGACCATTTCGCCCGACGGCCCCCTGGCCTTGGAGCCGAGCAAGACCGCATAGTCCACGGCCCGACGTGCCGCCGCCATGGTCGAGGCCTCGCCTTCCAGAAACTCCAACATGGTTGCCGGCACCTGGGCGTTGGCCAACCGAGAGGGTTGCGCCTCTCCTTGATCCTTGAGCCAACGAGCATAGGCCATGTTGATGTCGATAACCTGAGAGTCGTAGAGAGCCCCCACCCTCGTAAAGGTTCCCACCGGCGTGACGACCCGAAAACTGACCAGTTTCATCCTTTGCTCCAGCTCATGGCGTAGTCGTCGACTTCCACCATTTCCATCTGCGGTTCCACTTCGAAGGGCGACCGAGATTCGATCATCACGGCCACTTCATTCGTGTGGGTCTTTCCCTTGGCCGCCTGCACGGCTTGCGGCTGCGGTCCATGGTGAATGCCCTGAGGATGCAACGTCAGCATACCTGGTTCAATGCCTGCACGACTGAAGAACTCTCCCTGGTGATAGAACAACACCTCGTCGTAATCCATGTTGCGGTGATAGAACGGGACGCGCAGGGCTTCCGGATCCGTTTCAAGTGGCCTCGGCGCAAAGGTGGACACGAGGCACCCTCCGGCCCGAAAGGTGACATGGACACTCGGCGGCAAATGGTAGCGAGGGCTCGTGACCGGCCGGAAATCGCGCACGTTCAACTTGGCGACCCAGAGATCGCCTTTCCATCCGACGACGTCCATCGGATAGAAGGGATAGACCACGCGGGTAACGGTGCCCCGCCGCTTGATCAATACCTCCCACTGTCGGTCTTCCACCTCCGGCTGCTCCACCGCTTCCAATTCGGGAGTCACCAACACACCCTTGTCGAACAAGGCATGGTGACCCAAGGGGCCTCGATCCGGCATACCGATCGGCTCTGGTGTCTCGACGATCAAGCCATACGCTGGTCCATCGTCCACATGAACCCGATAGGTCGTCCCTTTCGGGATAACGACATAGTCTCCCGCCTCACAGGGCAGGACTCCGTAGTCCGTCTCGAATCGCCCCCGCCCTCTATGCACAAACCACAGTTCGTCGCCGTCCCCATTGCGGATGAAAGAGGCCATGGTCTCCTTTAGACGTACCACCGACAGGCACGCATCATGGCTTTTCATCACCGGGATTGCCTCACCGTCCTGGACCGGCCTGTTCCCTTCCCACAGTTTCGTGCACGCAAAGGCGCGTGGCTTCAATGGCCCTTCGATTCTGACCCAGGCGGTCGGAGGATGGGTGTGATAGAGATGCGAGGCTGGACCCTTGAACCCATCCCGTCCATGTTCTTCCTCGTGGAGTCCGTCCGGAATTCCGACATGGGCCTGGTTAGGAGTCTTCCCCTTTCTCAGGAGATACATCGGATCACCTCCTCTCCCACAATGGCTCAGGTCACGGGTTCAGGTCACGAGGCCTGCTTCAACTCTTTCTTGTCTTTCTTGCCGGGCAGCGGCAACGAATCGTAATCGACGATCGTTTCTGTTCGCCCCCCCTCCTGCTCTCGCTCGATGTCCCGATACAGTGATTCCACCGTGCTTCTTACGAAGGTCTTGGCCTTTTCTCCGCCATGCTCTCGTTGGATCAACTCAATGAAGACCCCGCTCCGGGGGAAGATCGGCAGGGTAAACCGTTGCCTCAAGGGACCGAAGCCGTCCCGTCCCTCCTTGACCGGCCCGGTAAAGCGGACCCCATGGGCCTCCCATTCCTGGCAGGTTGCATCGATGTCGTCCACTTCGATGGCGAAGTGCTGGACCCCTTGCCCGTATTTGTCGATGAAGTCGTTGATCTGCGACCGCATCGCCTTGTCACGGCCCTGCATGAGGGCGATCCTCGCGTTACCGCTCTGAACCACGACCGTATCCATGGAGGACTTCTCAGTGCCCACATCACGAGCCGACCAGAGCACTTCAAATCCCAGGATTTTGGTGAAGAGGAATTCGGCGGCCTCGAGGTTTTCTACGCAGAGGGTAATGTGGTCAATCCCTCTTACCTGACGCATGGCGGCCTCCTTGTGGCAGGAAGGGGTTAACTATATTTTGTTATCGGATGATAGCACATCTATATTATTCGGTGTCAATTCTGATCGTGTAAAAATTTCTCTCATCTTGAACCATGTATTTTGTATTGTGTGGACGCTCATTATTGCAGTAACATAGAATCATGTCTCGTGATAACATTTTTCTATCATTCTTCCTTTCGTCATGCCAGCTCAAGCTGCATCGACGGCCATGTCGAAGCTTGCGACTCGGAGGTGTCCCATGACCTTCCACGACGACATGCGACGCATCGTGTTGGCGCACGGCGCCGTCAACAACCAATACTTGCGGCGGTTCCGATCCGGTGATCTGTCCGACCAGGAATTCTGTGACTTCGCCGTCGAGTTCTATAACTTCGCTCGGTTTTTCCCTCAGATCCTCGCCTCGCAACTGGTGAACACGGAGGACGAGCGGATCGCCGACGAACTGACGAGGGTGCTCTACTCGGAGCTGGGCAATGGCGACCCCGCCCATCGCCATGAACTGTTGTACCGGAAGTTTCTCCGATCAGTGGGCATCGACGTGCATAGCGCCATGACGAGGCCCATGTTGCCTTCCACCCGCGCCTACATCGAGGGCATGCAACGGCTTTATAGCGATGGAAATCACGCCAAGGCCCTCGGCGCCTCCTTCGGATTGGAAAACATGGCCATCACGATGTGGGATCATCTGATCCCAGGGTTAACGATCCTGAAAGCTTCGCGGTATCCCGACATGGACCTCACCTACTTCACGTTCCATCGCGAACTCGAATCGACGCACGAGCAGGCGATGAAAGAGGCGGTGGCGGCGGCGGAGCACAGTGCCGGTGACGGTTTGCCGATCGAGGATCAAGCGGCGTTTCGGGAAGGTGTCGTGGCGGTCTTGAACTACCTCGAAGGGTTTTGGTTGGGCCTCGATCGT
Source organism: Nitrospira sp. (assembly GCA_024331045.1). Classification (GTDB taxonomy): domain Bacteria; phylum Nitrospirota; class Nitrospiria; order Nitrospirales; family Nitrospiraceae; genus Nitrospira_D. The sequence continues at coordinate 17,820 of JANDJC010000030.1, forward strand.
CTTGCGCCGGACAGAGCAACGAGGCGGGAGCAGCATCAAGCCGCCTGACGCCGCTCGATCACAGACACGAGGGACCATGACCGAAATCGCCAAGTACCTGGAAGCCGTGAAAGAACGTTACGGGCTCAAGAGCGATTATGCGCTCGCGGACAAGCTGGGTATCGCGCAACCGGACGCCAACTTGATGCGGAGAGGCTTGAAGATCCCCAAGCCGGAACTCTGCATCAAGATCGCCAAACTGCTTGATAAAAATCCCGTCGAGCTGCTGCTGATCGCTCAAAAGGATAAGGCGCCGGCCTCCGCAAAGAGTTATTGGACGTTGGCGCTCACGGCCGTGGACGTCATGTTGCATGTGCCCAAGACGCCCAAATACCTGCCGCGCAAAGTCGAGGCCATCGGCCGTGAACTCCGCCAGCTTGAAACGCAAACCTTGATGTACGAAGGAGCCGAGGCGAACGCCGAAGCCGTGCGGCTGGTCCAGACGGCCGAACGGTCCATCGACGCGGTCATGGAACGGTGGAACATCTGGAAAAAAGGCGAAGCGCTCTATCCGACTTATCTGCTGGCCAACCAAGAAGCCGTCAAGCGGGGCGTCGTCATCCGCCGCTTGCTGATTTTGACGAAAGAACAGATGCAACAAGACTCGGTCGTGGCGGATGCCGTGCGGGTGATGGACGATCAGCAACGGGCCGGCATCCACATCTTCTTCGCCTTTCGGGAGGAGTTGATGCGGGCGCCGGCTTTTCGCCGGTTCGAGGAAGACTATCGCGCGCAGGGAGCAGCCCAGGACATGAACGCCGCGATGTTCGACCGGGAGATTCTGCTGTTCTCTCGATCCTACGGCCAGGTGCCGCTCGGCCTGGTCGGCACACCGACTCCGCTCACGATGATCAATCAACTGGAGATCACCTGGAAGCCTGAGCTTTTGCGCGATCTGGACCCGGCGCCGTTGTTCGACATGACCCGCTACGTCTTCGAGTACGGAGGGCACCAGATGTTTAAACAGGAAGTGGCACGGTTTAAGAAGTCGGTCGCTTGATCACGCCACGTCGATGGCAGACGTGGCGAACGAACAAAGGGGGATGGCATGGCCTCCCTGTTCAAGGGGTTCGAACGGATCGAGGAGGCCCGCGAACGGCTGACCGGCCAGAGTTTCATGGCCGGCCTCTTCATGGGACATCCTGATTTCGCTCTGCTCCTCCACGAGGAGGAACCTCCCGACCAAGTGGCGGCCTGGGAAGCCTATCGCCCCCGGCTCACCTCCTTCCTCACCTCGCAGGTCGATCCCGATGAAATCGAACGGACCGGAAAGATCCCTGAATCGGTCTTGAAGGGGCTCTTCGCGCTTGGCGCCTTCGCCATGAAAATCCCGCCAGCCTATGGAGGGCTGGGATTCTCCTATACCAACTACGGCCGGGCGCTCACGCTGATGGCGAGCTGGAGCAACGTGCTTGCCTTGACCGTCGCGGTGCCACAGTCCATCGGGATCGCCATGCCCCTTCTGCTATTCGGCACCGAGGAGCAACGACGAGCCTATTTGCCGATTGTGGCGCGCGAAGCGATCTCGGCCTTCGCGCTGACAGAGCCGGCCACGGGCTCCGACGCCGCCAACATCAAGACCGAGGCGGTCCTCAACGAACGCGGCGACACGTTCCTCGTCAACGGCGAAAAACTCTGGTGCACCAACGGGCCGATCGCCCGGTATCTCACCCTGATTGCGCAGGTGCCGGCTAAGAAAATCACGGGCGAGGGGAAGGGGACGGTCGTGTGGGTGCCGGTCCCTGAAGGCAGAGGGGCGGACTCCAAGGTCCCCACCGCCTTCGTCCTCGATATGGAGACGCCTGGTGTCACCGTGCGGCAACGGTGCCGATTCGAAGGCTGCCGCGGCATCGAAAACGGCCACCTCACCTTCACCGACGTGCGGATTCCCGCCGCCAACCTCATCGGCGAAGTGGGGCGGGGGTTGAAGTATGCGCTGACCATCCTGAACATCGGCCGAGGCATCAGCATCCCGGCCATCTGCCTCGGCATGGCCAAACAGGCCTGGCAACCGACGCTCGACCGGGCCAACGAGCGATTCACGTTTCAAAAACCCCTAAGCGGCCACCAGACCCAACGGATGAGGCTCGGGCGCATGGCTGCCAATCTGTTCGCGATGGAATCGCTCGCCACCGCCGCCTGGCGCCTGGCCGACCGCCACTCGTTCGACGTGCGGATCGAGGCCGCGATCACGAAAATCTTCTGCTCTGAACGGACGATACAGTTCCTCAAAGACGCCCAGATCATCTTCGGCGGCATGGGCTACGAAACGGCCGACTCCAAACGAGTCCGCGGCGAGCCGGCCTTCGGCATCGAGCAGTTGGTGCGGGACGCCGAAATGTACCGGATCGGAGAAGGGGCGACGGACGTGCTCCGGCCGTTTATCGCCCGCGAGGGATTAGGTCCCCACCTTGAGCGAGCGGGCCGCTACGTCGCAGGGGAACTGCACGGCACCACGAAGCTTGTCGAGTGGCTCACCCTGGCTCGCTTCTACATCCCGTGGTATCTCGGCCTGTGGCGGCCCAACCGACTTCCAGACCGACCTGAGTTCCGCCACCCATCCGCAGCACCGTTGTTCCAATACATCGAGCGAACCAGCCGCCGCCTGGCCAAAGCGATCTTCTGGGCGATGGTTCGCCACGGCCAAGCGCTTCGGGACGACCAAGGCCGACAGAATCGCATTGAGATGGTGGCGGAGGATCTGCTCGTCATCACAGCGGCGACCTTGCAGGCCATATCATCAAGTGGCGCCGCCGGCGACTCTTCGCGATGGAGATTGGTTGAGCTGATCGCCATGGAAGCGAGGGAGCGGATCGATCATGCGATCCGTGAGATCCGCGGATCGAATCACGACCAGATGGTGGCAACGATCGGCAAGCAGGCAGCCGAAGGGACCTCTGGTTGGTTGAGTGATGGCATCATCCCTCGCCGGCTCCGCGACTACCGTCCCGCCGCTGACCAGGCTTCACTGGCCGAGCAGACCGAGCATGACCGCGCTCCCCACTCCGTGGCAAGCCCGCGCTATTGAGACGGCATCCCCTCACAGCCGGAGAACACAGCCAGCACATCCGCACCACCTTGTGGAAACAGCAGACACTTGGTTGTTGGGTGGTGAGCCGGCTGGGATTCGAACCCAGGGCCCTCGCCTTAAAAGGGCGATGCTCTACCGACTGAGCTACCGGCTCACGTGACGAGGCGTGGTTCGTGAAGCATCCACCGTCACTCGACATCTAGAATGCGGACGGGAAAACGAGTCTCCATTCTACCATCCCTACCATCGACGACTGACGATTGACCATGAACGATTGTCAGCGTTTGGGCCGCCGGCGGGAACAGTCCAACGGATTGCGAAGGATGATGGTCTCCGTCCGCTTCGACCCGGTCGAAATCATATCGATGGGGCACTGTGCCAGTTCCTCGATGCGCGCCAAGTACCGTTTGGCCTCCGCCGGCAATTGTTTGTACCTGGTAGCGCCGGTGGTCGACGCGGCCCAGCCTTTCATCCGTTGATACACCGGCTGACAGTTGGTCAAGACCTCCAGATCGGATGGCATGTCCTTATAGAGCTTCTCCCCATGCTGATAGCCGGTACAAAGCAGGACTTCTCGGTGCCCATCCAGCACGTCAAGCTTCGTCAGAGCCAGCGAGGTGAGACCGTTCACCTGGGCAGCATAGCGGACTAACACTGCGTCGAACCATCCGCACCGTCTGGGACGGCCCGTCGTCGATCCGAATTCATTTCCCCGTTCTTGCAACCGTTGGCCGATCTCTTCGGTCAGTTCCGTCGGAAACGGACCACTGCCCACCCTGGTCGTATAGGCCTTCGCAATGCCAAGGACCCCGTCGATCATCGTGGGGCCGACCCCCGTACCGGTACAGGCACCGCCCGCGGAGGCGCTGGAGGATGTCACATAGGGATAGGTGCCAAAATCCACGTCGAGGTGTGTGCCTTGCGCTCCTTCAAAGAGGATAGTCTTGTTTTTTCGAATCGCCCGATTGAGCAACAACGCGGTATCCGTCACGTGGCTCCTGAGGCGATCGGCATAACCCATGTACTGGTCAAACACCTTGTCCACCTGATAGGGATCAACCTTGTGGAACTGTTCGAGTCGCCAGTTCATCTCAACGAGATTTTCTTCCAGCTTCCGTCTGAACAAGGGGGGATTCAGCAGGTCGCCTACCCGAATGCCGACGCGCGCCATCTTGTCGGCATAGGACGGCCCGATCCCGCGCCCCGTGGTTCCAATCTTTCGTGACCCCTTCGACTGTTCTGACGCCCGCTCGATCGCCTTGTGATAGGGCAAGATCAGGTGCGCGCGCTCGCTTACAGCCAAGTTCTTGCCAATTGCGACACCCTTGGTCTGGAGCTGATCCATCTCCTCGATCAGGGCTGCCGGGTCCACCACCACGCCATTGCCAATCACGCAGGTGACCCCACGGTACAAAATACCGGAGGGAATGAGGTGAAAGACATAGGTGCCCCGTTCGTTGATGACCGTATGGCCCGCGTTTGATCCGCCTTGATACCGAACCACGAAGTCGGCGTCGCGGGCCAAGATGTCCACAATTTTGCCCTTGCCTTCATCACCCCATTGGGCACCAATAATGACCAGATTGCCCATGAATCCGCCTGCTTTGCTGTGGCTGCTCCCGACGAACACGAAAAAATGGCTCTGACCTGCCTCCGAGATCAGAGCCGTGGAACGACATGGTAGGGACCCTGGCTCGCCTTTGTCAAGCCGGTTTTCTTTACTCCGATGGTCCAGACCCTGTCCTTGATCTTTAACGAGCCGCTATCCGTCCAACGAACTAGCGAACGAACTAGCCGTTCGAACTATCTCTTGGCCCTTGCCATTGGCCCTTGACCGTCTGCCCCGTTGCCGTTGGTGCTGTCGGTGTGGGGAAAGCCCTCGCGGATTTCCGGTACATGGACAGAGAACCGCAGTGCAGAATGCTTCTCCGACAAGGTGCAAGGTGAGGGGAGGTTTCCTTGACTGGCCTACACCCCCGTGTTAGCATGCCGGGCGATTATGCACGGCGTTCACTAACAAATGTGACAGCAGCGTGGGGCTGTGGCGCAGCTGGGAGCGCGCGTGAATGGCATTCACGAGGTCGCGGGTTCGATCCCCGCCAGCTCCACCAACGTCTCGCGTGTGCGGCCTTTCTGATCCGATCCATAACCATTGGACATAAGGCGTGACTTCCGAGCACAGCAGTCCCAACACGATGTGTTCCGTGCCTTTCCGAGCTGCCTCGCCTCTCAACGGCGAGCCATCGGTTTTAGCCCCGTTTTAGCCGGCAAGGTTCGTCTGTTTTCTACCCCGCGGGATGGCCACGTCAACCAGCGACGACCGAGGAGTGGGTACTCATGCTTCAGATTGAGTCCGTCAGCAAACAATATTCGACCAAGGTGCTGCTGACGGACGCCTCCGCGCACCTCAGGCCGAATACGCGGGTGGGTCTGGTGGGTCCGAATGGGGCCGGCAAAACTACGCTCTTTCGGATGATCCTGGGGGAAGAGTCCCCTGACAAGGGATCCATCCGTGTCCGCCCGAGACTCCGCATCGGCTACCTGCCGCAGGAACTCGATACGATCGTCGGCAAGACCGTGCTCGAAGCGGCCCACCGGGACGAATTTCCTGAGCACGAAGCCAAGCGTATTTTGATGGGACTTGGCTTTTCCGTCGCGGACTTCGGTCGCCCCATCTCTACCTTGTCTGGCGGCTACCGCATGCGTGTGGCGCTCGCACATCTGCTCCTCTCCAATCCCGATCTCTTGATGTTGGACGAGCCGACGAACCATCTCGATAAACCGACGCAGCAGTGGTTCGAGAACTTTTTGTTGGATTCCGGCATGACCCTACTGGTCATTAGCCACGACACGGCCTTTCTTGATCGGGTGGTCACGCACATTTGGGAACTCCGCCATCACAAGATCGAAGAATACCGGGGAAACTATTCCACCTTCCGCCGCCTGCGCGCTGAACGGGACGCCCAAGTGCAGGCCGCTGCGGCCCGTCAAGCCAAAGAAATTGCCCGCGTTCAGCAATTCGTGGACCGCTTCCGCTATCAGGCCAACAAGGCCAGCCAAGTCCAATCTCGCCTCAAGCAACTTGAAAAGATCAAACGGATTGAGCTTCAACGAGACCCGAAGCGGGTTCGGTTCCGCTTTCCCGACCCACCACCCAGTGGGCGACAGGTACTCGATCTCGTGGGGGTGAGCAAATGCTACGGCGACAAGGTGGTGTATACATCGCTCGATTTTTCAGTCGAGCGCGGACAACGGGTGGCCCTGGTGGGGGAAAACGGGGCGGGGAAAAGCACGCTCTTAAAGATCCTCGCGGGCATCCTTCCGCCCGATTCGGGCACCCGTCTCGTCGGACACGGCGTCACGCTCCATTACTTCGCACAGCATCAAGCGGAAGCCTTAAACCCCGAACACACGATCTTGGAATCGCTAGCGGAAGTGTCCGCCCACGCCGAGATGAACTTCCTGCGCGGCATCGCCGGCGCATTTCTGTTTTCAGGTGATGAACAAAAGAAGCCGATCAAAGCCTTAAGCGGAGGAGAACGCAACCGCGTGGCCCTGGCCCGCATGCTCGTTGAGCCAGCCAACACACTACTCCTGGACGAGCCGACGAATCATCTGGATCCCGCTTCCGTTGATGTGCTGACCGACGCGCTGGCCACATTTCCTGGAACGATCGTGTTTATTTCGCACGATCCCACTTTTCTTGCTCGAATTGCGACCCATGTGGTCGAGATCGAAAATGGGCAAACCCGAATGTATCACGGCAACTACGAATACTATCTCTGGAAAAAGGCCCAGGAACTCGAATCGATCGTGGAATCAACGGCGGAGCTGACCGGCAAGCAACGCCAGACGTCCCCCGCACCAACAAGGGCTCTGGCCCAGCAATCACCTGCTGCATCCACCTCTGCGAGCGGCAATCGTCGGGACTTGACCAAAACGCAGGCTCGTTTGGAAAAACAAGTCGCCCGGCTGGAAACAGAGATTGCAAGCCTCGAAGAGAAAGTGAACGCCCGCGACGTCGAACTAGCCGATCCTGCCCTCTACCAAGACTTTGGAAAATGGAATCTCCTTCATCAGGAGCAGGAAGGGTGGAAACGAGACCTCGACCGGCTGACCGCTCGCTGGGAATCACTCTCGGCGGAGCTGGAAGAGGTCAAACACAAACTGGCAGCCTGGAGCTAACCAGAGGACTTGAGCGTTTCCTCAAGATAGTAGTAGAGCCAGCGGTTTTTGTCTTCGGTTACGATATCGTCCCACACCACGCCGATCAAAAACCCTTTCTTGTCCCACGGTTTCACCCAGGCGATGACGCCGTCCAGTTTTTCCTGCTGCTCGACATGATTGGAGTCCAGAAAGGCCAGCGACACGGTCACCCGCGTCTTCGGCGTCAGTCGGTCTCTGGTGTGGAGGCCGGCGCCGACTTTGTTCACATTATCCAACACGGCCGTGCTCGCTCGCCCTCCGTCGCGCGGGATCACGAGTGCCGAGCCTACGAGGGTGGCCCGCACGAATTTTCGCCGCTCTTTGAGCGTTGCCAAGGGAGCCGGCGTTTTTCCTTCGTTTCGCTTCATATTTTTAAGTATAACCGATTAGTCAAGATTGTACATCAAGGAAGTTAGGGCTCCTTGCTGTCTTTGGGTCGGTAATACCGTCGACCTTGCAAGGGGTCTGGCAGATGCCGTTGCTCGGTTGCCGCTCCCGGATCCTCGTGCACATAACGGTACCCTTCTCCATACCCCAGGGCCTTCATCAGGGGGGTGACAGCATTACGGAGGTGAAGCGGAACCCCAAGATTTCCATAGGTGTCGACGTCGCGGAGGGCTTCCAGCCATCCCACATAAGACGCATTGTCCTTCGGACGTGACGCCAGATAAGTTGTGCCGTGGGCCAGGGTGATCTGCGCTTCTGGCAGCCCCACGAATTGGACGGCTTGCGCCACCGCCATCGCAACGACCAAAGCCATGGGGTCGGCATTGCCAATGTCTTCCGAGGCAAAGATGACCATTCGGCGGGCGATGAATTTGGGGTCCTCTCCCCCCTTCAACATACGGGCGAGCCAATAGAGGGCGCCATCTGGGTCGGAATCGCGGAGGCTTTTGATGTAGGCGGAGATGGCGTTGTAATGTTCCTCGCCGGCCTTGTCGTATCGCAGCGTGTACTGGCCCAACGCCTTGCTCAGGAGCGTTCGGTCGATTACTCGCTCACCGGAGAGGGTCGGCGCAAGCTGCGTCACGACAAATTCCAAGGCCGTCAACATCGCCCTTGCGTCCCCGTTGCCATAGGCGATAAGCCCCTGTCTGGCCTCGTTCGACAGCCGGACTTTCCACACCCCCAGTCCCCGCTCAACGTCGTTCAAGGCCCGATCCAATAGAACCCCCAGCGCCTGTTCGGAAAGGGGATTCAGGACCACGACCAACGATCGAGACAGCAACGGGCTGATCACTTCAAACGACGGATTTTCGGTGGTTGCCCCAACTAAAATGACGGTACCCCGCTCCACGTGGGGCAGAAAGGCGTCTTGTTGGGCCTTATTGAACCGATGAATTTCATCGACAAACAGAATGGTCCGCCTGCCCTCAAGCACCCGCCGTTGCTCGGCTGATCTGATGACCGCCCGTAGCTCCTGCACACCACTAGTCACCGCCGAGAAGGAAACAAACTGTCCCCTTGTATGGCGGGCGATCAGATGGGCCAGGGTCGTTTTGCCTGAGCCGGGGGGGCCCCAAAAGATCACCGAGGTGAGCTGATCGGTTTCAATAGCCCGACGCAAGGGCCGGCCCGGTCCCATCACCTCTTCTTGCCCAACAAACTCGTCGAAATCCCGCGGGCGCATCCGTTCAGCCAAGGGAGCGGACGTCGCCTCTCGACGAGGGATCGCGTCAAACAGACCTGGTGCCTCCGGGCTTTCCGCGGCCATTGGAATCCTCAGTGTCCGTGAGATTCTAGCTGGCGCGTTCTTTCCGCGCAAACCGTGCCGCAAGGCCCTTGACGACGAGACGAGACGATGATAGGGGAAAGGCATTGATCAATCGCTGTCCAGCATGAACGTCTCTGTCAACGGAATCTCGCTCGCGTATAGTGACCACGGCAAGGGGTTGCCGCTCATCTTTCTGCACGCCTTTCCTCTCGACCGAACCATGTGGGAGCCCCAAGTCGAGGCGCTCTCTTCCGAGTTCCGGACGATCACCGTGGACCTCCGCGGTCATGGCGAGTCGGACGCTCCCTTGTGGCGCTATACCCTCGACCAGGCGGCGGACGACGTCGTGGCCTTGATGGACCACTTATCGATCGAACAAGCCGTGATGATCGGGCTTTCGATGGGCGGCTACATCCTCTTTGCGTTTTACCGGCGATACGCCAATCGGGTGAAGGGATTGGTGCTGGCCAATACAAGGGCTCAAGCGGACACGGAAGAGGGGAAGCAGCTTCGCTTCCAGATGGCGCAAATCGCCTATCGGCAAGGACCGGCCGCCATTGCCGATCTGATGATTCCTAAATTACTGTCGCCTGCTGCCATTGAAACCAACCCAAACCTGGTTCAGAAGGTTCGGACCATTATTGAACGAACGGAGGTCAGTGGGATTGCGGGAGACTTGATGGCCATGGCGGAACGGCCCGATTCGATCCCGTTGTTGCGAACCATGACGTGCCCGGTTCACATCATCGCCGGCGAAATGGACCGGGCAACTCTCCCCACCGATGCGCAACTCATGGCCGATTGCATTCCCCATTCCCGTTTGACCATCATTGCCGGAGCCGGGCACTTGTCGAATCTGGAGCAACCTGACGACTTCAGCCGAACGGTTCGGGAATTCGCCAGGAACCTTGCCGTAAGAGGAACATCTTGCTGATCACTTGATCTCTCCCCCGCTGTTCTTCTGAATGAGCTTCAGGAACTCCAGGCGAGTCTGGGGCTGAGTGCGAAACTCCCCCAACATTGAACTCGTGACGGCTACCGTGTTCTGTTTTTCCACTCCGCGCATCATCATGCAAAGGTGCCTGGCCTCGATCACCACGCCTACGCCCTTGGCACTTAGTTTTGTATTCAGCGTCTCCGCGATCTGGACGGTGAGCCGCTCTTGCACTTGAAGCCGCCTGGCAAAGGCATCAACAATCCGTGGAATTTTGCTCAGTCCGACCACCTTCTGGTTGGGCAAATAGCCGACATGGACGCGGCCGAAAAACGGCAACAGGTGATGTTCACACATACTGAAGAAATCGATGTCTTTGACGATGACCATCTCGTCATATTGGATCGGAAACAAGGCGCCATTTAAGAGGTGGTCGATATCCCGCTGATAGCCTTGCGTCATGAACGCTAACGCTTTGGCGACCCGCTCGGGCGTCTTCAACAACCCGTTCCTGCTCGGCCGTTCGCCAAGCGCCGACAGCAGTCGCCTCACCAGCGATTGCAAGGTATCCACATCGGCCGGCCGGCCGCCGCCGCCCATATCGAAAGCGGCCCCTTCAACTTTCTTTGTTCGTCCTTCCGTCCCCTTGGCCACCGGTCCCTCCCGGCCATTACGCCTCGCCAACGTATTCGAAATAGTTGTCCCTCGTCTCAACGACACCTACTTTGTTCAACCGCGCGCCCGACAGTTTCGAGACCAGGAGATCCCAAATCAATTTCACGAGGTTTTCTCCCGTCGTGGTGCGATTGGCAAAGGCGGGGTCACTATTTAGATCCTGATGGTCAAATCGCGTGAGCACCAGTTCACCCACCGTTTGATCCAGACTGTCGATCACGGCCCTTTCATCGGTTTCTTCGCTTGTGACTGTCACAAAGACCACGTAATTGTGCCCGTGACCGTTAGGGTTGTTACACTTTCCGAACACGGTCTGATTCTCCTCCGCCGACAGGGAATCGCTGTGGAGCCGATGGGCGGCGCAGAATCGATACCGTCTGGTAATCGTCATAGAGGCACGACCTCTTGGGATATCCTTTCAAGAAGAAAAGCCAGGGTCACTCGTGTGCGAGCGACTCTGGCCTCCCTCGCTCATTGTAAGACTGATGGAGTGGCGCACGCCGAAAGCGCCGACGAATCCTCTCAGTAACTGAAGGAACTTCCGCAGCCGCAGGTCGTCTTTGCCTGAGGGTTCTTAATTGAAAACCCTGACCCCTGCACGCTGTCAACGTAATCGACCTCCGCTCCCTGGAGAAGAGGGGCACTCTGTGAATCCATAATGACCTTGACGTCACCCAACTCAATGACCGTATCATCTTCTTCCGTTTTAGACTCAAAGGCCATCCCATATTGATAGCCATGGCACCCCCCGCCTCGCACATAGACACGCAACCCTACCACGTCTTTTTCCTCAGCCATCAACTCCTTAATCTTCTTTTCCGCTACCGGTGTGATCGTTAGCATAGCTTCCTCCTCTTGTTCTCTCTGGTCCAGACCGCAACGTGATTCTTCGTCCTCTTCTCCATCGCTTAGTGTAGCACCTCCTGCCCCAGGATCAACGACCCTGATTTAGACTGGTCACAAGCCAGGCACATCACGTCCTCGAGCCTCCCATTTGCTTTTCGGCACCCGCACCACAACATCTCCCAGCACACGCGCCTGGCATGCCAACCGATGCCTTGGATCGCTCAACGCTTCGCGATCCAAGAGGTCTTGCTCGTCAAAGTCGATTTCGGAGAGGTGTTCGAGCCCCGCTTCCACCTCAACCCGACAGGTGGTGCAGGATGCATTTCCTCCGCAGTCATGACTCAACGGCAATCCGATAGCCTTTGCCGCCTCCAGCAGCGAGGTATTGACTTCCACTTCTCCGCTCCACTCGCCGTGATGGAGGAAAGTAACCCGCGGCATCGCACTTACCCGACAATCACGAGCGGACTTCAACGCCGGCCGACTCTGTCCGGTAAGGACAGCCCCGCAGCCGGATGTGGTCTTCATATTCGTGCCGGAACAACTTGAGGCTGCTTTGCACCAACACCGCCGCCCCCGTGACCAACGTGCAATAGCCAGTTCCCTTCACGAACCCGCACAGTTGCAACAGACTGTCCAGATCCTTTTGCGTGCCTTGCCCCTCTTCAATCTTGGTCATGAGGGCAGCCAAGTTCAGCGTACCCATCCGGCAAGGAGGACATTGCCCGCAACTTTCATTTTTGAAAAACCGCGAGAATTGCAGAGTCTTGGCCACCATGCACGTGGCGTCGTCCACGACGATGACACCGGCCGAGCCTAAGCCGGTGCCGGCCTGTTTCAGCGAATCGAAGTCCATGCGAAGATCCAATTGATCCGCTGTCACCATGGAAAAAGCCGGCCCCCCCGGGAAGACCGCTTTCACCTTGCGGCCAGCCGGTACTCCCCCCCCGCACTGTTCGATCAACGTCCGGATCGTGACACCCATGGGCATCTCATACACACCGGGTCGATTGACAGCGCCGCTTAACGAAAACATCATCGTGCCCGGACACTTTTCGGTTCCCACTTGAGTAAACCACGCAGCTCCCTTTTGGAGAATCCGCGGTACGTTGCAGAGCGTCTCGACGTTGTTGACCAACGTAGGCTTCCCATAGAGGCCGAAGTCCGTCGGATAAAAGGGCGGTTTTTGCCTCGGCATGGCCGGGCGCCCCTGCATGGATTCCAGCATCGCGGTCTCTTCACCCGCTACGTAGCTCCCATATCCTTCAAAAATCTGGAGATCGATATTTACGCCGCTGCCGAAGACGTTGGTGCCTAGAAATCCTCTCGCCTTCGCCTGCTCCAGGGCTTTCTTTAGATTTTCCCGCTCTTCTTGATACTCGTGATTGACATAAATAAAAGCTGCCTTTGCTCCCACGGTATGAGACGCAATCAGGCACCCTTCGATCAACTGATGGGGCAGGATTCGCAATAAATGGCGGTCCTTGAATGTCCCTGGTTCATGTTCACCGGCGTTGCAGACAAAATACCGTTCGCGGACCCGATGATTGAGCACCTTGTCCCACTTCACTCCTGTGGGGAACCCCGCCCCCCCTCGTCCCCGCAGACCGGATCGTTTGATTTCTTCAACCACCTGAGCGGGACTCCACTCGTTCACGCACCGTTTCCACGCTTCATAGCCCCCGACTTTCAAGTAGCCGTCAATTTCCCACGGCTCGCCTTCCAAACGCTGGACCAGGCGAGGTTCTTCACCGATCACCATCACGGGCTCCGCTCTTCACGATGCGTTTTTATTGATGTGTTGCCGCCACAGTCCCTCCGCCCGCACTATACGGGCCCCTTTCCCACTCCGTCAAGGCAACCGCCCATGCCTAGGCCCCAATCGTTCACTTCCCCCGGCTAGGAGCCCCATTGATCCCTAGGCATAGAGGGGCAAGAGAGGGGGAGAAAGAGAAACGGGCCGGTGGGAGGCTCCCACCGGCGACCAGAGGCGACCGTTATCGAAAGTGGCTCCCGGCTCCCATGAAAAACAACATGGGAATCGACAGCATGAAGTTCACACGAGAGGCCAGCAGCGCCGTCCGACCCCACTGCGCCATCTCGGGCGGTGGAGGAGTCCCCTGCGCGGCGGCGGTCACGGCAGCGATGATCTTTTTTTGGTTGGGCCAAATAATCCCATGCACGTTGCCCATCATGATGATGCCCAGCAATCCTCCAATCGCCAGCGCCACAGCTCCCGTGCCGCCCTTATGGTACATCATGCCGTACAGGAGCACGCCCGCGATCACCGTCACCGTAGCCCCATGACGGAACCAGTTGAGTGCGGTGGGCATGAGTTTGGGAATGACAATGTTCTTGGTCGGCCCATCCAAACTTTTCAAAAAGGCGGCATTGACCAAGTTGAAAAAATACAACAACCCAATCCATGTGATCCCCGCTAGGAAATGAATCCATCGGAGAATCATCTGAGGCCAATCGGCCTCTCCAGCGCTGATGCCGGTCAAGCCCAAGTACACGAAGATTAACACAACCGACAGTGCAAACCCCGCGGCCATGGTCTGCAATGGATCTTCCAGAAATTTCATAATCCTCCTCGTCACACGGTTAGAAACACAGTTTGTGCTTGCTTCTTCCCCTACTTCAGTCGTTCTCTCAATGTCAAGTCGGCCGGCTCACACAACCAGGCGCACAGCGGGACACCTCACCCGAAGGCCGCCTCTTCCACGTTGACTGAGTCCCCATTCCTCTTCTTCCAGATCCCCGATCCCCGTCGCTCCCTTATGCCATCAATTCATCGACCCTCGCGCATAATTCCCGCACGGCATTGGCCGAGGCAGCCAGCGCCGCCCGCTCGTTAGGCTCAAGATCGTATTCTACGATTTCCTCAACTCCGGCCCGTCCAATCCGAACCGGCACCCCCACAATGACATTCTTAAGACCATACTCCCCCTCGCAGAGAACGGAACAGGGCATCACCCGCTTTTCATCCTTGTAGATCGCTTCCACCATGTCCACCGCCGCCGCCGATGGCGCGTAGAAGGCGCTGCCGGTCTTCAAGAGACCGACGATCTCCGCTCCACCATCGCGCGTACGCTTAACGATCGCGTCTAGTTTTTCTTTCGACATAAAAGTCGAGACGGGCGTTCCCTTGACCGTGGTGTAGCGCGGGAGCGGCACCATCGTGTCGCCATGCCCACCAAGCACCATGGCTTGGACATCCGGCCCTGGCACATTCAATTCCTCCGCAATAAACAACCGCATGCGGGCTGAGTCCAGCACTCCCCCCATGCCGATCACCCGTGACTTGGGCAGCCCGCTCACCCGGAGCGCCATATGGACCATGGCATCCAGGGGATTGGTGACGAGAATCAGAATGATGTCCGGCGATCGGGACACTAATTCGGACACGACAGATTTGACAATTTTGGCGTTGGTGGTCAGCAACTCATCCCGGCTCATTCCCGGCTTTCGCGGCATGCCCGAGGTAATCACGGCAATCATTGATCCGGCCGTTTCGGCATAGCCGTTCGTGCCGATCACACGGGTGCTGTAACCGCAGATCGGTCCCGCCTGAGAAATATCGAGGGCCTTGCCCTGGGGGATTCCCTCGACAATGTCAACCAAGACGACTTCATAGGTGTCTTTCTCGGCCAACCGCTGAGCGGTTGCTCCCCCCACATTGCCCGCGCCCACCACGGTGACTTTGGCTCGTTTCATATCCGCCCCTCCCACACCACGGCTTCCCTTTCT
>JANDJC010000031.1 GCA_024331045.1 Nitrospira sp.
CTGGCGCCAACTGTTGTTCGATGATGATTCCGCGGTCGCGGGCATGGGGATCGAGCAGATACAGGCAGGAGGTGACAATGGCATTGATATCTTCCTCAGCCAATTGGGGCTCCAGAGAGCGGCTGTAGTCCAAAATCTCATTGATCAATCGTTCAATGCGATAAATATCGCCAAGAGCCACCTGGCTAAACTCCCGGAGAAACGCGGCGTCATCCTTTCGTTCTGGAGCGAGCTGAATAAAGGTTTTGATAGAGGTCAGGGGATTTCTGATTTGGTGAGCAAATCCCCTAGCCAGTGTCTCAAGGGACCGTAACCGTTCTGCTCGCCGATCTGAAGGTTGAATGTGGATGCCACCATCCACGCCGAGTAGCGAGGCCAGGGTGTTCGCTCCTCCCTGGGCGATAGTCTTGAGCAAGACATCGGGCAAGGAGTGACGCCTTGGGGAGTTGCGATCGGCATGAAGAAGAGCGAAGGCGATCATTCGATCACGGCTGATCATAGGGATCGCCAAGTTAGCCGGCGTTGGCGATGGTGATGGTTCTTTGAGAGCGAGGCTTCCATCATCTCGAAGAACCCAATCGATGATGTCCAAGCTATGGGCCAGTTGATGAACAATGGGATGAGACAATGAGAGCGTAGAGGGCATCACGGACTGGTGATCGTCTTCATCGGTTGCCGATGACAAAAGCCGATACTGGCCGGGAGCCTCTTGATCCCTCACATAGAGCAGCCCGTAGCGGCATTGTGTCCGGGTCATGAATTCTCTCAAGATGCGCTCCGTTAGCAAAGACAGGGTTGTCTGCCGCCCGATGTCTTGCAAAAAGTCGTGCACATGATCGAGAAATTTCCAGATGCCTCGACCGGCATCGTTCTTCAGAGCACGATAGATGCTCATGGAGGACAGGAAAGGATGGAGCACACGTTCATATTGATGTGACTCGATGCTTTGTTGATGATCGCCGACGAATGCTGAAACCTGTTTGCCAAACGTGCCAAATCCAGCTCGTGGTTGACGAAAAGAAGTATACCTGCCAAAGCCTATTTGAGCCAGCGGATTGGGATTTTTCTCCGAGCATGGAAGGACAGCGCAATAGTTTCCTGAGGCGGGAAATGTTCAACGTCGGACGGTGCAGGAAAGTCCTGTGTTGATGTGCTTAACACAAGTCTTGTGCAACTCGTTGGCTTTGCACGGATCCACGTCATGGAAATGGGTTCGGGAGAAGAGAGGAATGTCGAGACCGCCTTGCCTCCCAACGTTTGAGGCTTCCGCTTATCGGGGAATGTTCGAATGCAAAGCGGGCTAGAGAGGCAAGAGACCGCTTAGCACTTTTGCGATGAACAAGATGCTGTTTCAGATGGGAAGCCTGTGCCTGGTGTAAGGGGGTGGTGCGGGAGGGGGCGGACGAAGGTCAGTCCGCCCTCCCCTCCGTAACAATGAAGTCAATGAGCGGCAGCTGTTTTGTTTGGGTCAGGGCAAGTTCCTCGCGTCATGTAGAGGAGGTAGTTACCCATTCCATGTTGAGGTTCGGACTTTTCCAACGGATGGTGGTGAACCATGACCATTTCATAGTCATCGACAGTGTTCACCGGAAACCCGTGGCTGTCTCGATAAATTTGGTGAGGGAGAAACTCGCGCAGGGTTCCATCCCGCTCAACATCGGGAACAGTTCGGAGCAAGGTCTGTTTTTTTGTTTTGTTCTCCAGGGCGATCATGAGCAGTTCGTCATGACCGTGAGGATAGGCGAACTTGACGCATCCGTCGATGCTGAACTTGAGGGGGGCGGTGTGAACTTGAACCCCCGGCTTGATCTCGATGCCTTCATCCGTTTGATCGGGCGGGCGATCCCCAAACTTGGTGAAGCACACGATGTTCACGCCGACCTGATAGACATCCAACTCCTGAATGTGCTGGTCTTTGGGCGCAAAATACATGGTAAACGTGGCGACGACGTTCTTGGTGGGAGGAGCGCCATGGTAGAAAGCAACCACCGTCATAAGTCGGTCATCCTTGGCGAGTTTGACGCCGTACCCGTCAGGGAAGCGGGTCTCGGCCATTTCCAGGCCGGCTCCTCCGAAGAAGAGCGGCTCGCCAGGACAAGTCAAGCTTGGTTTGCTGTTGTTGATCATCAAGATGTGGTGGAGGTAGTTCTTGGGAAGTTCTTTGCCATCCACCGTGGTCAGGGCCGATTTAAACCCGATCAAATACTTGTCCTCTGGCAATTGAAAGTGAAATCGTGGAATAGAGTCGCCCATGTCACCTTCATTGTGGCCGGTGGGAAGATCAAGGGGGCCGAAGGTCAGCGTAGCGGAGTTTTCGCCGTAAGTAATTCTTGAGGGGACTTGTTTCTTCAGGGTGGGGACTGCGTGGTGGTCATGTTGGTGCATGCCATCCGCATAGGCGGAAGAACTCATCAAGAAGACCAATGGCAAAGCGCTTAGGACTCTTCGCATATAACCTCCCACAGACTGAAAGAATGACCGTGTTTTGAACCGGACTCCGTGGAGTGTTCGAATGAAGAATGCGATGGAAAAAGCAATAGAATGCTTGGGGAATCATTGGACAGATCCCCGTGCAGAGTTAGGAGGCGTCACCCGTTTCCACTCGTAAGTTCCCCCGTGTTCCCGAGGGGGGATTCCGGTGTGTTTCCCTACGCGGGTATACCACCAGATCCCTTTCGCCTCCATGCCATCCTCCGAGAGGAGAAGCTCAAATCCGCCCTCGCGATCGTTACCTGGTTGGTGCCAGGTTCCTTGCCAGAGACGATCGGCAAATTTCGTCGTGACAAAGCGTCCCCCGTGTTGGGTATAAGGACCGTTTCCGTTTTTATCCAGTGTCGCCTTGTAACGTTTATTGTCTTCAACCTCGAGAATATCCCACTCGCCACTAAGGTCTGGCATGGCTGATGCTGAGGGATTGCTGATCAAGACCTGTTGGGTTGGTGTTGCAGGCGATTCTGCGACCGGATGAGTCATCTGGGCGGAACGGAACGACTCATGAAAATTCAGCAAAATCCATTGTCCATTTCGCCGCTCCAGAACGCCGGTCTCCCGGAGAGGCAGCACGGTTCTGGTCTGCTTCTCCCCCTTGCCGACATATCGGATGTAGTCCAATTCCATGGAGAACCATGCAATGTCCCCCTTGCTCCAGACATTCAGTTCACGGATCGGAATTTCCAATTTTTCGACGTTCACGAATTCTTCTCGCATCTCCCGCTCAAACTCGGACCACCCGACGTATTTTCGTCCTCCAACGGAATAACTGGTAATGTCGGCATCGTGCGCCATCAGGTGGGAAATGGTGCCCAAATCCTTTTCGGCATTGGCTTGCACCAACCGACGGATGACGGCTTCCGGATTGTCCGGCTCGGTCGCTTCTACCACGACGGGCGATGAAACCGATGAAACGGTCAGTAGAGCGGATAAGCAGCACACCCACACATCAAAACGATGCATATCCTTTAGCTCCCTGTGAGTGAACTCTTCCCCGAGAGGAAAGTCATCAAAGAATGAATGGGGAGGCTACACGGTTCCGCGGCGACTTGTCAACCGTGGGGAAAGAAATTCTGACTCACGAGCAGTCGGGAGCGCCCTACACGTGACCAACTACGACCACTGTGACATTATCCAGACCTCCGCCGTCGAGCGAAGCAGCGATAAGACTGTCGCAGATACGAAAAGGATCTCCCAGCATCTTCGAGCAGATCTCGCGAATCCGATTGTCATCCACCATTTTGGTCAAGCCGTCAGAACAGAGCAGGAGGAGGTCATCCGGTTGCAGCGGACAAAGCGAAATCGATGGTCGGATGGATGAAGACACACCCAAGGCTTGGGTGAGAACGTGCCGATCTGGATGGGTCTGCGCCATTTGAGGGGAAAGAATGCCCCGCTCCAGATATTTTTCGATCAGCGTATGATCGCGTGTCAGCGCGACCAACTCGCCGGCTCGAAAGAGGTATGCGCGGCTGTCGCCAAGGTGTGCCACATGGGCGACGGGCGTTGGGTGTGGGCGGATCAATAGTACCACAATGGTAGTACCCATTCCCTTGAGTGAGGGCTCACGGCGCACCCGTTCCAGGATTGCAGTATGGGCGTGGTGGAGCAAGTCGGACAAGAACGCAGCCGGATCGTGGAGCGAGTCTCCCCGGAGGTCTTCGGCCGACGCCCAGATCCTTGTTTTGATGGAATCAATGGCTGTCTGAGCTGCAATATCGCCACCGACATGTCCCCCCATCCCATCGGCGACGGCCCAGAGCCCCAATTGGTCCATCAGTACATAGGCATCCTGGTTGCTAGAGCGAACCAAACCGATTTCACTGCGGCCGACACCGACCCATCTGCTCATGCTGCTCATGGCGAGAACGATGAACCTGCCTTGTTGGTGCTCGTCACGGGTGAGGAGGCATTCTCTACCGATTCAGGACCAAACCGCGCCCGCATTTCTTTATAGACGAGGTCCGCAAGGGGGACAAGATTTTCTGTGTCAGCGGTGTTGTAGGCGACAAGCATATCGAGCGCGGCCTGGTGGCCTTGGCGTCATTGCATCCACAGGCGGGCCGCATCACTGCCATCAAGTCCCGCCAGGGCGGGGTTCCGGGTCATTCCCATTGTCTGCTCAAGACGTTTTAAGCCTCCGCGCAGTCCAAGGCGGTGGCAAGCCAGGCAGAGGTCAAAATGAGGGGCAGGAAAGCGGAGCTGGGGAAAGTGCGCGTGCAAGTAGGGGAGGTCAAATGTCGTCCCGCCGAATGTCACGAGCAATGAACATTGATCGAGTTCGGCTTGGAGGAGTTCGGTTGACAGGGTTTCATCCCTGACGAGGGTAAGAGTTCGGCCATTGCGATAGAGGCCAACAACGGTCACGACGCTGGCGGGATCATATGGAGAAAGGCCGGTGGTTTCTATGTCGAGATAGAGAATGTTGGGCCGACACTGATCGTAAAACCGCCAGTGTTCGTGTTTCTTGATTCGTGATGCCAGTCCTCCCAGGTTGCCATCTTGCAGGTCTGACTGGGCAAGGACCAGCGCCCGGTCATAGAGACTTTTGTGCTCGGAGGAGACGCCTGCGACAGCGGGTTGTGCCATGAATGCCTGCCAGGTGAGCAATCCTTCCCGCCACCAGCGGCGTTCGGTGGCGATCCCCACGCCATGGAGAAAGATGAAGGTGGACGTCAACACAGGTGGATTGTAGCCTTGATTTCGGACAGGAGACAAGCTAGAGTTGCCACAGCCTTCCTGTTTGTAGGCACGTTGATTCCATAACCCACGACGTTTGTCGTTTCATGGCGCCGTCGCCCAAGCGCATCCGTATTGTGGTGGGAGCAGTGCAGCTCGACGCCGAACTCAAAGACACGAAGACCGCCGAGCAGCTCTACGCCATGCTTCCGTACAAAGCACCGGTTCACGCATGGGGTGAGGAATTCTATTGTCACCTGCCGGGTGTGACCGATTATCGTGAGACTGCCACCACGAAGGTACGAATCGGCGACATTGCCTACTGGGGCGTCGGCCGTGTGTTGGCGATCTTCTTCGGACGAACGCCGATGAGTGTCGGCGATGATCCCGTTCCTGCCGACAGGGTGAATGTGATCGGGCGAGTCCTGGGAGACGCGACCGTATTGCGGCATGCCCTCGGGGCTTCCACCATCTGTCTTGACCGTATCGAGGAGTGAAAAGACGAGCCGTGCGCCTCTCCAAAGAGCGTGTCCGGCACATAGCTGAACAGGTGGTAGGACATCTTGAAGAAGCTGGCGACATCGCTCTTGCCGGTGATCGTCGTTCTCTGGTCGACGCGCTTGACCGGGCTATCACTGATGAATTGTCGGTGGAGGATCGTTTGAACGCCGAGGTTCGTCGGATCCTCGCAACCTATGAAAAACAGATCGAAGAGGGGCAGGTTGATTATCAAAAGATGTTTCATCTCATCAAACAGAAACTAATTCGTGAGCGAGGGCTCGTCCTGTAGATCCGTTTATGCCGGGGACATTCCAGAAGAGGGGATGGAAGTGTTAAGCAACGAGAAGGTCACCCACTTGTCTCATGTGATTGTGCAGGAGGTAATGCGCCATCCAGGGGTCATGGTGAAAAGCGACGGCGAGCGGATGTTGAAAACTATCAAACGGGTGCTCGTTGCGGAGTTGGCAGAAGAGGAAGAGATCGATCGCAAGGTGCGGTCGAAGCTGGCGTCCTATTCACGGAGGATTGTTGAAGGCAGCACGGAGTGGGAAATTTTGTACCGGAAAATATTTGAAGAGGAAGCTCGGAAACGAAAAGTGTAAGAACGATCAAGTGTAAGAAGGGGGGCCTCGGTGTCGCTCCAGAGGTAGAAACCAGAACGGAAGGGAGGCAATCAGCATGGACGGCGGCATCAAGCGATTCTTGCTTGTGAGTTTGGTCGTGTTGGTGGCCGAAGCTGACGGCTGTTCGTTGAAACGAAAACCGCTCGTTCCCTTGGCTCTAAGTGGTGCGACAGTTAGCCGCGACGCGATTGCTTGGACGGAAGAGGGGACCAAGGCATACCAGGCTCAACAATTTGAGGAAGCGAAGAGGTACTTTGCGCAAGCCATGGCGGCCGCACCGGACTCAGGGCAGGCCCATTACAATTACGCGCTGGCCCTCAATGCGCTGGGAGAGGCGGCGGTTGCCCGACACCATTTTCTTGAAGCAGCAAATCTTGCTCCGGGGGACAAGGTGATTTGGGATTCTCCAGCCTTAGCGCCGTATGGCGATCCCGAGGTCAGAAAACAAAGAGGGGAACGTCCTTACGGAACAGGGCGGCCCACGTTCGGGGGAATGTCTCGGTGACGGCAACATCATTTTTTGATGGGGATATTGTCTTATGGGGAAAGAACTGGCAATCGGAGATCAGGCTCCGGAACTTGGGATTCCGGATCAGGACGGAAGGGTTGTGACCCTTCAACAGTTTCGAGGCAAACAAGTGGTGCTGTACTTTTATCCGAAGGATGACACCCCCGGATGCACGAAAGAATCCTGTGATTTTCGCGATACGGAAGCGCAAATCATGCGGGCGGGCGGAACAATCATCGGGGTCAGTTTAGACAGTCAAGAGTCGCACCAGAAGTTCATCAAGAAATTCGGCCTGCCCTTTCCGTTACTCAGTGACGAAGACGCGCGCGTGTCCAAGGCCTACGGGGTGTACAAGCAGAAAAACATGTACGGAAAAAAATATTGGGGCATCGAACGGAGTACGTTCATTATTGACCCTGAGGGAAGGATCAAGGCCATTTTTCGCAAGGTGAAGGTGGACGGCCACGCCGATCAGGTGTTGGCTGCCTTAAAGGCGTAGTGAGTGCTTCGTGCGCGTCGTGGTCCCACTATGGTGACGCGGCTCGGGCAAGGGTTTCTTGCACAGGCCGCCTTGTGGGGCTAGTAATCGTCCTGCTTTGTATCACGACCGTCGCCTTTGCCGCGACCAAAACAGACGCAACGATCCTCGTTAAAGACACCCTAGCCATTCCTGGCCAATTGGCCACCATTGAAGCTCGCCTCACCGCCAGCACTGGAATAGCTATGACGGGGTTGGGGGGGGAACCGATCGAACTGCTGATCAACGGCAACGTTGTCGCCAGGGGGATGACCGGTGGTGATGGCAAGGTTTTTCTGCACTATCGCCCGCCAAAACAAGGGCAAAAAGGTTCCACCATACGGGTTCGCGTTCGCCTCGGCAACAGTTCGCGGGTGTTGCCGGTGGAGGGCGAAGCTCATCTCGCTGTGTGGGAGCAGCGGGATCCTATCCTCGTGGTGGAGTTGGCTTCCTTGATGGAACAACCGACTGCTCGGCTCCCCGTTCCTCTGCCCCTTCCTCTGATTGGTGCGACACGGGATTTGGATTGGAAACCGATGCCCGATGCTGCGCAAGAGCTCGCCAAGTTAACCCAGTTTTATTATCGTGTCATCTATGTTGCCTGGCTGCCATCTCCTGATGCGGACGGATTCCGCGTGATACATCAAACCAGGACATGGCTGGCCCAGCATCAGTTTCCCCCTGGATACGTGTTGGTGCTCCCATCCGGGGGGATGTTGGGCGAGAAACTGGATGCACTACGAGAGGCGGGATGGAAGACGCTGAAAGTCGGCATCGGCCGATCCAAGGTGTTTGTCGAAACCTTTCTCGAACGCCGGTTGGCAGCCATCATGGTGCCTGAACCGTCAGGAGAAGTTCCTCCAAAAACTCGCGTAGCCAAGGATTGGAAAGAGGTGAGGAAAAAAATCTAAATGATGGGCAAGATTTCCCGTCCTCTGAGGACGGAGGAGCTGCCAGCCTACCGTGCCTTCCGCAGCGTCTTGTACTTATTCAGAACGAGCCTCTCTGTTCACCATCATTGCGAGAACGATGCTCACAAAAGTTGCGAGTCGCTCTGGATGGCGGTTGTGGTCAAAACGATGGTTTTCATGGACCCCCACCATGAATGAAGGTGGTTCCATCCCTCAAGACTGGGACTCGGGGCAGGAGGCTTTTTGAAATCCTTCGGTGTGATCCCGGCATCTTGCAAGACATCTTCTTTCCTGGTTTGTGCCGGCGGCGTGGGGATTTTCACCAGATGCAGGGATGAAAGCCTGGATCCCTTCGGGCAAGGCTTCGACCCAATGGAACACAAGGTTGGGAGCGGAATCATAAAGCGAGTGATCGGAACGCGGAGGTAGCAGGTCGTCATCACGGATCATCGCTGGAAGGCGGGTCAGGAGTGGATAAGACCTGTCGTGTTTCTGGTCCGAACTCTGCTGTCTGCTGGTTTGATTTTTCTGAGGAAGGGGAGCGAAGCAATCAAGAGAAATCCTCGCTGCCGAGCACATTCTCTTGCTTCTGCGCTCTTCATGTTCATGTGCCGGGCAACACGGCCGAGGATGATCTTGTCTTTCGGAAAGAGCGACTCACAGGAGATACTCCGAGGAGATACTCGAGGAGATACCCATGGAGCATTGGCTATTTCTCATGGTGGCCATTATCAGCGAAGTGATTGGGACCTCGGCACTCAAAGTGTCTGACGGAGGGTCTCGTCTGTGGCCTTCTATTATTGTCATCATCTGTTACTCGTCTGCCTTCTATTTTCTCTCGCTAACATTAAAGGCGATTCCTGTGGGAGTGGCCTATGCCGTGTGGTCTGGTGTCGGCATGGTTTTCATCGCATTGATTGGGTGGATAATCTTTGGACAGGCGCTAGATGGCCCTGCAATTGTCGGTCTAGTCTTGATCATTGCTGGAGTTATCATTCTTCATGGGTTTTCCGAAACTATCCCCCATTAATAGGAATAGGCGATGGATCGGTCTTGGCCGCGTGGCTGATGGCTTGCCCCATTTTCGATTTAGTTAGAGGTTAGATAGAGGCGGCTTTTGGTAGGCCGGTGTTCCTCCATCGTTTCTCTCGATCCTTTCTTTCGAGGAGGCCCTTCTTCTAAGATTGTCTGAAAGAGGTCTTGCATCGGAGGGCAGTTTTCGAAGTGCAGTTCTTGTAGGTCGGTCGCGTGAAAGCGAAAACCACATTTGTTTGCCAAACGTGCGGATATCGCGCACCGAGATGGCTAGGACGCTGTCCTGATTGTGGCGGCTGGAATACGATGAAAGAAGAGCGCCAGGCGGCAACGGGAAAAGGCCGGCCCGTGTCGCCGCTGGTTGCCGAAGCGCGAGCGACCCCCATCAGCGCTATCGAAGTGGTGGGTGAAGAACGCTGCCTCACGCACATCGGAGAATTCGACCGTGTGCTGGGAGGGGGTGTGGTACCGGGAGCGGTGATGTTAATCGGTGGCGACCCCGGCATTGGCAAAACCACGTTGTTGCTGCAGGCGCTGCCGAGGCTTATCACGGCAGAAGCTCCCGTTCTGTACGTTTCGGGCGAAGAGTCGCCTCGTCAGATCAAGATGCGCGGCCAGCGGTTGGGGATTGATCATCCTGGTCTGTTGATCCTCGCGGAAACGTCGTTGGAAGGGATTTTGAAAACGGTCCAAGAGGTTCGGCCTGCTGCATTGGCGGTGGATTCCATTCAAACCGTCTATACGGAGCATGTAACATCGGCTCCCGGCAGCGTCAGCCAAGTGCAGGAAGTCGCCGGTCAATTGATGTGGTTCGCGAAACGGACCGGTGTGCCGGTTTTTATCATCGGTCATGTCACGAAGGAAGGGGCCATTGCCGGGCCTCGCTTGCTGGAACACATCGTGGACACCGTCCTGTATTTTGAAGGTGATCGAAGCCATAGTTATCGCGTGCTGCGGGCGGTAAAAAACCGTTTTGGCTCAACGAACGAAATCGGCGTGTTTGAGATGAAGGACACCGGGCTTGAAGAAGTCAGTAATCCGTCCGAACTTTTTTTGGCTGAACGTCCTCCGCGAGGCACAGGGTCCGTCGTCGTCTGCAGTCTCGAGGGCAGCAGACCCATCTTGGTCGAATTGCAAGCGCTTGTTTCTGAGACCGGGTATGCTATGCCGAAACGAGTCGCCAACGGTGTTGATCTGAATCGGGTGGCGATGCTGTTGGCTGTGATGGAAAAACGGTTGGGCGTGCGGCTCTCGGGACACGATGTCTACGTGAATGTTGTCGGCGGCCTACGGATCGATGAACCGGCGACGGATCTCGGGATTGTTGCGGCCGTGATGTCCAGTTTGCGCGATGTCCCTGTCGAATACAGCTTGTTGGTGGTAGGCGAAGTTGGCCTGGGAGGCGAAGTGCGAGCTGTGAGCCAAGCGGAACTTCGGATCCGCGAGGCGGCCAAAATGGGATTTAAGCGGTGTCTGCTCCCCGAGCGGAACCTGGCCAAACTTGATTTGGTCGAGGGTATGGAATTGATTGGCAGCGCAGATATCCGTGAGGCATTGGATGTGGTGATGACCTCAGCAATGTTGGGCGATAAATCAAACACGGTGAATGAGATCGGAGACGAATGAAAAGTGAACGGACTGCTATCGGGATTGTCCTGGTCGCGATAGGGGTAATGGCCTTTGTATCGGGATGTGTGGGAGTCTTCACTCAACAGGCCATCCCGCCTCGAAGAGCCACAGCGGAGGAATTGGCTTCCTTGCTTCGTCAGCGGGAGATGGCGATCTCATCCCTCAAAGGGTTGTTTACGGCGAAGGTCCGTGGCGGCTGGTTTCCCATCGCCTCGCGGGTTGAAGGGGCTGTGTACTACCGTCGGCCTCACGCTATGCGGTTGCGCGGATTTACCCCTATGGGGAGCGAGTTGTTTGAATTTATCCAAACAGACGATTTCTACCTGCTTCGTCTGCCGACCATGGGACGATTGTTGAGGGGCCGATCATCGGAGTTCTTATCGGGGGAGTTTTCATCGGGATTAAAGGAGGAACAATCTCTGGCTCGTCCGGTTCAACTGAGTGCATGGGCGGTTGGCGGGATATTGGGCACAGGGATGATCACCAGCGAAGAAACAGTGCGCGTGGAGGAAGAAGGGGACCGCTATCGATTGGAAGTCTATGCTGGCAAGCGAAACAATAGCGGTGACACCAGACCGGTTCGCCGTTTGTGGTTTGACCGCCGCACGTTGCTGGTTGTCCAAGAAGACCGGCTGGGACGGAGTGGGGAGATTGATGCGACCATCCATTATGAGGACTTCCGCCCCGTGGGGGTGGCTGTGAGACGGGGGATAGATTTGGAAACGGATGGTGTCCTGATTCGGCCGTTTAAAATCGTTCTCGAAGATGGGCAAGGCCAGGGGAGCATCCAGATCACGTTCCATGAAATTCTGCCTAATCAACCGATCAGGACCGAAGAGTTGGGAGAAGCATTGTGAAAAGAGAAAAAATTCTGGCGGTGGAAACAGCAACATCATGGCAAAGTGTCGCGATCGTTGAGGAAGAGGGTGTGGTGGCTCAGGAAGAGCACAAGGTGAGTGGAGGGCACGGACTCACCCTGTTGCCCACCATTGATCGAATGCTTGAACAAACTGGGCTATCACTGACTGATCTCGACGGCTTGGCTTGTTCCATCGGCCCTGGCTCGTTTACCGGCATTCGTGTGGGGCTGGCGACCTGCCTTGGATTGCGGACGGCCACCGGTTTGCCGCTGACGGTGGTTCCGACGCTGGAGGCCATGGCATTCATGGTACAGAAGCAAGCATCCACAGCCTCGCTTCTCTGTCCCATGTTGACGGGGCGGAGTGGTGAACTGTATTGGGCCCTTTTTAAAAGGGGAGCGGAGGGACAGCTTGAACGTGTGATAAGCGAACGCGTTGGCCCCCCCGAAGCGGTGGGCGCCACTCTTGACACTGATACGATGGCGTTTGGGGAGGGGTGGTCAACAATGGGGGGGCGAATCCGTGCGCGGGCGAATCCATCAATCATATTTCATCCAGCTCCGGAAGGTTGCGAGCGACCATCCGCGGTGGCCGTGGGATTGCTCGGCTTACGGAAGTTACGAGTTGGAGAGACAGCCGGTAACTCTGTTGTGCCACTGTATGTACAACGGGCCGAGGCAGAGATCGTTTATGAGCAGTCGGGAGGTATTTCGCCCGCGGTGCGGCGACAAGAGCGGGTCACGGCCAAAATTGCCCGTCGTCAGGCTCGAAGGCGTCAGGCCAAAAATTGTTAAATTGTTAAAAGGATAGCTGGAAACGTCACGTGATCGGTGAGTTTGACATTATACCGGCCACGGCAGATTTTCTGCCCGCGCTTGTGGAACTCGATCGCGCTTGCTTCTCACCCCCATGGACGAGCAAAATGTGGGAGGCTGAGTTGCTCGGCAATCCGTTCTCCCACGTGTTGGTCGCCGTGCGGCGAGAGAGAGCTGAAGGAGGAGATGGGAATCTGATCGGGTTTCATTGCTTTTGGGTGGTGTTTGAAGAGCTTCGATTGATGAGGCTTGCCGTGAGGGAATCGAAACGGGGACAGGGCGTCGGGCGAGCGCTTGCTACCGTGGCTCTTGAATGGGGGCGTCAACGAGGGGTTTCACGCGCA
Source organism: Nitrospira sp. (assembly GCA_024331045.1). Taxonomy (GTDB): domain Bacteria; phylum Nitrospirota; class Nitrospiria; order Nitrospirales; family Nitrospiraceae; genus Nitrospira_D. The sequence goes on from JANDJC010000031.1 coordinate 12,913, forward strand.
ATGCTGGAAGTGCGGAGTTCGAACGAAGCGGCACAACGACTGTATCAAGGTTTGGGCTTTTTCTCGACGGGGATCCGTCGCGGCTATTATTCAAATCCGACTGAGGATGCTGTGTTGATGGAGATGAATCCACTGGCATTGCCAGTGGGAATACCACCGCGGCAGGTGGAAGGGGGGTGGCAGAGGGATAACGAAGGCCGGTGAGGAAAGAGGTTCAGCGGATGAGCGTATGAAACATCAACCAGGAGGTGCGTATGCCAACGGACGAGTTCATCGTGGAACAGCTGCGCCAATCCAATCCGGAGTTTCGAGAGTTGGAAGAGAGTCACCACCGTTTGGATCGTGAATTGAGTGAGCTTCAGAAGCGACATGTCTTGACGCCAGCGGAGGAGATGGAGAAGAAACGAATCCAGAAGGAGAAGCTGGCCAAAAAGGATCGGATTGCGGCCCTGATCCGAGAATACCGCCACCACTATCAGTCGGTGGCCCATGAAGCCTCCACCCATTAAGAAGAAGATCGTGACGAATCATTAATTAATTAGAGAAAGAAAAAATGGCCGCCGGTGTTGTCCGGCGGCTGAATTTGCCATGGATTCTTCCGTTAGTTATCCCTTTGCCGCCCATCTTCGAACCGTTAAGCGTCGATTCCTGATTATAGGAGCAACGATCCTCGGGTGGTTGGTGCTCACCTTTTCGTTTTCGGCCGAGCTCATGGCCTGGCTGAATCAGCCATTTCGTAACCAGCTTGTCTTTTACAGTCCCACAGAAGCACTCTTTGCCTCGATCAAAGTGTCGTTTCTTGCCGCCGTGATCTTGAGTTTGCCCGTCATCTTTTATCAAGGCTGGCAGTTGATCGCGCCGGCGCTCCTTCCGAACGAGCGGCGATGGGCTATTCCATTGTTATGCCTTGCCGGCGGCTCTTTCGCGCTGGGGATGATTTTTTGCAACCTTGTCGTCCTGCCCCTGGTCATTGATTTTTTCGTGAGCTTTGGCCTTGATCGAGATGTCACGCCTCAGCTCAGCGTGGGAACCTACATTGATTTTAACGTTAAATTTCTGTTGATATTCGGCTTCGCGTTCGAGTTGCCCCTTGCCATGACCCTGCTGTCAATTGCAGAGGTGGTGCCGGCGGAGACGTTTGCCCGGTACCGCAAGCATGCTGTGTTAGGAGCGCTGATTATCTCGGCGGTTGTCACCCCTGATGCCACCGTGTTCACCATGTTGCTTATGGCCGTCCCGCTGATGCTGTTGTATGAGATCGGGATTTGGGGGGCTCGGTTGTTTGGACGTCGCGCCAAACATCGTATCGACCTGCCTCTCGACCCCGATATTCCGGTGGGAACCGCCGGGACTCGAATACGATGATGAGCCACTCGGTTGACTTGCAGAGGGGCCAGCGATGTTACTGGCTCGCTACGGCTGTTGGGCTTTGGCTGCTGGTGATTGTTCCCTCCGTTACGGGAGCGGATGAGGGAAACACAAATAGCGTCGATGTCAACCTCGAAGTCGAGACGGTTGTCAGTTGGCAAAGGACGCGAGCCGATCAGCAGGATGGATTTCCTGTCAGTGTGCAGGCCTTAACGAGCACTGACTCCGGTGTCTTGTTCGCCGGCTCGTTTGGTCAAGGGATTTTTCGCACTGTTGATCGAGGTGGCACCTGGGTAGCTGTCGGAACGGGAGTAACCGACCCCTTTATTCTGAGTTTAACGGTCGGTCGAGACGGCTCCATTTACGCGGGGACGTTGCGGGGGGGTGTTTTCCGGTCGCGCGATGAAGGGGCGACATGGCAGGCGGTGAACACGGGTCTCAAGCGCCTCCAGGTCAAGACGCTCATGGCGGCGGCGGATGCGTTGTATGCGGGAACGGGCGATGGTGTGTACCGATTTGAGGAAGCAACCAATCGGTGGACGGTGGTCACTGCCGGACTTGACGATGTGTTGGTCCATGCGTTGGCGCGTACCCCCGACGGCACATTGTACGCCGGAACGTCAGGGAAGGGCGTTCTTCGCTATGCTCCTCGGTCGTCGGGGTGGGTTCGCTTGCCGCAGGGGCTGAAGAGTCAGGACGGCTTGATCGAAAACTTCATCCGGGTGCTGGTGATTGATCAAGACAATGCCATCTTAGCCGGTACGTTCGACGGAGGTGTTTTCCGGAGCACAGACGGGGGAACGACGTGGCGGCCGATCAGCCGGAGGCTCCCGAATGATTCGATTCGTGGAATTGTCCTCTTGGGGGCTGACGTGATTGTTGCGACGGGAAACGGTATTTTCAAAACCTCGGATCACGGCAAGCGATGGGTCGCGATCAATAAGGGGTTAAAAAGCTTATCCATTCAAACCCTGATTGTTTCCGGCGATGGCTGTCTCTATGCGGGGACCAGCGAGGGAGTCTTTCGAAGTGACGATGGAATAGCCTGGATTGCGGTGAACCGGGGATTAGAAGGAGGCCCTCCACCCGCGCCGTTTCGGTTTCAAGAATAACATGACGCGATTACCCTTTGGGGGAACGAAAGGATTTCCTTCATGGCCACTCCACAGCAAGATGTGCGGGCAACCATTTCGGTTATGACGAAGGGGACTCCCCTGGGAGAAATTGTGATCAGGTTTTTCCCGGAGGTCGCGCCCAATCACGTGGCGAACTTTTTGAAGCTGGCACGAGAGGGGTTTTACGATGGCACCACATTTCATCGCGTGATCCCTGGCTTTGTCATTCAAGGAGGGGATCCCTATAGCAAACAAGCGAACCGTGCGCTGCATGGAACGGGCGGACCCGGCTATACGATCAAGGCTGAATTCAACAGCAAACCCCACAAACGCGGCATTGTCTCGATGGCCAGGAGCAGTGATCCCGACAGTGCGGGATCCCAATTTTTCATCTGTGTCGCCGATGCCTTCTTCTTGGATTGGCAGTACACGGTGTTTGGTGAAGTGGTCAGTGGGATGGAGGTGGTGGACAAGGTGGCCAATGTGAAACGGGACGGGCTGGATAACCCAGTGGAACGTGTCGAGATGACGGTGACGGTAGAGGAAGGGTGATGTGCGGAGGGAGGGGAAGGGGAGTGAAACATGGGGCCACAATCCGACGGCTGTCCGAGATTCTTCCTGCTCCTGACGGTCATGGTGGTCGCTCTGATCGCTCTGATGGACGGCTGCGCCATTCCTCAGGTTCCGTCCCGGATTGTCTACGAAGACCCGGTCAATTTCGTGCGGTTGGAAACGGACAAGACCGTGCTACCGGAATGGCCGCAAGGCCATTTTTCGCATCCTGCCCCCTTGGGCAAAGAGGTCATGCGGACCGTGTTATCGGGTCTGAGGATCCAAGAGCATCGCATTCTGCCGCAGCAATGGATCCAAGGCGTGGCTCCCATTGTACCGGCTTTTGACGAGGAAGAAGTGGAGTGGTTATCTGAACAGTTGGCTGAAGGATTGGCGCAGGCGCGCTATAACGAACGGGTGACATTTTACTTAAGCGAGCCGCTCACGTTTTTTCGCCGAATGGTGACATCGGGCGGACTTTACGTGCGGGGAAACGAATTGCACATCTTGTTGGGAAACTGGAAGATCGTCTATGGGATTCCCGCTTATGGCATGATCTACGACCGGAGATATCCGATGCGACCTACCGCTGCCAAAGGATTTGACCTCCTGTTTGAACCGGCCGAAGCGATCATCCCGCAACATAGCAGCTTGCTGGATGATCTGGTTGCCAACACGAAGGACGAATTGGTCATCGACTTGAGCAAATTGGCTGTTTCACCCAAGACCGGATCGGGTGGGCCCACCTCGTCCCCTTCTCTGAATTTGAATTAAATAACTTGAATTGAATATGGAAACACACAGGGAAATCATTCGGACGCCATCCGCCCCATTGCCATCAACGGCACGGCCTTGATGGCCTCGTAAATGGTCGGCCATCCCAGTTTGCTGCGGCCGTGGGCTCGATTGCGGAAGCGAATCGGAATCTCTCGCACCCGTGCATGCTGGCGAAGAGCTCGCCACGCCATCTCAACCTGAAATACGTATCCCTTCGCATGGACGCGTTGAAGATCGATCTGGGTTAAGAGCGCTCGGCGGAAACAACGGAACCCTCCAGTCCAATCGCGGATCCTGCTACCGAGGAACATTCGGACATAGAGGTTCCCAAGTTGGGAAATGAGGCGCCTGCGCGCATCCCAATCCTCGACACTACCGCCTCGAATATAGCGACTGCCGATGACCAGATCAGCCGAAGTGCTGTGGTAGACCAGCCTCGGCAAGTCCCAGGGGGCATGGCTCAAATCGCAGTCCATCTCGATGATGAGTTGGTAATCCCGCACAAGCGCCCACTGAAACCCTGCAATATAAGCCGAGCCCAGCCCGTCTTTTTGGGGACGATGGAGCACATGAATGAAGGGGTGCCGCCGACTGAGCTCATCCGCCAACACCCCTGTGCCGTCAGGCGAATTGTCATCGACAATGAGGATGTCCGTCATCAGGTATTTGCGGATGGCATCCGTTACCGTCTCGAGATTTTGCCGCTCATTGTACGTGGGGAGAACAACGAGAATGGGCTGATCGAACTGAAAGGCACAGCGAGGAAGCAGGGAACCAATTGATAACGGAGGGTTGTGGAGGAGGTCTCGTTTCTCTGAAGAGGAGGGCCAGTCAATGGCCACAATGGCGCTATCTATGCCGTTGGCGATCAAGACCTCGGCTAATTCAAATGTGGGCACGAGAAAGAGCTCATCGGGCTTGAATTCGCTCCGATGAGGAAGCTCCTCCACTCGTGTGATTCGCCGATACTGCATAACCATTGACGTCTAGACCCATCGGCCGGGGAGCAACGAGGAAAGATTTTAGGAAGGAGCTGTTGGAACCGTGGCAGTCTTGATGCCATCGGATGGTTACACGGTAGGCGACGGATGAGCAACTGGTGATCAGTGGCTCCGTTGCGCATGACCGATTCTGCAATGGCGCTACCGAGTCCAGCGAAAAGCCCGGAAAGATTCGGCCCGTCCCTCCTTCCATCATTCCTCACGCCACCGTCCATCATTGTAGAGAACCACCATGGTGTGAGCAAGGTTACGAGAAAAGTGTGGTAGCCGTATTTTGACAGTGATCGAGAGGCTGTGCTAAGTTCCGCGGCAGTTTTGGGGGGTGACCATTCTTTTTCCACCATCAAGTCAGGATCAACGTATGAGCAGAACGCGAGCGCACGTTGTCATTGTGGTTGGGGCCGGGCCGGCGGGAATGGCGGTGACCAGTGCCCTGGCGAAGGCCGGTCATGAGGTGATCATTTTAAATCGGGACATTAAATTTGGTGGTTTAGCCGAGTACGGCATTTTTCCGGCCAAACTCAAACTTCGGGGTGGACTCAAGAAACAGTATTGGGAATTGCTGGAACAGCCGAATGTTCATTATTTCGGCAATGTTTCGGTGGGAAATGGGAAAGACCTCACGGTTGAGGAAGTGCGGGGACTTGGCGCTTCCGCTGTGGTGTTTACTGTGGGGGCGCAAGGGACCAAGGCGATCGGCGTTGAGGGCGACACGGCGCAGGGGGTCTATCATGCAAAAGATGTGGTGTACCACTTTAATCGCTTGCCGGGGTATGCCGATCGCCCCTTTGAGATGGGCAACCATGTTGCCGTGATTGGGGCTGGTGATGTGATGGTGGATATCGCCCATTGGCTCATCCGCTATAAAAAAATTGAGCGAGTCACCGCCATTGTGCGGCGTGGACCGGCAGAGCGCAAATACAACCCCAAGGAGATCAGGGCCGTGTGCGCAAACATGGATCTCGATGGTATCAAGCAAGAGTTTGATCGCATCAGGGAACGGCTGATCGCGGTGGGGCAGAATCCTGACCAGGTGTTAAAGGAGCTCCTGGATGAGTTCACAAAGTGCGAGCCCAAAGTGAGTGAAACGAAAATGGGCTTTCGATTTCTTGCGTCTCCCAAACGAGTTCTCGTTAGAGACGACAATCGTGTCAGAGGACTAGAGCTCGAAGACAATAGGCTCGAGCGAAAGGGCGATGAGACCGTGGCGGTGGGACTCAAGCGCTATGAAGAATTCTCTTGCGATGCCGTGATTTTTGCCGTCGGTGACAAGGTGGATGAGACACTGGGGCTCCCTTACAAGGGAGGTATGTTTGTGACGAATCCGCATAAGACAGGGAATGAGCCTGACGATGCCATGTTTCAAGCGTACGACGAATCGGCTGGCAAGGTTGTGGACGGCGTTTTCTTGGCAGGATGGGCGAGGAAAGCCAGCGAAGGGCTCGTGGGAGTGGCTAAGCGCGATGGCGACTGGTGCGCTGAAGTGGTGGAGCGGTACTTGGCGACCAAGACTCCCGGTGAAGACGTATCCTCTATTCTTGAGAAGTTGCGTCAAAAGTTGAAAGAACGGAAGAGTTACCCTGTGACCGTTCAGGGGCTACGCGCGCTCGAGGCCGCCGAGCGGGCCCATCAAGGCGACCCTAACTGTATTGGAGAATTCAAATTCGCTTCCAATCACGAAATGATTCGCGTGATCGAACAAGCGGGAGCCTAATCGGCTTCGTCATTGCCAACGGAGACGTTATCTATCTCCCCACTTCAGTTTCTCCCGTAAGACATCGTAGTAGTGGCTTTCTGGGAAACGGATGAGCTTGGTTCGACGGTCGGACACTCGCACGAGTGTCGTGTCCCCTTGAACAATCGATACTCCAACTTGCCCGTCCAACGTAGCCATGGCTCCGTCATCCCTGCTCGTTAGGATCACTTCGATTTCCACATCCGCCGGGACAATCAACGGGCGATGGCTCAATGTGTGCGGGCTAATGGGGGTAAGAATCAAGGCCTGAACGGAGGGGTTCACAATGGGGCCGCCCGCGGATAAGGAATAGGCCGTCGAACCAGTTGGCGTGCTAACAATCAATCCATCGGCCCGAAGGTTCGTAATGAATTGCCCGCGAATCGCGATTTTTAATTCGATCATGCGGGCGAGGGTGCCTTTGCTGATCACGACGTCGTTCAAGACGGTACCGGACGCCACCGTTTCTCCATGGCGATGGATAAGTGCGTGAAGCATCAATCGCTCGTCGATGACGAAATCGTTGGTGAACAACCGATCAAGCGCCCGGTACAAGTCATCGAGCTGCACCTCCGTCAAGAATCCCAGGCCGCCCATGTTGACTCCGAGGATAGGAATACCTCGCTCTGCCGCCAGTCGAGCAGCGGAGAGGATCGTCCCATCTCCTCCCAAGACAATCAGGACGTCGGCTTGAGCGGCCAATTGCGATTTTTGCACTCCGCCTTGCTCGTTCAAGAGAGCGGTGGCAGCCGTGTCTAGCAACACTGTAGCGGACCGTTCTCTTAGCCAACACACTAGTCCTTGGAGAGTAGGTTTGATCCCTGAAGACTGCGGTTTGGTCAGGACACCTATGGTCTTGCTTTGCATGCGGAACCAAAACACCAATCAGATTATGGAAACAGAACGATGCCCCGTCGTTTAAGAAGGCGGCGGATTGTATCGAGGACGTTCTTTTTCTGTCAATCAAGGGTGGAGCGAAGAGACGTGCCTTTTCGACAACAACAAGAGGTGGAAACGGTCAAATCCATGGTCAAAAAGTCGCGACGACAGTTTGAAAAAAGGTTTGTGATTCGCCACCTCGTTCATCTTCATCCGTTGCGCTGTTCTTTATTGTGCAACCTTGACTCATAGAGATACCGCGGTTAAAATTAGTTCAGCTTTTTCGCGTGGTTTGTTGCGAGCGGTTGGTGCGCTCGCTCAGAAGCCGAGAGCGAAAGAAGGAGGCAGGATGTTCGAACGATTTACGGATAAGGGTCGCAAGATCATCATCCTTGCGCGTGAGGAAGCTGAGCGTCATCAAAACGATTACCTGGGGACGGAACACCTTGTCTTGGCGATCCTTCGTGAGTCGGATGGCATCGCTCTTATGATTTTGAAAAAAATGGGCCTCTCGACCGAGCAAATTCGCCTAGAGATTGAGCGCAATCTGCCGGGCGGAGGCACGACGATGACGTTCGGGGAGATCCCCTTCAGTCCAAGGGTCAAGAAGGTGATCGAGTATGGTGTCGAAGAAGCCCGGTTGTTGGGGCACAACCATATTGGCAGCGAACATCTCCTGCTCGGATTGCTGCGCGAAGAAGAGGGAATTGGAGGGAAAATTCTGCGCAGTCTCGGAGCCAACTTGCTAACCGCTCGCCAATTGACCGTCACCTTCCTCCGGAAATCGGCTCCGCGCGAACGCGACCGAAAAAGCAACACCCCCGCCTTGGATGAATTTGGGAGGGATTTGACCCAGTTGGCCCAAGAAGGTCAACTGGACCCCGTGATTGGGCGAGCCGACGAGATCGAGCGAGTTCTTCAAATCTTGAGCCGAAGAAGCAAGAACAATCCTGTCCTCATCGGCGAATCGGGGGTCGGCAAGACCGCGATTGTCGAAGGGCTCGCTCAACGAATCGTACAAGCGGAAGTTCCCGACAATTTGCTGTCTCGCCGAGTCATTGCCTTGGACCTCGGTTCATTAGTGGCCGGGACGAAGTATCGCGGACAGTTTGAGGAACGGCTGAAAGTGGTGATGAAGGAGATCGTACAGGCTGGCAACATCATCATTTTCATCGATGAGCTTCATACGCTTGTGGGAGCTGGTGCCGCGGAGGGGTCCATTGATGCTTCGAACATGCTCAAGCCAGCGCTTTCTCGCGGTGAGATTCAATGTATCGGAGCGACAACGTTGGATGAATATCGCAAGCACATCGAAAAAGATGGAGCGTTGAAGCGGCGATTTCAACCCATTTACGTGCAGCCACCCAGCGTGGACGAGACGATTCAGATCATCAGCGGTTTGCGCGATCGATATGAAGAACATCACGGAGTCGAGATCACCGATGAAGCGATCGTGGAGGCGGTCAAATTATCCGATCGGTATATCACCGATCGGTTTTTGCCGGACAAAGCGATCGATCTGATCGACGAGACCGGTTCGCGCGCGAAGCTCCAGACCTATGCGCTGCCGCCTGAGTTAAAAGCCTTGGAGCAGGAGCTCAAGAAGGTGTCACGTGAAAAAGAACTGTCGATCTCGATGCAAAATTTTGAAGAAGCTGTCCGGTATCGGGAGGAAGAGGAGCGCCTGCGCAAGCTTTTGGAAGACTCCAAGCGAGAATGGAAAAAGAGCCAGGAGAAGAATAGGCCTGTGATCGGGAAGGAAGATGTGGCTTATGTGGTCTCAAAAATGACGGGCATCCCGCTCTTCAAGCTTGAAGAAGAAGAATCGAACAAACTATTAAGGATGGAGGAATTTCTTCACAAGCGGGTCGTCGGTCAGGATGAGGCAATTTCCGCCGTGGCTCGGGCTATTCGACGGTCTCGCGCCGGGCTGAAAGACACCCGAAAACCAATTGGGTCATTCATCTTCCTCGGGCCGACAGGAGTGGGGAAGACCGAGCTGGCACGGACGTTGGCAGAGTTTCTCTTCAACAGCGAAGATGCGCTGATTCGGGTGGATATGTCCGAATACCAAGAGAAATTTACCAGCTCCAGGCTTTTCGGTGCCCCGCCCGGCTACGTGGGATACGAAGAGGGAGGACAATTGACAGAGAAGGTGCGACGTCGTCCTTACTCGGTGGTGTTGTTCGATGAAATTGAAAAGGCCCACCCCGACGTTTTCAACGTCTTGCTGCAGGTGTTGGATGACGGGGTGCTAACGGACAGCCTGGGCCGGAAAGTGGATTTCAAAAACACCGTGGTCATCATGACCTCCAACATCGGCACCAAAAATATCCAAAAGGGAGTGGCCTTGGGCTTCCAAAGCACGGAAGAGGAAGTTGCTCGCCGGAAAAAAGAAGAGGTCATGAGTGAACTGCGCAAGTCGTTCAGTCCGGAATTTCTGAATCGAATCGACGAGGTGGTGGTTTTCCATCAATTAGAGAAAGAACATCTGTACAGCATTTTGGATATATTGCTGCGAGAACTGAACCTCCGATTGCTAGAGAAAGGGATTGAGTTAGAAGTGGACGACGAGGTGAAACAGTGGCTCATAAAAGAGGGCTATGAACCCCAGTACGGAGCCAGACCGATGCGACGGGCCATTCAGCGGGCAATCGGGGATCCCCTTTCCGATGAATTGATTCGAGGACGGTTCAAGGAATGCCGGAAAGTCAAGGTTGTGCTCCGGGATGGCGCTCCTGTCTTTATCCCACAGGAGGCAATGGCAGGCGTATAGTGTTATGGTACCCATCTGTGGTTCCCTCTGAGTATGAAATGTTAATATGAAATGTTAATCAGTTGGTGGAGGTGGAGAAGCGAGCAGAGTCTTTTTCTCTTTTCTGAGTAGGCTTCCCAGTTCCCGAGTATCTCGGTATGTTTGAGCCCTTCCGTGTATCCCTATCAGGTAGCGACTAATTTGAGATGGGAGCCAAGTCCCATTTTAGGGATTGAGTCTTCATGCGATGAGACGGCTGCTGCCGTCCTTAATAAGGACGGGGTGGTGCTTTCAAATGTTGTTTCCTCCCAGATTGCCATTCATACCAAGTTTGGGGGGGTTGTCCCGGAACTTGCCGCCAGAACCCACGTTAGCCTGATTAACACGGTCGTTTCCGAAGCATTGGAGCTGGCTCAGCTCCACAAGGATGACTTAGGGGCCATTGCCGTTACTCACGGACCAGGGTTGGCTGGTTCGCTGCTGGTGGGGGTTCATTACGCCAAGGCTTTAGGCTATGGCCTTGGAATTCCTGTGATTGGAGTCAATCATTTGGAAGGACATATTCAATCTGCCTGGCTTGCTGACCCGACGTTTCCCCTTCCTTGTGTTGTCCTAGTCGTCTCAGGAGGGCATACGCACCTTTTTCGACGGGAACAGGACGGACAGTGCATCTTGCTTGGCTGTACGAGGGATGATGCCGCCGGCGAAGCGTTCGACAAAGGAGCCCAGATGCTAGGACTGGAATTTCCGGGAGGGCCTGCCATTGACAAACTTGCCAAGACGGGAGATCCACAGGCGATACGGTTCCCCCGTCCCCAGTGTCGCAAACATGGATTGGACTTTAGCTTTAGCGGCCTCAAAACCTCCTTGCTCTACAAGTTACGTGAGATGGATGAACAGGAACGAACAAGGCAGGCTGCGGACCTGGCAGCGGGTTATCAAGAAGCCATTGTGCAAACGTTGGTGGCAAAAGCGTTTTCAGCTCTGGCGCAGGAGAAGCTTTCTGCTCTTGCCGTTGTCGGAGGCGTGTCCGCCAATTCCCGATTACGGACACTCCTTCGGCAGCGAGCGGAGCAAGAGGGGGTGCAATTGATCGTGCCGCCAATTGTGTATTGCACGGACAATGCTGCAATGATTGCGGCGGCTGGACGTTGCGCACTGATGACTCACGTCAACAGAGCCTTCAATTTTGATATTCAGCCGACACTTCCATTGGAAGCGGGGGCTAAACGCACAGACGCGCGACACCAAGGAGTGTTCAATTCCTGAGGTCTACGGCCATATAGCGGGTCTTCGACCAAGCCAACTCGCAGCACTCGAGCGACTGTATCGACGCCGCGTGGCTGTGGAGCAGGTGGTGGGGCTGGATTTGGCCAAAACGATGAGCCAATTGACGCTCGACATCCATCGCCCCGTCGGGGTTTTTCTGAGCAGAAAAGGGATTGTTCAGGAAGTCATTGTCGGAACAGAGGCACAGTTGAGTCCGGCAACCGCGGCAAAGTTTCGGGCCAGTCCTCGATCGTTGCGCGGGCTGCGGTTGATACGCACGCAATTGCGCGATGAGCCTCTGAGCCAAGAGTGCCTTACCGACCTTGCTTTTTTACGATTGGACTTAATCGGTACACTCACCGTATTACCGGATGGGATTCCAGGTACTCTCTACCTTGCACATATTCTTCCTCCCAACGAGGAGAACCGACTGTGCAATGTGCTCAAGGGGATCCCGCTGCATCAATGTACGCTGCGCTTCGGTCGATTCATCGAAGAACTGGAAGCCAGGGTCCAGGAAGCCCGCCGTCATCAATTGATCAAAGATGGTTGCGAGTTGGCCATTATCGTCAGCGCTTCACCGCGTCCACGGAGTGAACAAGAAGAACGGTTGGCAGAGCTGGCTGAGTTGGCTCGCTCAGCCGGTGTGGCCGTCGTTGATCAAATCATTCAACGAACCGAAGAAGGCCATCAACGATATCTATTGGGCAGCGGAAAATTAAAGGATGTCCTCATCCGCACCCTTCACCAAGGGGCGGACATGGTGATCGTCGATCAAACCCTATCACCGGCCCAAGCCCGAGCTATCGGGGAAATCACTGATATTAAAGTAATTGATCGCACCCAATTGATATTGGATATCTTTGCCAAAAGAGCCCACAGCCGGGAAGGCAAGCTACAGGTTGAGCTCGCGCAGTTGCGCTACCTCTTGCCCAGGCTGTCTGGCAAGGGAGACAATCTTTCGCGGCTTGGTGGAGGAATCGGTTCACGAGGCCCTGGGGAAACCAAGTTGGAAACTGATCGCCGGCGTATTCGAGAACGAATTACCCGGTTGGAACGAGAGTTGGAGCACTTTTCAAGACGGCAAGATCTACGTCGAGCTAGACGTCAGCGTCACGGGCTTCCGATCGTTTCACTGGTGGGGTACACCAACGCGGGAAAATCAACGTTGCTTAATCAATTGACGGGGAGCAGCGTTTCTGCACAGGACAGGCTCTTTGAAACGTTGGATACGACAAGCCGGCGGCTGCGTTTTCCGAGAGATCGTGCCGTCATCGTGACTGATACCGTTGGTTTTGTTCGTGATTTGCCTCAGGAACTGCTGCGGACATTCCGCGCCACGCTGGAGGGGTTGCGAGAAGCGGATTTGCTTCTCCACGTCGTTGACGCGACCGCCTCGGACATCGATATGCAAATTGGGGTGGTTGCGGACATTTTGCGCGATCTTGGGTTGGAGGACATTCCGCGCAAGCTGGTCTTTAACAAAGGCGACCTATTGCCGTTGACTCACCTGGAACGGCTTTGCCGTCGCTATGATGCGATCGGAGTTTCGGCACTTCGACCCGAGACGTTGCATCCCTTGGTCACTTGGATTGACCAGTGGGTATTGGGATGTAGGGAAGGGCGAACGGCTCTCTTCGTGAATCCCGCGTCCGAGGAAACCAAATTTGTCTCAATCTGATGCCATCGGCAAGCGAAAACGACCCACGGTGGTTGGGTCGGCGAAAGGGGCTGATCGATCGGCCGCCATTGCTGCTTGTTTGATGGAAACGATGAAAACCGCTGGCGTGGAGCTGCACTATCGTTCTCCATGGGAGTTGCTGGTGGCGACCATTCTCTCTGCTCAGTGCACGGACCAACGTGTCAATCAAGTGACCCCGGCTCTCTTTCAGCGGTATCCAACTCCCGAAGACATGGCAACAGCGGATCAAGCCGAGGTCGAATCAATCATCAAGCCAACCGGCTTTTTCAAAACCAAAGCCAAACATGTGATCGAGTGCGGACGAGCCATTGTTGACCGCTTTCATGGCCAGGTTCCCGCAACCATGGAAGAGTTGACATCTTTACCGGGGGTGGGGCGAAAAACCGCTAACGTCTTATTGGGGGCCGCTTTTGGCCGCCCCGCTGTGGTGGTGGACACGCACGTCAAGCGAGTGGCCAAGCGGTTGGGCTTGACCAGATCGGACGACCCGTATCGCATTGAGTGTGATCTGCAACGTCTGTTTCCCAAACCTCAGTGGACCGGCCTTTCGCAGCGACTGTTGTTGCATGGACGATATGTCTGTCTGGCCCGGACACCCCGCTGCGAAAGCTGCGTGTTATATGAGTGGTGTCACTGGAAAGGGAAAAAGCCGCAATGATCACGAGCATGACTGGATTTGGCCGACGGCAGGCTCCCTGGCTGGAAGGGACTATCACGGTCGAGGCTCGGTCGGTCAACCATCGGTTTCTCGAAATAGTGGTCCGTCTTCCGAAGTCGATGGGAGCCCTAGAAAATCGGCTGAAGAAAGCGATCCAGGGGCACTGTGCACGGGGACGTATCGAGCTGACCGTATCAATCCAAGGAACTCAGGAAGGAACGAGGTCTCTTCACCTTGACGGTGAAATGGCAAAACAGTACCATGATGCCCTTCGCTCCCTCCAGCGACGGTTACGACTCGGAGGCACCATTGACCTCAGGCTTGTCGCGGGGTTCCGCGATCTCTTTGTGCTGTCGGAGCAGCCAGCCAACGACCCCAAGCTTGAAAAACTGATTGAGAGACTGGGGAAACAAGTCATTAAAGACCTCGTCACAATGAGGAAAAAAGAGGGGCAATTGCTTGGGGAGGATATTCTGAACAGGCTGAAGACGATCGATGGACTCAAGGGAGAGATTGCGAAGCGAGCACCGTCTGTCTCACAGGAATTGTTTGCTCGGATGAAGGAGCGAGTGCAGCAATTGCTCAATGGTCACACCCTGGACTCCCAGCGACTGTATCAGGAACTAGCAATATATGCGGATCGTACTGATATTACAGAAGAATTGGTCAGGTTGAATGCGCATGTGGTACAGTTTCGGCAGATGGTGGACAGAGGACAGCCAGTGGGGAAAACCTTGGATTTTCTAATTCAGGAAATGGGACGCGAGGTAAATACCATCGGATCCAAATCTGGCGATATTTTGATTACGAGGGTAGTGGTACAAATGAAGGCCGAGCTGGAGCGGCTTCGCGAACAGGTTCAGAATGTGGAATGATCCAAACGATGGCACCTGACACGAAGCAGGAGAGCACCATAGCCGCTCCTGCTCTCTACGAGCGGAAAGGTATTCTATTTGTTATTTCGGCGCCATCTGGCACGGGTAAAACGACTCTGTGCAAACAGCTTATGGCCTCTGTTCCCGGACTATGGCAATCTGTGTCCTACACGACAAGAAAACCTCGTGTCGGCGAAGAGGGGGGGCGGGAGTATTATTTTGTCGAGGAGCGTGTGTTCCAAGACATGATCGCTCGTGAAGAATTCGTGGAGTATGCCTGTGTGTATGGCAACTGGTATGGGACTCCACGCAAAGCGTTGCTGGACAAGATGGCGCAGGGTGTGGATGTGTTGCTCGAAATTGATGTGCAAGGCGCGCTACAGATCAAACAACACTTCCACGATGCCGTCTTCATCTTCATCCTTCCGCCGTCGCTTGAAACATTGCAAGACCGGCTTGAAAAACGTGGTTCAGACTCTCCCGAAGAGATCCATCGCCGCCTGGAAAAGGTGCAAGAAGAGGTGCGGAGTTTCCGCAACTATTGTTACCTGGTCCTCAATGACGATCTGGGACAGTCTCTTAGGGATCTGCAGAGTATCTTTCGCGCCGAGCGACTCAGGACCTCCCGAATTGATGTGAACTGGCTGGATCAGCGATTTGCGCTGAACAAGGGAATGACGACGGCTCGTCAAAATTCCGCGTTTCTTTCTAGTTCTTTCTAAGAGGAGTTGGGGTTATGGCCGATATGCTGAATTTGTTGCCGCAGTACACATCGGAACAGTTTGATTCTCGCTACCGGCTGGTGATCGTTGCTGCGCAGCGGGCCAAGCATCTTATTCAGGGAGCAAAACCGGCTGGTTCGTCGCGTTTCACCAAAGAGACAACCATCGCCCTCGACGAAGCCTTGCGAGGCCAGGTACCGTATTTAACCGGCAAAGACGCGCGAGAGGCCATGAAAGAGGCTAAGCGAGGCAAAGAGGGAGAGACAGAACGAATCGCCATGATGACCGGAGAAGACGCCCAGGAAATCAAAAAGGAGTTGAGCGTCTATGTGGACGACACAGCTTCCTCTTCAAAAAGTGATGCCGAGGAGTAGGTGTGACACATTCGGATCCGGTGAATTTCCTTCAAGGGAAACGTATCCTGTTAGGAGTGACGGGGAGTATCGCTGCGTACAAAGCCGTGTCGTTGTTGCGAGCACTCAAAGCTCGTGGTGCGTTTGTGTCGGTTGTCATGACCGCCCATGCTACGGAATTCGTCACCCCCTTAACGTTCGAGGTGTTGTCCGGCGAGCGGGTTGTCACTGATTTGTTTCAAATGCACGAAGAGATGAAACACTTATCCGCATCTGAAAATGCCGATGCGATGGTGATTGCTCCCGCAACGGCGAATTTCGTGGCGAAGGCGGCGTTGGGGCTGGCGGATGATCTGCTTTCCACTATGTTGCTAGCGGCTCAGTGCCCAATTATTGTTGCGCCAGCCATGGATGGAGGAATGTGGGAACATCCTACCGTTGTCGAGCATGTGAACCGTCTGCGGGCTCGTGGAGTGGTGGTTTTGGACCCTGAGGAGGGGCCGTTGGCTTCGGGACGGGTGGCTCAGGGGAGATTGGTTTGCGAGGAGAAGATCCTCGAAGCGGTTCAGTCGGCCTTACGCCTGCGCTCGGATTGGCAAGGAGAACACGTCCTCGTTTCAGCTGGTCCTACACAGGAGGCCATTGATCCTGTGCGGTTCATTTCCAATCGCTCTTCGGGCAAGATGGGATATGCTGTGGCTGAAGCAGCGAGGGATCGAGGGGCTCGCGTGGTGCTGGTGACAGGACCAACCGCTCTGGCAAGGCCGTGCGGAGTGGAGGTTGTCTCTGTGACATCGGCCCAAGAAATGGCGGAGGCAATGTGTCGGCATTTGGAATGGGCAACGGTTGTCATTATGGCTGCTGCTGTTGCAGACTTTTGCCCCAAAGACCCTGCCTCCCAGAAACTGAAGAAATCAGGCCGCTCTTCGCTTGTGCTTGAGCTTGAGCCAGCCCCCGACATTTTGACGATCCTGTCAGCTCGGAAAACCAAGCAGATTCTGGTCGGATTTGCCGCCGAAACCGAGCATCTGCTGGAGCACGCCCACAGGAAGCTTACTGACAAAGGGCTCGATGCCATTGTGGCCAACGATGTGACACAACACGGAGGAGGATTTGGCAGCGATCAGAATGCCGCTGTCATTCTGACCCGCGATGGTCGACGAAGAGAAGTTCCATTGATGCCGAAGCGACGATTGGCGGACGAAATTCTGACGGAGATCAAAAGCCTACGGGCTGGTGGCCGCACTTCTACGGCGATGGCAAGGGAGGAGGACAATGGGAGGGCGCGGTGACCATATGCCTCCGAATGCAGAAGCAATCGATAAACTTGCGTTGACGGTGGCACGAGAGCCTGGCTCCAAAGCATTTCTCGCTTTGGCTGAGGAGTACGGAAAAGCCGGAATGTGGCAAGAAGCCGCTGCCATTCTAGAAGACGGTTTACGGCATTCTCCCGGTTTTATTACGGCGATGGTGACGTTGGGCAGGGCGTATGAGCAGTTGGGACAGTTTGTCAAGGCGATTGCAATCCTGGAGGAGGCGGTCCGCCTAAGCCCAGAGAATCTTCGCGCCCATCGCATATTGGCCAAGATTTATGCCGCTCAAGGGCAAAAAGAAGCTGCGGTCCGATCGTGTCGTGCGATTTTGACGGTCAACCCAAAGGACCAAGAGGCTCTTTCCATTTGTAGCGCGCTGGGTCTGTCGCCAGCGGAACTTGATGCCGATCGGCTGGCGGGCCGAATGGCTCGGGGAGCTGGGCGGCCCATCGCCGAGCCCGTGGTACAAGCGCCAGCTAGGGTCTCCACAGCTGACGTTTTTGAACTACAGGATGCAGACTCGGCGGGTCGCACCATGTTTGCCGAACAGCGAAAGCAAAGGATTGTGGCCCAGCTTGCACAGTGGCTGACGTCCATTCAGCAGCGCCGACGAGATCGAAATTTTTTGTCAACCAAGCTGGATAATGGTGTGGAGTTAACGCGGGGGAAGGAGAGTGGAACCGTGCCGGTTATTTAATCTTGTTTCATCCCTCAGGGCAAGAAGGTAGAATGCCACCATCCGTTGCATAGCGAACAAGGAGGCTGGTCTCGGCTTGTGGCGAGACCGGAGCAGGCGCGTGCTGCGAGCGTTGGTTCTCCACGGACCGAATTTGAATCTCCTGGGCGAACGGGAGCAGGCCATCTATGGCGCAACGACTCTTGACGCCATCAATGAGGCGCTTTCGAAGTTGGGTCATGAGTTGGGAATGAGGCTTGACTGCCGGCAATCCAATCACGAGGGGGAATTGGTGACCTGGATTCAACAAGCCAAAGGCGAGTACGATGGGATTATTATTAATCCGGCGGCCTATACTCATACAAGCATTGCCATACGGGATGCGCTTGCAGCGGTGGCTATTCCTGCCGTTGAGGTGCATCTTACGAATATTTATCGACGCGAACCGTTTCGCCACCACTCGTATATTGTGGATGTAGTGATTGGCCAAGTGGCTGGATTTGGACCAATGGGGTATCTATTGGCGCTACGGGGCTTGCATGCTCATCTTTCCTCCACAGATAAGAGTGTTCTTGGAGAAGGAGCTTTGACATCGAGCGGAAAGTCCAATGCAGGCTCGTAACCAAAGTAAAAAGGTAAAAAGGTTTAGAACCTGGCGTCATCAGTGTGACGGGTGGAGAGAGGAAAGAGGTATTTTTATTATTGCCGACGGAGGGAAAAGACAGTGATTTCGACCGTTGATTTTCGAAATGGAACTCGTCTGATGGTGGACGGAGAGCCATTTTATATTGTGGAATTTCAACACGTGAAACCAGGAAAAGGGGGGGCTTTTGTCCGCACGAAACTGAAGAGCTACTTGACAGGAAACGTGTTGGACCGAACGTTTCGGTCAGGGGAGCGGTTTGAGGAGCCCGATCTTGAAGAACGGGAAATGCAGTTTTTGTACGCGACAGGCGATTCCTACACGTTCATGGATACGGAGACCTACGAGCAGTTAACTTTCGAAAAACAGACGTTGGGAGAAAATGTTGACCTCTTGAAGGAAAACATGGTCGTCAAAATCCTCATCTACGAACACCGTCCGATTGCTGTTGAGCTGCCGAATTTTATCGAGTTGAAAGTTATTGATGCGGAACCAGGTGTTCGTGGAGATACCGCAACCGGTGGTACCAAGCCGGCTATCGTTGAGACGGGGGCGACCATCAAAGTGCCGCTATATTTAGAAGTCGGTACCGTCATCAAAATTGACACACGAACTAGGTCATATGTGGAGCGTGTCCGGTGAGTACCCATCACATCCCATCTTCGAAAAAACGAATGCCTCGTGGACAACCCGCAGAGGGGGCAGACCAAACGGGCCAGGCTCGGTTGTTGACGGCCGAACACTTAGGGCAGGTCCAAGATCTCATTACCTTGCTCCGCAAGAACAACCTTACGGAACTCGAAATAGAACAAGAAGGGTTCCGGGTTCGGCTTCGGTACGAAGTCGGTGTCAGGTCTGCCACCAGCTCTTTGACGGACACAACGATGGTGGCTCCCCAAGGGAATCAAAATATAGCGAGAGAATCTACGCCGTCGGAAGAGGACACGTCCGGATTGGTGACCATCACGTCCCCCATTGTGGGAACGTTCTATCGATCGCCATCGCCTGATGCCGATCCCTATGTGGAAGAAGGGGATTATGTCAAGAAGGGACAGGTCTTGTGCATTGTAGAAGCGATGAAACTCATGAATGAAATTGAATCAGAAACAGACGGACGGATTGTCAAAATTCTAGCCGAAAGCACCAAGCCCGTTGAATATGGTCAACCCCTATTCTTGATTGATCCGAAAGCACGAGCGTAAACCATTCCGTATTCGTGAACACAGTGCACGGGTAAGTCGTGTTCAAGAAAGTTCTAATTGCCAATCGAGGAGAGATCGCCCTGCGTGTGATTCGAGCCTGTAAAGAGCTCGGAATCAAGACGGTTGCTATTCATTCGGAGGCCGACAGCGAGGCGCTTCATGTTCGGGCAGCCGATGAAAAGGTCTGTGTAGGGCCGGCGGATGCGGCGCTCAGCTACCGGAATATTCCCAATGTCTTAAGTGCGGCCGAGATCA
>JANDJC010000032.1 GCA_024331045.1 Nitrospira sp.
ATCTGCCGGTCCACGTACTTTTTGATCCACACAATGGCGGCGACGGTCAACGCTCCCGCAAAGACCAGAGCGACAAACGCCCATCGCCATGGCGAGTCCTCCAAGCGATACGCCATCACAGCAACGATGGCGCCCCAAATCACCACCGATGCCATGAGACCGTAATTTAAATAGGCCCGCAGCATGGCCTGCTTTGCATCTTTTGGAAACCCGCCGACCGCGTCAGGCCAGCGTTGCCAGCGCCCCCTGGGGGCCCGGTGGTCAATCGCAGACCCGCCTCATCACTTCTTGATAGGATTCTTCAACCTTTCCCAAATCCTGCCGAAACCGATCCTTGTCTAGTGGATCACCTGTCACCATATCCCACAGACGACAGGTGTCTGGCGAAATTTCATCGGCCAGGATCAGTTTGTTGTGATACACCCCAAACTCCAACTTACAATCAACCAAGCGGATCTTTCGATCCGCAAGGAATGGTTGTAAGACGTTGTTCACACGATGCCCCAGATCCCTCAACTCGCGCAAGACCCCCGATGTCGCCACGTTGAGGAGGCGGAGATGATCGTCGTTGACCAGCGGATCGCCCAGCGCGTCATTCTTGTAATAAAACTCCACGATCGCCGGCCGAATGGCATCCCCAACGCGCAACCCCAACCGTTGAGCCAAGCTGCCGGCCACCACGTTCCGGACAACGACCTCGACTGGCACAATCGTCACTTTCTTGGCCAACATCTCTCGGTCGCCGAGTCGCTCAAGAAAATGGGTGGGAACGCCTTCGTCTTCCAGCACGCGAAACAACCGTTCCGACACCTTGTTGTTCACGATGCCCTTGCCTGGGATCGTGCCACGCTTTTGGGCGTTGAACGCCGTCGCATCATCCTTAAAGTACTGGACAATCTGATCCGGCCTGGCAGCGGCAAAAATCTTCTTGGCCTTTCCTTCGTACAACATCGGACCAATGGTACTCATCTCCGCCCCTCCACAAACATTCTATTGGGCAAGTGCCTCGATCACCTCGTCCACCGACTTGACGGCGCCGATCAGCGTCGGCTGGCCAAACCGTTGCACATAGCGAAATTCTTCGACCCGTACCAAAGCCAGCACCAGACTGTGAAAATCTTCCAGCCTGGACGTTTCAAAATAGGTGATGAAATCCAGATCGTCCAAGCCGCTGGAGTGGTAGAGTTTCCGCTTGACCGTCGGAATATAGGGCGCCGACGCTTCCATATGCTCACGCATCATCGCCGCCCGTTTCTCGTGATCCAACGCCCACCAGTCCGCGCTTTTCTGGATCGGAATGACGATGGCATAGGGAGTTGGACCGGTCTCGTTGGGTCCTTTCAAATCCGCCTTCAATTGATCCGGCAGCCCCCGCACGTAATTGGGCTCCTTGGTCAGCCCGTGCATAAGACCGACCGTCTTAAGATATTTGCCAAAGGGGCTGCTCTGAAGATCCAAGAGGAATTGTTGGGTGTCCCGCAACTCAGCGGCATGGACACGAAACATGAGGTCGGCCTTTTCCGACAGTCCGCGCATCAAATAAATATCGATCGCCATCCTCTCCCGATGTTGCTCTACCACCCCTTTCAACAAGGTCAACTGACTGATTCGTATCGCCTGGTTCTGTTTCATCCAGGCATCATCCAGCGCGAAGACAGCGAAGGTGCCGAACACTCCCGGCTCGGTCAACAGCTTGTCCCGATCAGCGGCATCAACCGAAACTGGCGCTCCCAGCCAGCACCCCCCCACCAACGTCGCGATGCCAAGCCCCCATCGAATAGCCATCCGAATAGCCGTCGTCACGTCGTGTGCCTCCGTTGGCGGACCGGGGATCGCGTTGATGTGCCAAACACTCGATCATAGATCGTATCAACATGCCGAAGGTAATACGCCGGATCAAAACAGGCCGCGATCTCCTGTGATTTCAGGTGCCGAGTGATAAAGGGATCCTTTGCGACCAATTCTTGAAGCCCGCCAGCTCCCTGCCATGACGCCATAGCATTTCGCTGCACTGCCTCATAAGACTCTTTGCGCTGGGCACCCTTTCCAATAAGGGCCAGCAGGAGACGCTGCGAATAGATCAATCCCCCCGTCAGTTCCAAGTTCCGTTTCATCCGCTCGGGATAGACGACGAGACGTTCGATCAGTTCCGTCGCCCGTGCCAGCATGTAATCGATCAAAATGGTACTGTCCGGAAGAATAACACGTTCGACGGAGGAATGGCTGATGTCCCGTTCGTGCCAGAGCGCGACATTCTCCATCGCGGCCAGGCTGTTGGCTCGCACGATACGCGCCAGGCCGCACAGGTTTTCGGAGACAATGGGATTGCGTTTGTGCGGCATCGCCGACGAGCCTTTTTGCCCTTCCGAAAAGTATTCTTCCGCCTCCAGGACTTCGGTTCGCTGGAGATGCCGGATTTCCGTGGCGATTTTCTCGATTGTCGCCGCGAGCAACGCAAGCGCTGTCACGTAAGCGGCGTGGCGGTCCCGCTGGACCACTTGATTGGAAATCGGATCGGGAGTGAGGCCCAACTTGGCGCACACGTACGCCTCGATTTTCGGTCCCTGATGGGCGAAGGTCCCCATCGCGCCGGAGAGTTTTCCAACCGCGACATGACGGCGGACTTGGCCGAGGCGCTCCAGATGCCGCCCACACTCTTCGTACCACAGCGCCATCTTCAGCCCGAACGAGATTGGTTCGCCATGGATCCCGTGAGACCGTCCAACCATGACCGTGCGTTTGTGCCGGAAGGCTTGCCGCCTCAACGCCGCCCTCAGTCTGTCGACTCCTTCCACGATCAGATCCAATGCTTCCCTCATCTGAACGGCCAGCGCGGTATCGACAATGTCGGAGGACGTCAACCCCATGTGCAGATAGCGATGCGGAGGCCCCACCGAGTCGGCCAACGACTCAAGGAACGCAATCACATCATGTTTGGTGACCCGCTCGATCTCGGCAATCCGCTCGACATCGATCCGCGCGCGCCGACGAACCGTTTCCGCCGTACCCTTGGGCGCCAGGCCAGCCTTCTCAAAGGCAGCACACGCCTGCAGCTCGACTTCGAGCCAAATCTCGTACTTGTGTTTGAGATCCCAGATGGCCTTCATGGCCGGACGGGTATAACGATCAATCATGGGATGCCTTTCACAGCGCGCCGTTGACACACCTTTTGCTGCTGCCTGCCTCCCGCCGCCCTTCGCTTCGCACAACCGACCATCAGCAGAGCAACAGCTCCAGTCGTTTAGCGCTTATCTCGCATGCTTGCCCTGAGCCGCCGACACTTCGGCTCGTTTCGTGGCGAGCCGTGGTTCCTTCATCAAGACCCTATCCAACAGGCCATTGATGAACTTGGCGGCTTCGTCATCCCCATACCGTTTTGCCAACTCGATCGCCTCATCCAACGTCACCCTTGGCGGCACATCGTCCAGCCAAAACAACTCGTAGAGGCCGGCCCGGAGGATATTACGGTCGATGATCGGCATCCGGTTCACTTTCCAATTGGTCGAGTAGGAACCGATCACGAGATCCAGCTCGGCCTTGTGCTCCAACACCCCCGCCACTAGCCGTTCAGTAAATGCCCTGGTCTCTGGATCAGCATGGAGCGTTTTCCAAAACTCGTCCAACCAGGGCCCCCTTTCCCCATGGATGTCATACTGAAATAAAATCTGTAAGGCCCACTCACGAGCCCGACGACGCGATCCCATAGGCCGCTCTCCCATTTCCTGGTGTGAGTCGTTAATGTCCTGATGGGGGCTTGTTCCACCGGCGAGAAAGCGCCCAGCCCTCCTTCGGGGGCGTCGTCTTGCCGAAGCGCTTCATCACCTTTGCCATCTGAACGGCGGCTTTGGCCGCCGCCCCTCCTCGATCAAATGTGGAAGGATCCGCGCGCTCGACAGCCTGCGAGACCGTCTCCGTCGTGAGCACTCCAAAGATGACCGGTATGCCGGTCTCCAGGGCGACCTGACCGATTCCCCTGGTGGTCTCCGCACAAATGTAGTCGAAATGTGGGGTCTCCCCTCGAATCACGGCTCCCAGACAAATGATGGCATCAAATCGCCCCGTCGCCGCCATCGTGCGGGCCACTAAGGGAATTTCAAAGGCTCCCGGCACCTTGACCACCTCGATGGCAGACCGTTTGACCCCCTGCCTCGCCAAGCCGTCAAGGCAGGAGGCAAGCAGCCTGCTCGTCACGGATCGATTGAACAGCGAGACAACGATGCCGAATCGAAACTGGCTTCTTGGGCGAGGGACCCCTGAGGGCTTCATGGCAGCCTGTCGCCCCTCACCGCCTTCTGAACACCAACACCATCATCGGCACATCACCGGCATCGGCACATCACCGGAGGCCTCAGCCCTCCGCCGTCACGGTCACATCTCCTTTACACCTTCTTGAGAAGGTGCCCCAGCTTGCTTTTTTTGGTCCGTAGGTACCGCACGTTCGTTTTGCGCGGAGGCACCTCGATCGGCACCCGCTCCACCACCTTGAGACCATAGCCCTCGATGCCGACAATTTTGCGGGGATTGTTCGTGATGAGTTTGATCTCGCGGAGGCCCAAGTTTGCCAAAATTTGCGCTCCCACACCGTAATCCCTCAGATCGGCTTTGAATCCCAACTTCAAATTGGCCTCGACCGTGTCGCTACCTTCATCCTGAAGCCGATAGGCTTTGATCTTGTTGAGGAGGCCGATTCCCCGCCCCTCTTGGTTTAAATACAGCAGAACCCCTCGGCCAGCTTTCTGAATCATCAGCATGGCCGCGTGCAATTGGTCTCGACAATCACAGCGCAGCGAGCCCAAAGCATCACCGGTTAAGCAACCGGAATGTACCCGGACGAGCGTCGGCTCACCTTTGTCTACTTGGCCTTTCACCAGGGCAATATGGGTCACACCGTCGATTTGATTTTCGAACGCCACCGCCTCGAATTCACCGAAGGCTGTTGGAAGCTTCGCACTGGCCATGCGCCGCACAAAGGTTTCATAGCGCATCCGATACTCGATCAGCGACTTGACCGTCACCATTGTCAGACCGTGGGTCCTCGCAAAGACGGTCAACTCCGGCACACGCGCCATTGTGCCATCCTCATTCATGATCTCGCAGATCACCCCCGCCGGATACAAACCGGCCAAACGGGCCAAATCGACGGCCCCTTCTGTCTGGCCAGCCCGTTTCAACACCCCCCCCTGCTGAGCCTTCAACGGGAAAATGTGGCCGGGACGAGCCAAATCGCTCGGCTTTGTCTTTGGATCGATGGCCACGTGAATCGTCTTTGCGCGATCAGCTGCGGAAATACCGGTGGTGATGCCCTTGCGGGCGTCAATGGAGACGGTGAAGGCGGTACCGAAGGTCGCCGTGTTCTCAACCGCCTGTGGAGGCAATTGCAACTCCTCGACCCGTTCCGGCGTTAAGGCCAGGCAAATAAGCCCTCGCGCATATTTGGCCATAAAATTGATTGCCTGGGGTGTGACCTTCTCCGCCGCAATAACCAAATCTCCTTCGTTCTCTCGGTCCTCATCATCGACCAAGATCACGAATTTCCCTTCTTTAATATCTTGGAGAGCCCGCTCTATGCTGTCGAATGGTGAGGTCATCGTATCAGTCACCGAGATACCACTTCCCGCCCTGGGCCCATTTCGGTGAGCGGCAAACGGCCCACGTGAGGCACTCTACCACCGAACATTGGCCATTGTCACCGGCAGTGATTCTGTTATAGTTACTCCCTCTCATGACTGACTTTGCCCATGCCGAAGAAAGCGATGCCGTAGCCCCGGAGGTGACGGACCCCTCGGATGAGGAACTCCAGGCCGAGCCGCTTCCCGTCGAACTCCTCCCTCCCCCGGAACCGGCCGAGCCCCTGTCCGACGCCTCGACCGGTGTACCGGCCACAGCGTTACAACGATACCTGGCGGAGATCCGTCGTTACCCCTACCTTTCAAAGGAAGAGGAACTCCGACTGTTTGAAGAGTACAAGTTGCACGGCAGTCGCGAAGCGGCAGTCAAATTGATTATGGCCAACTTACGTGTCTCGGTCGCCATTGCGGCGGAATACCTGCATACCGGTGCCGATCACATGGACCTCATTCAGGAAGGCAACGTCGGCTTGCTGCATGCCATCAAGAAATTTGACCCGACGAAAAATGTTCGCTTTTACGCCTATGCCGCCTGGTGGGCCCGTGCCTATATTTTGCGCTACCTGTTGAACAACTATCGATTAATCAAGATCGGGACAACTCAAGATCAGCGTAAGCTGTTTTACAACTTAAAAAAGGAAAAGGCAAAGTTGGAGCGGGAAGGCTTCGCACCGGACACGAAGCTACTCGCCGACCGCCTACAGGTCCGCGAACAGGATGTCATCGAAATGGACCAGCGGCTCGGCAACTGGGAAGTATCGCTGGATCAGCCGATTGGCGAAAACCAAGACGCCAGCCTTCTTGACATCCTCCCTTCTCAGCAGGAGCCGACAGATGAGCTATTGGCTGATCACCAGTTGCGCAAACTCTTCCGTGCCAAGCTTGCGGAGTTCATTAAAACACTGGATGAACGGGATGAAGATATTCTGAGAAATCGAATCTTGTCGGACCATCCGCTGACACTCGACGAGCTGGGGGCCAAGTATGGCATTACCAAAGAACGAACCCGTCAATTGGAAGCCCGCATCATTAAACGGCTGCGCGACTACATAAAGAAAGACGTTAAAGATTTCGATAGGTTACAAGCTTGATGCTTGCTTGCCACAGGGGGCGGTTCTGCACCATCACCCTGAGGCCAGACACATCGCCAGACACATCGGAGGACTAGCTACCATCCTTCCGTAAGTGCAACAACTCCCCAAGAACGGCGAGGAAAGTGGAAAAAAGCGCCCCGCCCCCTTGACTTGGCAAAACACCGAGTTATCTGCCGTTTCGTCTTGAGATATTCGTGTGGACGTGTCGAGAGCGGTGCGTTCGGCACCAATCGAAGCCAGGCTCTCCCGCATTGCCCATAAATTTTTAAACTTTTTAATCACCACTAAACTTAACGAAGAGGAGGTTCGCTATGAGCACATCCACCAAGGAGAAGAAAGACCTTGCCAAGGGATTCCAACCCCTGGGTGAGCGAGTGTTCGTTACTTACACGGAGGAAATGGAACGAACGGCGGGGGGGATTTACGTGCCTGACACGGCCAAGGAGAAGCCGCAGCGCGGCATTGTTCAGGCGGTCGGCAAAAAGGTTGAGAATGTGAAAGTGGGTGACCACGTATTGTTTGACAAGTATGCTGGAACCAAGCTCCGGATCGACGACGAAGAGTGTCTCATCCTGAAAGAAGAAGATATTCTGGGTGTATTTACAAATGCCTCATAAACTACTTTTTTGTTCGCCGACGAGCGAGCCCATGCAATGAGGACAAGCGAGTTGTTCGGTACCACAGGTCCCCAAAAAGCTAAACCACCAGTCAACATGAGGGAAGTAAAAAACGGAGGAACGTTATGGCAAAACAACTGATGTATGGTGATGCGGCGAGAGCGGCCATTCTGAGGGGGGTGAACCAGCTCGCCGATGCCGTGAAGGCCACCCTTGGGCCTAAAGGGCGGAACGCAATTCTGGACAAAAAGTTCGGTGCCCCAACCATCACAAAGGACGGCGTGACGGTCGCCAAAGAAGTGGAGCTAAAAAATCCTTATGAGAACATGGGAGCTCAATTAGTCCGTGAAGTCGCCAGCAAGACCAGCGACACGGCTGGTGACGGTACCACCACGGCAACCGTGCTGGCGCAAGCCATCTATCGCGAAGGGGTGAAGAACATCACCGCCGGGGCGAATCCCATGGAAATCAAGCGCGGAATCGACAAGGCGGTGGATGCCGTCGTCGCCGAGCTCAAAAAGCTCAGCAAACCCTGTCAAACCAAGACCGAAATTTCTCAAGTGGGAACCATTTCGGCCAATAATGACAAGACCATCGGCGACTTGATCGCGGAAGCCATGGAAAAAGTGGGCAAGGACGGGGTCATCACCGTTGAAGAGGCCAAGTCGATGACCACGTCATTGGATGTCGTCGAAGGCATGCAGTTCGACCGCGGGTACATTTCCCCCTATTTCGTCACCAATGCCGAGCGGATGGAAGCCTCTCTGGAAGAACCGTTGATTCTGATCCACGAAAAGAAAATCAGCAGCATGAAAGACCTGCTTCCGCTGCTCGAGCAGGTCGCCAAGATGGGCAAACCGTTGGTGATCATTGCAGAGGAAGTGGAGGGCGAAGCGCTTGCGACCCTCGTGGTCAACAAATTGCGCGGCACCCTCAATGTCGCAGCGGTAAAGGCACCAGGGTTTGGCGACCGTCGCAAAGCCATGCTGGAGGACATCGCCATTTTGACTGGCGGCCAAGTGATCTCCGAAGACCTGGGTATCAAGCTTGAGAATGTCAAGCTGACCGACCTGGGTCGAGCCAAACGGGTCACAATCGACAAGGACAATACCACGATCGTGGAGGGCCACGGCGATCCTAAGAAGATCGAGGCACGCGTCAAGCAGATCAAGGCCCAGATCGAAGAAACCACTTCTGACTATGATCGCGAGAAGTTGCAAGAACGACTGGCGAAGATCGTGGGCGGCGTGGCAGTGATTAACGTGGGTGCCGCGACCGAAACTGAAATGAAGGAAAAGAAGGCGCGCGTTGAGGACGCGCTTCATGCCACCAAGGCTGCGGTGGAGGAAGGCATCGTTCCAGGAGGGGGAACGGCTTACATCCGCTGCCTGAAGGCCTTGGATAACCTCAAGGATCTGACTCCTGAGCAGAAAGTCGGAGCCGATATCGTTCGCCGAGCCTTGGAGGAACCAATCCGCCAGATCGTCACCAATGCCGGCGGAGAGGCCTCCGTGGTCGTCGGCAAGGTGAAGGAAGCTAAGGACGTCAACTTTGGCTACAACGCGGCAACCGACGAGTACGTCGACATGCTCAAAGCCGGTATCATCGACCCGACCAAGGTGTCTCGCTGCGCGCTACAGAACGCGGCGTCGGTGGCAGGTTTGATGCTGACCACCGAGGTCATGATCACCGAACTGCCAGAAGAAAAGAAAGAGCCGGCTGGTCATGGTCATAACCACGGCATGGACATGTACTAAGAAGAAAGTGGAGAATGGCCGTCTGCCCAGCGTCTACGACGCTGGGCAGACGGTTCCCCTCGTCCTGCGAGCTGGAGAGGGATCTCGCCTTCCCGCCGACCTTCTATCCCCCTCTCCTCACGCCTTGTTACCGCCTCACTCCAGCGGCCCGCAACACAGCTTTCAAGACGGGCGACGTCTGCGGCTCCATGAATAATGACGTAAACAGCCGACGAACCACTTCGCGGTGGCAGTGATGGTCGGCGTGAAACTGTTCGACGCCTCGGGCCGGATCCTCTGCATCATACCCCATTCGAATCGCGCATCGCTTTAATGCCTCCTCCCCCTCTGGGAGGGTATGGGTCTGCAGGTCATCCACCATCTGCAGCTTATGCTCAACATCCCGAAGAAAGAGATAGGCGGCAACCAATTCATCCCGCTGCCGTTGTGAAATCAACCGATAGTGCGCGCACCGATCCAACGAGCGAAGCGTGTTGCGATCCAACAGGCCGGGGAGCTGCTTGCCCGCAATCACCTGGATTGTCTGCACAAAAAACTCGATTTCGCGGATGCCGCCGATGCCGAGCTTCACATTGCGCCGCTCATGGCCACGATCAGCAATCTTGGCATCAATCATGTCCTTCACACCCCGAACATCAGCGATGATGGCCAGCGCCCCTTGCCAGTCAGGCTTCACCTTCGGTCCACCGATAATGAAGGGTTTGACCATTCGCAGAAACGCCCGCCCTACGTCCACCGATCCAGCAATCGGCCAAGCCTTGAGCAGAGCTAACCGCTCCCACACCGCACCGCGCGTTCGATAATAGGCCGCATAGTCGTCCAGCGACCGCGCCAATTGCCCCACCGCTCCCTCGGCCCGCAATCGAAGATCCACACGAAACACAGACCCCTCGTTTGTCTTCTCCGTCAGCGCCCTGGTGAGTTCGCGGGATAGGATCTCAAAATATTCCTCGTTGGAAATGCCCACGGCACCGAGTGGCACCCCGGCCAAGCGGCGGGGCGCCCGGGTCTCCCCCTTGCGCGAGGCATAGACATAGATCAAATCGACGTCCGAACTGTAGTTGAGTTCGTGACCGCCCAGCTTGCCCATCCCGATCACGGCAAAACCCGTCTCCACCCACTTCCCCGCTCGATTCCGGTGCATGGGAACGCCGTACTGTCGCCGCAGATCCGCGTCAACGATTTCATAGGCCGCGTGGATCAACACGCTCGCCAAGTCAGACAGGGCGGCGGTCGTCTCCGGCACGTCAGCCAGTCGCAGCAGATCACGCGTTCCAATCCGCAACAACTCCCGCCGTCGATGGCGACGTAACACATCCAGTTTGAGATCCGTGACCGTCAACCGAGCTAATTGTTCATACAGTGACCGTTCCATTTCCGCCCGGCTGACCGGTTTGGCCAGCACCTCCGGTTCGCCCAGCCAATAGACGAGCGTGGGATCGCGAAGGATCGTAAAGGCGAGCGCATCACTGTTCCCAAAGATCATGCAGAGCAACTCCAGGATACGCGGCGCCCCCGACAGGTACTCAAGCAGAGCTCCCTTCCCCATGCTGCTGAAGAGTCGTTCCCAATGGTTCAGCGCCTGATCGGGATCCGCCGTTTTGGAGATATGTGTCAACAAGTTCGGCAACAGCGCCGCTAACTGCCGCCGATGGTGCGGTTCTCCCGCCATGGATTGCAAATTCCGGTCGGCCCGCTCGACGTCGTGCAGACGGTAGGCGGAGAGAATCGCTCGTGCCTGCTCAAGATTACGAGCAGACGCCAGCAAAATGGGCCGAGGATCGGGCTTGTCTACTCGAACAACAATGGGCTTGTTCGGGGAGAAAGAGGCCATGATAGCGGGCATTATACTGTTCTGCTCCATTTCGGTATACTGGCAGGCATGGCCCTGTTCACCTCGGAGCGCCAACGGATCGCTGCCGGACTGCTTCCCCTCTGTCGGGACATCCCTTCGGACATCCTGCAGGACTTTCTGGATCGCATGGATCCCGACTATTTTTTTCGTTTCGAGCCGTCCACCATCGCCCGTCACATCGGTATGATCGCCCAACTCACGCCGGATCATCCTTGCGAAGTCACGATCGAAGACCGAGCGGGCGCCCAGATTGCCGTCACAATCGTCGCCTATGACTACTTTTCCGAATTCGCCGTCATCTGCGGCCTGCTTTCCGCCTTCGGGCTCAACATCGAAGAGGGCAGGATCTATACGTTCGCGGAACGGCCAGTCGCGCAGCCGCCTCGCGGTCGAGTCGACGCCGAAAGCCGGCTGCGTCAGAAGGCCAGACCCGGCCTGACCAGGAAAAAGATCGTCGATGTGTTCCTTGTGCAACCACAACCTGGCGTGTCGTTCGGATCAAATGAGCGCCACCGCTTCATTGCTACGCTCACCGATCTGCTTAAACGTCTCGACGCCGGCCAATTCGCAGAGACACGCCAAGCCGTCAACCGTCAACTGGTTGAACGGCTCAGCAAACGGCGCAGCTCGTTCAGTGGCCTCCTGCACACCGTCCACATCACCTTCGACAACAGCCGGTCGCCCACCGATACGGTCATGGACATTCAATCCGACGACACCCCAGCCTTCCTGTACGCATTTGCTAATGCCCTGGCTATGCGCAACATTTACGTCAGCAAGGCTCAGGTCGAAAATGTGGGGCACAAAATCCACGATCGGTTTTTTGTCCGCAATCGATACGGCCACAAGTTGCTGGACCATACCGAGCAGGAGCAGCTTCGCATCACCGCCACCTTGATCAAACAGTTCACCCATGCCCTCACCTGGGCACCCAATCCGGCCAGGGCGCTGGATTCGTTCGATCAGTTCCTGGATCTCATCGTCAAAAATCAAGGCAAGGGCGCCCGCAAGGCCCTGTCATTCGTGAGCGACAAAAAAAGCCTCCCGCTGCTAGCACGGTTGCTCGGCGCAAGCGACTTTCTCTGGGAAGATTTTCTTCGCCGGCAATACGACAACCTGCTGCCGCTTTTACAAAACTACCGGGATGAACCGCTTATCAAGCCGCCTGCGGTGTTGCGAAAGGAACTCAACGCCGCCGTTGACAAAGCGAAAACGGACGAGGCCAAGAAGGTTGCCTTAAATCAATTTAAAGACCGCGAACTGTTCCGGATCGACATGAAACACATTGTCGATCCGTCAACCAGTCTGCCCGACTTCTCCTTGGCCATTAGCCAATTGGCCGAGGTAATCGTCGAGCGCGCGCTGTTCGATTGCCAAGCCAAGCTGAACCGCCTCTACGGGTTGCCCCAACTGGCCGACAAGACTCCTTGTCCCTTCGCCATTTTCGGAGCTGGCAAATTCGGCGGGCGCGAAATGGGCTATGCCTCGGACATCGAAGTGCTGTTCGTCTATGGAGGCCCCGGCCGCACGCGCGGGAACCAACCCCTCGACAACAGCGAATACTTCGAACGGCTGGTGCAGGAGCTGCTGCAACGGGTCGAAGCTAAACGGGAAGGCATCTTTCACCTCGACGTACGCCTTCGACCGCACGGCGAAAAGGGGTCGCTTGCCAACACCTATGATGAAATCTGCTCTTATTACCACCCCGGCGGATTGGCAGCTCCCTTTGAGCGACAAGCCTTGATCAAGCTCCGCTTCGTTGCCGGAGACACCACTCTGGGTAAGCAAGTGGAGACCCACCGAGACCGTTACGTCTATAGCGGTGCCCCCTGGGATCTGACCGCCGCGTTGGAGCTGCGACGCCAGCAAATCGCCCAACTGGTCAAGCCGGGGCAGGTAAACCTCAAACACAGCCATGGCGGCATCGTAACCATCGAATACGCCGTCCAGTATTTGCAGCTCATGCACGGGCACAAGGACCCCCGCCTGCGCACCCCCAACACCCTGCAAGCGCTGGCAGCGCTGGTCGACAGCGGTTTCATCCCACGCCAGACAGGAGAAGAGCTTAGGAAAGCCTATCTCTTTCTCCGCCTATTGATCGACGGCCTTCGCATGGTGCGGGGCAATACGAGAGACCTCGTGCTTCCTCCGCCTGATTCCGATGAATTCGTCTTTCTTGCCCGTCGTGTCGGCTACATGACAGACGACTGGCAGGCCGGCGCCTGCCATCTTCAGGCCGACATCGAACAACACATGAAGCGGACACGAGAGTTCTTCGAACAAATGTTCGGGAAGTTATAAGCGAGGGACCAGACTGCGCATGGAATCGGCATAGGTGGGTCAGCTCACGAAGCCTTCGACCAGCACCTCCAGCCATTCCAGGCGAATCCTCGCAGAACCGACCGAGACCCTACCTCCATCGTCATGCTCCCTGTCCTCCCAAGGAGGACACTGACCTGCCTACTCGCAGGGAGCTCGCCCATGGCTCGTACCTCTCCTCTCTCAAGCACAGTATGCGACACCTTACTCTTCCAAGAAATAATCACCGTCAATTTTCTTGGTTTCGTAGGACACCACAGGGGTCACTCCCACATTGTGATCGATCATGAGTTGGCATAATTGCTCGCCATCGATGAGGACGATCTTTGAATTGATTTTGGCGACATAATCTTGGGCTTCCCGCGTGAAGCTGGAGGTGGTGATGAAGATGCCTTTATTGGCTCTATGCCCCTGAAGAGCCCCGACAAACTTTTGGATCTCCGGACGGCCGATCGGATCTTTCCAGCGCTTGGCTTGAATATAGATGACATCGAGGCCGAGACGGTCTTCATTGATGATTCCGTCAATGCCTTCATCGCCACTACGGCCGATGGCTTTTCCTGCCTCTTTGCGGGAACCGCCATATCCCATTTTCACCAAGACATCAATGACCAACCGCTCAAAGAAAGCTGGCGAACATTCCTTCACCGTCTTCAGCAACTCGGCCGCCAGGTCTTCGCGTAATTTTTGGTATGCGCTTTCGAGCAGCTCCCCAGGTGTTTGCAGACTCCTATTTTCAGATAACTGGGTCTCTTCTTTGGATTCATGACGCTTGGTGCGGAAGTCGAGAAACTCAGGAAACTGCTCCAAGAGCTTAACAGTGATGGCTGTCGGTCGTTGGGAAAGGACCTCGCGCCCACGCGGCGTGATACGGAAAAACCCTCGACGTGGAGCTTCAAGCAAGGCCGCCTTCACCAGGTAAGTTCGCGCCCATGCGACTCGGTTCTCAAAGGTTGGTTGCTGCCCGCTCGGCAACAATTCCTTTTTCTCTTCCTCCGTAAGGCCGAACTCGGCCGCTAAGCTCTCGATGGCCTCCTGAAGAGAATGTTCTTGCTCATCGGCTGCGAACCGGAGCAGAGGAAGCATGATGGATTGGTAATCCGGTATGGCCATGGTGACGCTCCATCCTGAACAGGGAAACCGACGCCGGCTTGCGTCGCGCGTCTCACCGGACAGGCATGAGCTCGCACAGGGGGTCGCAATTATTAGGCCGGCTCCCCTCTTTGTCAACGTTACCGACCGTGACGCAACCGGCAGGGTTAACGCAAGTTTTACAAAACAGACACGGTCCCGCAATGCACGGCCGATACCCTCTTGTCCAAATAAGTAAGGACAAATTTCTTGACGAACGCCTCACAAAGGGGGAAGGTCGATGGTCACAGTCGGACAGCTCATCAATCACAAGCTCGTGACAGGGCCCGGAACGATGACGACGGTTGAAGCCGCCAAGTCCATGTCGGCCCATCGGGTTGGGAGCATTCTTGTAGAACACGACCATCATCTCGTCGGGATTGTGACGGAATCGGACATCGTGAGGAAAGTATTGGGGACCGGTCAGGAACCATCCCTGTTCCCGATCGGCGTCATTATGAGTGCGCCGCTGATCGATATCGATGAACGACGGCCCATCACGGAGGCTGCTGACCTCATGTACCGATACAGCATCCGGCACTTGGTGGTGCGGCGAGGCAACACTATCGTCG
This sequence comes from Nitrospira sp., assembly GCA_024331045.1. GTDB lineage: Bacteria > Nitrospirota > Nitrospiria > Nitrospirales > Nitrospiraceae > Nitrospira_D. The sequence goes on from JANDJC010000032.1 coordinate 14,973, forward strand.
GGGTGCTGTCCGTTCGGGATCTGCTTCGTCCAGTATCCCTCGACGACTTCTAGGATCAATCCATGGACGAAACGATGCTTCTCCTGAACCGGAACATTTCCGTACGTCCGGTTGTTGGGGATGTGCTGCCTTCTGTAAAGAAATCTGGTCCCTTCTGGCCCCTCTTCTACAAAGGTTTCGCGCTACGCGCTAATGGGGCTGACCGGCTCGGAGGAGAGAAGCTTCTATAAGAGATAAGCAGGAGATTGGGCTCCAGAGAAAGTCGGCCAGGTCCTGGCGATCCCTCCAACTGTAGCGACGAAGGAGAAGGGCAGATGAGTATTCATCCCACGCACACAGAATCAAGAATCTTGACTCTCGTCCAGGAACGAGGAACCATTTCGCTTGAAGAGCTGTTGGCATGCCTGCCCGAATCAACCTGGAGCCAGGTGTTCACCAGCGTGGATGCGTTAAGCCGACAGGGGATGATCTGTTTGCGACGCCGAAATTTCGAGTACGAGTTACGACCGGCTTCTCCTCTCCCCTCAACAACGCTCTTGCTTGATTCAAGCTCCACACCAATCAAGGATCGCCAAGCCCCACCGCTTCCTTAAGGCTCCTCATCTCCTTCTTGTCGCATGTCTCTGCCAGAGTTCTCCGCCGCGTGCCTCGACAACGCACCGGAGAAGCCAGCCAGCTATTTATGGATGCTGGTCGGCTGAGCTTTCCGGCTCACTCTACGCCTATTAGGCCGCGGCTTTGTACAATCGTACAAGCCGTTCCTGAGCAGCGGGACTGACTGTCGTAAAGGAAAGACCAAACTCCCGCGGGCCGATCCATCGGACAGTCGCTTCCTCAATGAGAAGCACATCTTCAGCATGTCCGCAAAAAATGCAGCACTGCACCGTCGTACCAACCGGAACAGACACGGGACTGCTGATCCGACACCCCCAAGGGGAGAGATCGCGCAATTCGCCTTTTCCAGCCACCATGTACCCTTGGGCAGCGAAGGAGCTCGGAAGCCGAACTGCCCTCCGAGCGCACCGGCGGTGATCAATCACCCTCCCCTTCGACGATCGACCAGTCTGTCTTTTCTCAAGTGTACCTGTGCCGGGATCAGGACCATCTCCTGTTCGATTAGGTTTTTCACTCTCCCTATCGGGACGCCTGGGGAACATCGGCTTGACGAGAGACATCCTCTTCCACCACCCCTCTGTCAAGCGGAGCAACGAGCGTATCCCTGCCCCCCACAAAGAATGGTCTTGCGAAGAAGCTTGTCCAATCGGGCTTGATTCAGACATTGAAGCCGCAGCTCTTCCCCCTCCGGCAGCCAACCGCCTGCTCCGATGAGCCACATCGCCAAAGTCGGGATTTTCTTTTCGAATCAAGCCGTAGATTTCCACACTTTCTGGCAATCTCCCCACATCCTCCAAGAGCCGTGCCACTTGATAGAGCACATGCAACCGCTCCTCCGTTGATAACGCAGGAGAGGCAGCGGCCAGCCGAAGAGCGGCAAGGGCGTCATCAAGATGACCAACCGCTTTATGACACAAGGCTATCTGGAGATAGGCCTGAGGTGCATAGCGAGGATCCTGCGTGGCCTGTTGAAAGTCCTCGATGGCCTGCTGAAACATGTGCGCCTTCTTGAGCACCAACCCTCGCTGATAAAGATCTGATGCCGTCATTCGTCTCTCCATCAAAAGTCTCCCGCGCAAAAGTCTCCCGCGAAAGTCTCCCGTTTTTTAGCCCTCTCGCATTCACACCCTGCTCATGCAGGCAAAAAGAAGGCCCCGGCAAACAGATTTTTTCGCAAAGGCTTTCAATAGCTTATGAGTTTTCCTGGGAGATCCTTGAAGGAAAATTCCAACAGAGTCGGATGAAACGGTACGGTGCCCCTCCGGAAACGTTTGCGACTCGATGACGGTAAAGCCCGGCTCTTCCCTTCTGTTGGTCTGAAGCAACGAACCACGATTCAGACATCCAGCCGCTCCGCCAGAGCACGAATCAGGTCCGACGCGGACAAGACGCCGATGATGGTTCCATCGGCTGTGACGGGAATGTGGCGGATCACGTGTTTTTTCATAAGAGCCAGCGCATCAGCCAGCGGCTCGTCTTCTTCAATGGTCACGATGGATCGGCTCATACAGGAAGCCACCGTGGTAGCGGCTGGATCAAGCCCCTTGGCGATGACTTTCCGGCTCAAATCCGAATCAGTAATGATTCCGATGTAGCGCGAACCATCATCCACCAGAAGGGCGTCAATCCGGTACTTTTGGAACGTTTTGCCCACTTCCCGAATCGTTGCCGTGCAGGAAATGCTTCGCACGTCATACGAGGCATAGTGTTGAACCAGGATGCGGTCCTTGTGAACCGACTCCTGATTCTCGTGCCTGCTCCCCAGGAGGCTGTATCTCATTTCCAAGTCAGCCAGGCAACTTTCCAAAACTTGCCGCCGTTGCTGAAGACTCTCCCGTTCGACATCATGGACGCCCGTTTCCTGGGCTTCTTCCGGCAGGATGGCAGCCTCGCCGCTCTTGGCATAGAGATAGGCCTCGACTTGATCCGAGGCAGCTCCAAACACCTGGGCGATCAACTCTTCGGTCTCCTCATCGAATTCGTCGATCGACAGAGCTGCCCGCTTGCGTGAAAGAAATGGCTGAAACTTCTCGATCTGTCGCTTGAATCGTTCAATGTACCGCTCCAGAATGTCTCTTCTTGTCAACCCTGTTCGCACACGTTTTGTCATGCTGTCCTCTCCTGACGGTAAAGGGAGCTTAGCTCAAGCACGAAGGATGGCTCAAGCCATTTTTCAGTTTAGTGTTGGGCTGTAAACACCAGCCTCCTGGTCCTGCCAAGCAGTAAAGGCCAAGCAGTAAACCGACGATCAACCGCTCGTTCGGTCGAGAGAGACTTGCAACCTCTCCCTTGGATCGGGCAAAGTGAATGTCATCTGCTCGGCGAATCATCCCGTGCATTGGGGCATGAATGTCCGATTGACTCGGCTCACCAGCCTTCTGATCCTGGCCATTATCCTGTTATCCGGCGGCCCCGCGTGGGCGAAATGGATTGCCCTTGACAAACAGTATCAGCCGCAAGGGAAACAAACTTTTTATTATGATCCTCAGACGATCCAGCAGAAAGGCAATTGGGTGACGATCTGGCAACTAACCGATATCAAATGGATGGGAGAATCTCCGACCCCACGGTTTCTCTCGGCCACGACGCATAAGCAATTCGACTGCCTTGGGTGGCGTGTTCGCATCTTGCAGGTGGTGGAATTTTCTCGAAACATGGGGGCCGGCAAATCGAGGAGCGGGTATATCGAAAACGGCAACTGGCAGCGGATCGAGCCGCAAAGCGCCGATCATGGGCTTGCCAGAATCGTCTGTCGGAAGCCCTAACCCCCCTTCTTCGCCTCCGTTCACCCCCTCCTACACATCGTAGTAAAGGAAAAATTCATACGGATGAGGTCGTAACCTGACGGGATCGATTTCTTTCTCCCGCTTGTACTTAATCCATGCTTCGATCAGATCCTCGGTAAACACCTCGCCTTTCAGCAAAAACTGATGGTCCTTTTCGAGGCAAGTGATTGCCTCGTCCAAACTTCCCGGCATCGTGGGAATACCGGCCGCTTCTTTGGGATCCAGGTCGTAGAGGTCTTTTTCTGCCGGTTCTCCCGGATGGATCTTGTTTTGAATGCCATCCAACCCCGCCATCAACATGGCTGAAAACGCCAAATATGGGTTACATGAGGGATCAGGGAATCGGACCTCGATACGCTTGGCCTTCGGGCTGGGCGAATACATCGGAATGCGGATGCCGGCAGAGCGGTTCCTGCTGGAATAGGCCAGCAACACGGGCGCTTCATAACCCGGTGTGATCCGTTTGTAGGAGTTTGTCGTCGGATTCGTAAAGGCCGCCAACGCCGGCGCATGCTTAAGGATCCCTCCAATGTAGTAAAGGCACATTTCCGAGATTCCCGCATATTCCTTGCCAGCAAACAACGGCTTCCCATCTTTCCAGAGACTCTGGTGAGTATGCATCCCGGACCCCGCGTCGCCAAAGAGAGGCTTGGGCATGAACGTGACCGTTTTCCCGTGCCGGCGCGCGACATTCTTAACGATGTACTTGTACATCATCATCTTGTCAGCGGTTTTCACCAGGGTGTCGAACCGAATGTCGATTTCCGCTTGCCCGGCGGTTGCCGTCTCGTGATGGTGCTTTTCGACAGCGATCCCGACCTTTTCCATTTCGAGGACCATTTCGCTTCGGATGTCCTGCTGCGTGTCCGCCGGCGACACGGGAAAATAGCCCTGTTTATGACGAATCTTCCCGCCCAAGTTAAATCCCTCTTGCCCCGTGTTCCAAACACCCTCTTCGGAATCGAGGTAGTAATAGCCACAGTGGCTCGTCTGGTCGTACCGCGCATGATCGAAAATAAAAAACTCTGCTTCCGGTCCCCAGTACGACGTGTCGGCAATCTTGGTGCTCTGGAGATACTTCTCTGCTTTCTGGGCGACATACCGGGGGTCCCGCTCATAATTTTGTCGCGACACCGGATCGACCACATTGCCCGTCAAGCTGAGCGTCGGCACCGCCGTAAAGGGATCCAAGCAGGCGGTGGTTGGATCGGGAATCAGCAGCAAATCGCTATTATTGATGGTTTTCCAGCCGCGAATCGACGACCCATCTAGACCTGACCCGTCTTTGAACAATTGTTCCGTCAATTCGCTGACCGGAATGCTCATGTGCTGCCAGATGCCGGGCAAATCCACAAATTTCAGATCAACGATCTGAACCTTGTGTTTCCTGGCAAACTCCAATACTTCTCGCACGTTCATTCCCTTGTCCTCCTTTCACAGACCGCGCACAAGCTCACCACTTGACTCCGCTCCATCTGGTCTCCTGAGCATCGTACCGGTAAGCCACCCCACTATTTCCGTATCAAGGCACCCACACGCGGCAAGGAGCGCCAGCGGGGGAATGTTGCGGTATCATGACAAACCACCCCCCGCGAAACGACGTTACATTGGTGATGATCCTACCCACTGACAGGACAAACGGGAGGAGCACATCCTTTACAAGGCGGCTTCGCCACTTTCTCCAGTTCTGATGCGTATGGCACTGTCCAGATTTCGGACGAATATTTTCCCATCCCCGATACTGCCGGTTCTCGCAGCCCGAATGATCACTTCAATTACGCGGGGAGCTTGTGCATCGGAGACTGCCACCTCGATTTTCACCTTGGGCACAAACTCAATCGTATACTCCTGGCCGCGGAACGTCTCCTTGTGGCCTTTTTGTCGGCCGAATCCCTTGACTTCGGACACCGTCATTCCTTGGACACCGATTTCGAGTAAGGCATCCTTTACTTCTTCGAGCTTGAATGGTTTGATGACAGCTTCCACGAGTTTCATATTGGTGATTCAACGGACAATGGGGGACGCGGCCCCGAACCCTCTCCGGTGGCACCGGCTTGCTCTGGGCCTAGCAATAGCTCCCAGACACTCAGCAGCACAGACCTGCCGGACAGCCAAAGAGATGGTCGGTGCCGACATGGCTCCATCCCAGCAATTGCCTTCTTAGTTCTCTTCTCTCACAAACATGAGCGTAGCTCACCAATCCGATTTCCTTCCCGATTTCCTTCCCACCGAAATGCAAGATAGGGAAGCGATCATAGCCCAATCTTCTCATTCGACACAACGTCGAACCGTAAGGCCTCCCCCTCTCTCACAGCATCCTTTGTTAAAAAGAGAATGAGCGCTCGGGCTGCGCCTGTTGAGAACCACACTGGTCTTCAGCTATGACGGTACCCGTTGGTGATAGGCATTCGCCATTCTTGGCCGAATCCACGGCGAGTGATCTTCACTCCGGGAGGCGCCTGCCGCCGCTTATACTCGCTTCGATCCACCAAGCCGGCGACATACGTGACCATCTCGTGGTCAAACCCTCGCGCGGTGATTTCCTCTACCGATCGATCTTCTTCCACATAGGCTTTTAAAATGGAATCAAGGATCGAATAGGGCGGCAGACTGTCTTCGTCTTTCTGGTTGGGCCGCAATTCAGCCGTCGGCGGTCGATCCAGAATGCGCTGGGGAATCACGGGCAAGGTTCCCTGCCTGTTGCGAAGACGGACCAAATCATACACCATGGTTTTGGGAACATCCTTGAGGACCGCGAACCCCCCGGCCATGTCGCCATACAATGTGGCATACCCCACACTCATCTCGCTCTTATTGCCCGTGGTCAAAACGAGATGCCCGAACTTGTTGGAGAAGGCCATCAGGATCATCCCTCGAATTCTAGCCTGCAGATTCTCTTCGGTTTGACCCATCGGGGCTTCCCCAAATGCCTGCGCAAGCGAATGGCGATAAACCTCCAACAACGGCGTGATGGGAATCGTCAGGCACGTCATGGCCAACCGGCGCGCCAGCTCCACAGCGTCCTCCACACTTTCCACCGACGTGTAGGGTGAAGGCATGCAGAGGCCGACCACGTGCTCCGCCCCCAGCGCGTCCACCGCGATGGCGGCAGTTAACGCCGAATCAACGCCGCCGCTCACCCCGAGCACGACGTTGGCAAAGCGGTTCTTCACCGTATAATCCCTCACCCCCAGCACCAACGCCTTGTAAGTTTCCTCAAGATCGTCATACCGTGGTTCCACACGAGGAACAGTTGGTACGAGTGAGGTCGTGCGTGGCGGCATCGAGATGATGATTCGCTTGAGTTGGCCCTCGTGTTGTCGCTCATCCGCGCTTTGGGGCAGGTCTTGCCGAACGCTCTCATTTGCCCGCCCTTCGCCAGGAAGATCCGTGACCAACAAGTCTTCCTCAAAAACCTTGGCGCGTGCCACGACCTCGCCATTTCGATCAACCACCAGGCTACCGCCGTCGAAAACCAACCCATCCTGCCCTCCAACCAAATTCACATGGGCCACCATGACGCCGTGTCTTTGAGCGCTCTTCACAAGCGCCTGTTCGCGCCACGGACGTCTGCCCATCACAAAAGGGGTGGCACTGATATTGACAATCAGGTCTACGTCGGCTTCGAGTAGAGCTGGGACAGGCCCACGCGGGCGCCACAGTTCGTCGCCCATGGTCACGCCAATCGTCATACCTTGTAACTCGAACACCACCCCCCCTCGCCCTGCGCAAAAATACCGCTCCTCTTCGCACCCATTTTCGGCCCCGAGCACCTGTTTTCGATATGAGGCCAGGCACTGGCCATTCGCGACAATCGCAGCCGCGTTGTACAATTCAAACCGGTCCGGAACCGACGAAGACCATGCCACCTGCCTGACTAACGATCCTTGTTCCACGTATCCAACCACCGCCACCAGGCCGATGCAGGACCTTGCCACCTCGACCACCGCTTTTCTGCTCTCATCGAGGAACCATTGTTTGAGCAGGAGATCTTCAGGAGGAGCCCCTGTCACTGCCAGTTCCGGAAAGACCACCACATCGGCCTGCGCCTCACGAGCCCGGTCAATCATCGAGCAGAGAAGCCTGGTATTTCCTTCCAGGTCCCCGACCAAGACATTAACCTGCGCCAACGCCATTCGAATGGTGTGCATCAGACAAAGCGGCGCGTCACCGCGAACCGTTTCCCTCTCGCTCCCCTGCGACCAGAGATCCCATCACGATGGGCTTCCTCGTACCACCGGTGAAACGTCGGCTCATCGATAGGCAGAATCCGCACCTGCCCAATAGAAACCGGCCAAACACCAACCACCTGCCCCCCTGACACCTTTTTGTCATGCAACATGGCATTCCAAACTTTGGTCGAAGGCCAGGCGGGCATGCGATCAGGCAGGCCGACCGCTCGGACGACTCCTCTGATCCTTTCCACAACGCTTCGCTCACAGATCCCTAAAAAACAAGCTAAATCAGCCTCCTCCACCATTCCAATACCGACAGCTTCCCCATGGATCAGAGACCGATATCCCCCCAGCGTCTCCAGGGCATGGCCAATCGTATGGCCAAAATTCAAAACTCGCCGCCGGTCGGATTCCCGCTCATCCGCCATCACAATCTCGGCCTTGATCTCGCAGGATCGCTTGATAGCGACAGTCATCGGCAGCGGTTGTCGCTTCAACAAACCGGACACATGCCGTTCCACATAGGACAGAAATCGCTCATCCGCAATAACACCGTACTTGATCACCTCTGCAAGCCCTGCCACCCATTGGCGCTTCGGCAGCGTCCGGAGCGTTAAGGGATCAATCCACACAGCTTTCGGTTGATAGAAGGCACCGATTAGATTCTTCCCTAGCCGGTGGTCGACCCCCGTCTTCCCGCCCACGCTGGAATCCGATTGAGCGATGAGGGTCGTCGGAATCTGGACAAACGGAATACCCCGCTGATAGATCGCCGCCGCAAAGCCGGCGAGATCGCCAATCACCCCTCCACCCAGCGCAAACACAAATGAGGATCGTTCCAACCGGCACCCCGCTAAGACATCCAGGATCTTTTTAACGGTGGTGAGCGTTTTGGATTGTTCCCCCGGCGGTAGCACGATAGGAACAGCCTCCACCTCGCACGAGCTGAGCGCACGTAACACCGGGGCCAGATAATATCTGGCAACATGGCGATCTGTGACTACCGCCGCCTTTCCTCTGACTCCTAGCTCGCGCACGCGGGCGGCGAGCCGATCAAGGAGGCCTGGTTGAATCACGATCTCATAGCTGCGCTCGTCTAGCGAAACTGATACCGTTGACAGGCCTGCCACGCAGTCTCCTCGTTCTTCGCCTGGCACGGAGACGTTGTCCGCAACCGCATGTCCATGAAGAAGCGGGGGGATCGTAACACAGCATGACACGACGCGAAAAGATTAAGAGAGGCAGGGTGACAACACCGCTCGCCGCCTCCGGGTCGGTTATCAACCCAAGGAGACACCAACCCGACAGCCGCTCGTCCCTTGCAGCCAGGGAAGGAGAAAGAAGCTGGCGGCGCGCAGGCTCGGCCGCCCTGATTCTCCATTCATGCGAGCGGAGGAGGTATCTAGGTTTTCACGATCGTCGGCGTCAGGAAGATGAGCAGTTCCTGTTTGGAGACCGACTCGGACTTGTTTTTGAACAACCAGCCGAGGACGGGGAAGCGAGACAGATAGGGAACACCTTGAATGTTGTTGCCTTGGACGTCGACAAACACTCCGCCGATGACCATGGTTTCCCCGTCGCGCACGTTCACTTGTGTCGTGGCTTCCCGGCGGTCAATGCTGGGACCGGCCGGGTTGCTTCGCGCCCCGACGGCGTTCCGTGTCGCCCGGACCCGCAGTTGAATCCGTCTCGCCGGCTCATTGGGATCGCGAGAAATGATCGTCGGCGTCACATTGAGTTCCAAATTTGCGTCCACAAACGTGGTCTGGGTTCCCTGTAACGAGGTCGTCTGAAAGGGAATGGATTCTCCCTGCGAGATCTTGGCTTCCCGCCTGTCCATGGTTGTGATTTTGGGCGACGCGATGACCTTGGTCAATCCTAACAACTCACCGGCCGACAATCGCATATCCAATGCAAATCCGTCCGCCAACCTGCCGAACGTCCACCCGATTGTCGGAACAGCGGGTAGCCCACCAACCTGGGCGGGCAGATTGACCAGGAAATCCGGCGTGATCCCCGTCGTTGATGGACTCGACGACGTTCCAGCAGCAGAAGCGAACGATCCAGTGACATTGCCCACAAGGTGGTAATTGGTTGGAGTAAACTGCGAATCCTTAATGCCCCATTGAATTCCCATTCCTCGCGCATAGACCGTGTCAGCCTGGACGATGCGGGCTTCGATCTGCACTTGCGGTACTTCTTGATCCAGTCCGTTGATCAACCGTTCCAGCGCTTGAAGTTTCGTCGCAGTATCTTTGACGACCAGGGCGTTCGTCGTTTGATTAAATTGGATCATCCCTCGCGGGCTCAATACCGGACGAAGGGCGGTCATCATCTCCTGAGCCGGCACATTTCTCAAATAAAACAGCCGATCAACCAAATCCTCGGCCTTCGTCTTGGACTCTTTGGATCGTGCCTCTTCTTCCTGTTGCTTGGAAAGGTTGGCCAAGGTATCGATCCACACGATCGTTCCCTGCCGAATCATCCCCAGACCGTTCATTTTCAACAGCATGTCCAGGGCTTGATCCCAGGGGACTCCCACCAACTTCATCGTGACCTTCCCCTTGACCCCTTCGCCTACCACGATATTGAAGCCACTGACCTCGGCAATCAATCTGAGAATGTTCGTAATCTCTGCTTGCTGAAAATCCAGGGAGATACGGCGGCCTACATAGCGAGTGCCTCCCACTTCCACATCGCCGATCCGTCCTCCCTTCTCCGTTGCAGTGTCGTCGGACGTCATTTGAACAGTCCGCACCGGAAGCCGCCCCGCCCTCTTGGCAAGTGGAGCAATGGATCCAAGATCCCGCATGCCCTCGACCATCGCATTGACGTTCGTATTGACGTTTTGGCTCGGACGTCCTTCCTCTTGACGCAAAGGAACACGAGCGCGGACCACTTTATCGTCTTCTCCCTCCAACGAACGGTGAATCTCTCGATCCAACGACAAAGGATCTCGTGGCCTGAGCGTGACGGAAAAATTGGTGTCTTCCCGGGTGAGGGTATAGGTCGGATGCTCGCGCACATCAAACACCAATCGCACTTTATCGGCGTGCTGCCCGACTCTGATTCGCTTGAGGAGTGGATGGCCACCGGGCACCGCCCATTTCCCGATCGCGGCAATGGTACCGGGCAGATCAATGATCAACCGCGTCTCATCAAGTTGCCGCGCGTCAGGATAGAGCGGACCGTCGCCGAAAACGGTGATACGGATCTGCTCGCCGTCAGGATGGACCTGAATATCGGTGATGGCATAGGCGAGGGCGACGGGAGGGGAGATCGTTCTCTGCTGCTGTGTCAGGCGGTCATTTCCTTGTGTTCCTTGCCCCGCAGGGTCTCCTAGGGAAACCGCCGCGCCAGGCTGCGCAACTAGAAACACCACCCAGAGTCCCATCCCTCCCATGATGCACAAGCGCCTGTTGGAATTTTGCGCACGCGCGCTGAATACTGATCGTTTCATTCTAGGCCTTCTTTCGGATGAAGAAGCTTTACAATTTCACGCTCTTGCTTTCTGCCATACACATCGGTAATCCGCTCTTGAACAATGATTCCTCGTTCCGTAATCGCGCTGACCACACCGTTGTTTTGTCCGATGCGGGTCCCCCGCCTGATCGTGTATCCATGCCCATCAGGAGTCTGGACCATGGCCACATAGCCATGCGCGCCCCACACAACGGCAATGAGACTCAACTCGGTCAACGCCACTCGCTGCAACGGAGGAAGGTTTTCATCGACTTTCTCAGACTGCACCTCTTGGATGACCGGCATAAAAGGATCGCGCCGACCAGCCGGATCATAGCCGATAGCCAACCCCCCTTCTTCACCTATGGACGGTGGATACGCCTGCTGATCCTTCTTCCCCTCTTTCGTCTCCTCGACTGCTCCCAACTCCTGCTGTCGTGACGAGGTCTTGTGGCTGTGTGGAATGGATTCGGACCTCATCGCCCCCATTTGAGCGACGAGAAACTGGTCGTTTTCAGCGTACAGGGGTATGCTCCCCATCACGATCACCACGGTCACGAGTGTCGCCTCCAGAAGGGGGACGACACGCCATCGTTCCCGTTCGTCTCCTCCGCCCGTTCTTCGCATGCTCCACTCCCAGCGTCTCTTATCGGCCTGTTTGAATCGACTGTCCCCCTTTGGCCACAGGAGCAGCAGCAGCTACCAGCGGCTTTTCTTGCGGAGCCGCATACGCGACAAGCTCAAAACTCGTCTGGGCAACGACCCGTCCAACTTCAACCTTGGGAGACCCCATCTTTAACCCTGCCACTGTGACAATGCGAGGCAATTTGTTGATACGATCAAAGAACAGAGCAGCCGTGTGATAGCCGCCGGTTACTTCGACGCTGACCGGCAGTCTCACAAACAGTTTTGACGCATCTTCTGCCGGAGTCCCCGGCTTCCATAGTTTGATATCAAGCCCCAATCGGACAGCGAGATCGGACACCTGCTTAAGCAGCATGATGGCCTCCTCCTCAGGAGGAAGGCGTTCCTTTTTCCTTTCCAACTCGATCTCTAGTTGTTTGCTCGCCGCGATAAGTTCATCGAGATGTTTGACCTTGATCATGAGCGTTTGAATTTCAGTATCCAACCGTCCGTTTTCGGCCTGCAACGCAGCGATACTCTCCGACCTAGGTTCGGCCACATAGAAATAAAAGCCAGCAATAATGCCACCGACAACCAGCAACAACAGCGCCGCTTTCTGGGCAACTGGCACATTGCGCAGCGAGCCGAGACTCAGCGTCGGTAATTCCATGATGACGTTATCCTTTTAGGCGAACGGTCAACCGAAACTGATAGAGGTTGACCTTATTTTCGGTTGCCGCTTTGCTTTCCTGAAGGGTGATCGCGGTGAAATAATCCGTTCCTTTGAGGTTGTTGGCGAACTCTACGACGTCGTCGTTGGTCAGCGCCCTTCCCTCAAGCTCAACCGTATCGGCCGAGATTCCCAACTTGGTGAGCCAAATTTTTAGCGGTTCGGCGCTCCGGCTTACATGATCGAGCACCTTAACCGGTCCGCCCCTCGTTTGCTCAAGTTGATCAATGACCCGGTTCTTTTCTTCAAGTAATTTCTTTTTCTGCTCGAAGTCTTGGACTTGCTTGACCTGTTCCTTTAATTGGGCAACCTGCTTCTCCTTGCTCTGCTTTTCCTCCGTCAAGGCCTCGATTTCCCGCTCCAACGCCGTGGCATACCACCAGCATCCTGCAAGTGTGATAAGCACTACTCCCACACCAAGCAGGATCTGGGCCCGGATATCGTACTTGGGTTTGGCTTTGACACCCCGTGGCCCGGAGGCCAGCAGATTGATTTTAATCATCAGTCACCTACCGCACGTAAAGCCAAGCCCACCCCGACCGCCGCCGACGGCCCATATTCGGCCAGCACCTCGGGATCGATCTCGCACCTGGTCACATCGATTTCCCCAAACGGATCCGCCACTTCCACGGGAACCTGCATTCGATCCAGTAAATGCTGGACTAAGCCCTTAGTTTTTGCGACTCCTCCGCACAGCAGCACCCGATCAAGCTCGATAGCGGTGGCCGACGCGCGAAAGTAGTCCACTGTCCTTGCCAACTCCGCAGCCACCTCCGCATTGACTCCATCCATCACGTGACCGAGGGGGGCGGTCAAGGATTCGCTCCCTCCTCCGCCTCTTTTGATTTCCTCTGCCTCCTCGTACGAGACGCCCATTTCGCGTTGAATCGCCTCTGTATACCGATTTCCCCCCAACGGGATGTCTCGAGTAAAGAGGGAGGCTCCTCGGCGGACGATGTTCACGTTCATCACACTGGCCCCGATGTTGACGAGCGCTGTCACCTCATCCTGCCCCATGGGATAGCTGACGGCATGCATGTTTTCGATCGCAAAGGCATCGACATCCATCACCATCGGAACAAGACCGGCAGCCTTGACCAATTCTGTCAATTCGTTAATTTTGTCTTTCTTGGCCGCCACGAGAATAATCGCCATATCCTCCTGCGCCTCTCCCGGTGAATCCGGCGGCAACACATGAAAATCAATATTGACCTCATTAATGTCGAACGGAATGTATTGTTCAGCCGCCAACTTCACCTGATCTGGCAATTCGTCGTCCGGCATCGGAGGAAGCGAGATCTTTTTGACAATGACGGCATGCCCGGAGATGGAAATGGCGACCTGTTTGTTTTTGACGCCGGTTTCCTCCACCAACTCACGGATGGAAGACACGACGCGCTCTTCATCCATCACAGCACCATCGACGATCACTTCTGGATCAAGCGGTTTGACACCAAATTTCTGTAGACTGAAGCGTCCCTTGCTGTGCTTCAACTGAACCAGCTTGATGGCGCTTGATCCGATGTCCAGTCCCACCAGTTGACGGCGGGGAGTCAACATCGAGATAAGATCCGTCTCAAACAGCCGCTTAAACGAATCGCTGTTGAAAATCCCTGGCCATGCGAACGATATCGGCGCCATTGCCACTTGATGCCGCTCCTCTCTTTATTCCGCCTTCATCCCGCCATCGTCAGATGCCCAAACAAGCTGGCCATCCTCGTTTCCGCTTCTCCAGACTCCTTCATCGAAATCCTGGCAAGCAGCAATTCCACCGTCACACGTTGACAGGGAAAGAAACCTTCCACTGTGGATCTTGCCGCATCGTTTGCGATCCATGTGATAGCCGTTGTGGCTTCGCCCCGCAGACGGCAAATTGAGGTCACCCTGATCTCCTGCCCACACTCACACAGTGGCAAGTATAGACCCAAGCCTCTCCCTGTCAAGAAATGCAAAGAAATGATGTCAACCGCCTCACGACATGAAGAGAGGATGGCGGCGCGTGGGTTGATAGTGTGAAGGCTTACGACTTGTGAATGTCGCGATGGGTCAGCGTGACCTCGTACCCCATGGAGACAAGGCTCTCATAGAGGTGGCTGGCAATGGCGACGGAGCGATGACGCCCGCCGGTGCATCCGACGGCAATGGTCAGATAGCTACGCGGTTCGCGCTCATAACAGGGAATCAGAAACCGGAGAAGCTCCTCGACACGCTCCACAAGAGTCTGAGCATTAGGATCAGCTAAGACAAATGCCTTGACCCGTGGATCATCTCCCGCCAATGGTTTCAACTCTGGAACAAAATAGGGGTTCTTGAGAAACCGCACATCAAACAGCAAATCGATGTCGTATGGGACACCAAATTTATACCCGAATGTCAGGAGGGAAATTGCGAGCCTGGTTCCAGCCTGTCCCGATCGAAACTGTTTGGTCAGTAAACTGCGCAGCTCGTGCGCTGTCAAATCGGAGGTGTCGATTACGCGGTCCGCGCGCCGGCGGAGTTCCGCCAGCCGCTCCTTTTCGAATCGGACTCCCTCCAGGACAGGCACCTGAGGCAACAGCGGATGCGGACGGCGTGACTCCGAAAAACGCCGCACCAACACCTCTTCTCGCGCTTCAAAAAACAAAAGCTGGACGGAATGCCCCAGATTCTTAATCCGCTCCAGGACACCGCTTAGATCAGAGAGGAAACTGCGCTCCCGAATATCGATCCCCAACGCCACATTGGTGATCGCTTCTTTCTGCTGGCTACAAAGATCGACAAAGGTGGGCAACAATGCGGGCGGGAGGTTATCAACACAAAAATAGCCCAGGTCCTCAAACGACTTCAGCGCGAGGGACTTGCCTGACCCCGACAGCCCGCTGATCACGATGACGTTGAGTCCTGCCACGGTCTCCCTGCCAGCCGACGTGGTGGGTATGGCTCCCCGGCTTTCCCTTCTTGTGCGTGATCATCAACCTCATCGCGGGCAGCCTCTGGCATATTGACTCGCCCCCCTCCTGCGACCTATCACGCGGTTTTCCCTCGCCTCTGGGGGTTGCCTTTCCTCTCCGCCTTGTGGTCGACGAGTCGTCCCTTCCATTTCCGTAACTGAGCATCCACTCGATCGACCAACTCATCAATCGACGCATACATCTCCTCGGTCGAGGTTTTGGCCTGGAGCGGCCTGCCGTTTACACGTCCCACGACCTCTGCCGTATGTCTGAGCTTCTCAACTCCCAACACGACTTGCAAGGACTCCATCTTCAGATCGTAGCGATCCAGTCGTCTGAATCGCGTTTCTACGTACTCCCGCAACGCCGGTGTGATTTCGAGATGTCTGCCTGTAATTCGAAGATTCATGTGCTCCTCCGGAGAGTGCTCATCCCTCAGAACAATCGTTTGCGCTGGCTCGCGGACGGTATGTTTTCCTCGGCCCGGTACTTGGCGACGGTCCGTCTGGCGATCAAAATCTGTTGAGCGCGCAGACGGGCGGCAATCTCCTCATCTTTCAACGGCCGTCGGGCATCTTCCTCGGCCACCATCTGTTTGATCATCTGACGAACCGACACAGACGAATGCATATCGGACGGTCGATCGGCTCGTTGGAGTCCGGCATTGAAGAAGAATTTCAATTCCAACATGCCTTGGGGGCAATAGAGATACTTGTTGGCTGTCACGCGGCTGATGGTGGACTCGTGCATCCCGACATCTTCGGCGACCTGCTTGAGCACCAGCGGCTTCAGATGGTGAATGCCATGCTCAAAAAATGCTTCCTGGAATTTCACAATGCTCGACACCACTTTCACAATGGTCTTGTTGCGCTGCTCAATACTTCGAATGACCCATTGCGCAGCTCGCAACTTTTCGTCGATGTATGCCTTGGTTTCCGGGCTGCCATCCTGTTCCGATCCCATCAACTGTTTGTAATAAGGATTGATCCTCATTCTGGGCAGCCCCTCGTCATTGAGCAAAACAACCCACTCGCCTTCTTCCTTGACGACGAAGACATCTGGCACAATCACATAGTTTTGCGTGTTTGAAAATGGCCGGCCTGGTTTTGGCTCCAGGTTTTCGATAATCTTGGTCGCCTGGAAGACTTCATCAAGTGTCACATTCAACGCTTTAGCAATCCGTGCGTACTGTTTTTTCTCAAGGTCTTTCAAGTGATGCAGAATAATCGCCTCAACGACTGACCCCCTCAAGGCTCC
>JANDJC010000033.1 GCA_024331045.1 Nitrospira sp.
ACCCAGCGGACAGCGCGGCATCGTGAGAGGCTGGTGCATGCTCAATGCCTCGGTCAACCAGCACGTGAAGAAAATCAACACGACCTTCTTCTTCACGGGCAAGAACATGCTGGACCATGACGCCATCGTGGACCGGTCGCGCGGCATCTATCCCAGCCTGCCAGCCCTCTGGCAAGCCGGAGCGAAGTGGACGTTCTAATGAAACCCGACACCGCGAGTTCCAAACCGGCAACGCTCTCCGGATCGACCTGCGCGTCGGAAGATGTTCGTTGTCTGTGCGGGCAACTCATGGCGCGTCTGGTAGAAAACGGCGTCGAGATCAAGTGCAAACGATGCCGGCGGCTAGTGACGATTCCTTGGTCTCGCCTCCGAGGAACACAACGATGACTATCTTGAATTGAGTGGGTCCCTCTCCAGAGGCCAGAGGTTTACACCCAGAGCCCAGGATCACGGTTGTGATCCTGGGCTTCGTTTTTCAGGAGGACTGCCATGCGCCCTGATTCAGTTGCACACGTCGAGCCAGCCGTGTTGAAGATTCAACGATTGCTGGAGAAGATCGACCGTCTCCACCTTCCGCCGACTTCGCGCCGCGACGTCGAAAGTATCCTGGTCCGACAGGCCAGCAAGGAGCTTGATCTCGCCCTGCCTTGGAAAGCCGGTCATGCTGGACGGACCGCCGCCATCGCCTGTCTGATTGGAGAGGCTTTTAAGCTGGACGAGGCTTCGCTTCATCATCTCAAGCTTGCTGCCCTCCTGCACGACGTCGGGCTGTTGATGATACCGGCGCCGCTCCGCCACCGATCGGAGCCCTTCGATCCCTCAACAGACACCGCCCTGCAATGCCACGCTCGTCTCGGCGCTAACCTGCTGGAACCATTTGCTTTCCTAAAACAAGCAGCAATTCTGGTTGCCCACCATCACGAGTGGTGGGATGGATCTGGCTATCCCTACGGCATTCGCGGCCCCTTTATTCCTTTTGGGTCCAGAATCTTGGCCGTGGCCGATGCGTTCGATGCGATCGACGTCCCTGGTGTCCAAGACCGTGCTCTTCGCGACCGTATCGCGCTCAGGATCCTGCGCGTGGCGGCGGGAACGCAATTCGACCCGGCGGTCGTGACAGCGCTTGGGAACGTGCTGACCCAAGCAGACCTGGGTGGCACGATGGCAAATCTGTCGCTTGATCAAAGACGATGATGAGAGGCCCAATTCATGTCGGTCACCTACCCAGCTTCTCACCAAACCAGAAGAAACACGGAGTGGGATGCTGCCTCCACCCACTTCGCCGGTGGGGCCGTTCTGACCGTTCTAAGAGGTCACCGGCCCCACTCTCTTCCCCGACGAGGTGACGCACATGCTCGGGACGAGACAAGGATGGATTGATCAGCGCAGCCTATCACTCAACACGGTCCCAACCACCGAGGGACCGTCATGATTCTGACAGAACCAATGAAGGAGTAAAGAAAGGAGTAAAGAAATGACACCGCCATATCAAGGAACCGCCCGTCATAACCGGCACGCACGATCAGAAGTCTGTCGTCTTTGTCACCGGCTCAAACCCCGTCCAAGCCGCACTCCATGGTGCCGACGGTGCCGAGGGACGGTTCGGCATCAGCAGGCTCAAAGACGTGGTCTGATGAACTCCATTTGGACGCGCCGTCTTCAAGCCAGGCTGAAACACAATTGGCAACCCAGCGACACAACGGGAAGGAGAAGGCCCTCATCGTCGGCTGCTTGACCGTTCGCCCAATGTTCTGGAGCCGATCGACCACGAGCACGAAACGCGACGACGGACGAATCCACCGCATGGTTGCTATGGAAAGCCGGACAAAAGCCGACACGCGATTTGATCAGTTGCACCATCTCATCGAGCAACTTCGCCGTCACGCCCCTGATTGGGCCGACCGCCTGTCCAACGCGAAGACCGATCGTGAATTTCTGGACGTGCTCTGTAAGCTCTTCGATCTCTCTTCTACCAACATCGCTCGCCAGCGGGAGCCTCGTTCCCTTGACGATCTGGCAGGGCGGATCGCCACCTTCATCTCCAGCACCCTCCATCAGGGTCCCACGCTCAAAACCTTGGCCGAGTGGTTGGGCTATTCTGAAAAATACTGCTCTGAGTTGTTCCGTTCGGTGATGGGAGAGCCGTTCTCCCGGTATCTCGCGCGCCAACGGACAGAAGTTGCAGCCAACCTCCTCATAACCACGGACCATTCAATCGGAGAGATTGCCGCTGCGCTAGGGTTCAGCGATCAATTTTCGTTCAGTCATTTCTTCAAGCGGGCGACTGGTCTCTCACCGCGGGCCTTTCGGATGGCCCAAACTCGACGTTATGCCGAAGCCGTCACCCGCCCTCCAGAGGAACTGTCGCCATGACCCGCCCTCCTTCAAGTGACGTCGATCTTTCAATTCTGCGGATGCCTCGGGAAGAGCCGCCTCCCTCCGACCGACCAGGGTCGTGGAGGAAACGGCTCGCGGGAGCGGTAGCCGTGGGCCTGATCGTGCCGGCGCTGGTTTGGTTGCTTCCTCTCTCGGAGCCGATTCTCGAAGTGGACACGGCACCCGTGCGATTGATCGGGGGAACACCCGCTGAAGCTCCTCTGATGGCCAGCGGTTATGTCGTCGCGCAGCGTCAGGCCTCGGTCGCATCCAAGGGAACCGGCCGCCTTGAATATCTCGGCATCGCCGTCGGAAGCCGCGTGAAAGCGGGGGAGGTCATCGCCCGCATCGAACAGGCCGACATGTTGGCCTTGCAACGGCAAGCCCGCGCCAGGCTCGAAGTGGCGCACGCGACACTGGAAAATGCCCGGGCTGAGTTGCAAGACGCCCGATTGGCCTATGACCGAGCCAAGGCCCTGTTGCCAGATCAGTTCATTTCTCAATCCGAGTTCGACGTCGCAGCCAATCGCCTCAGAAAGGCCGAAGCCTCGGTGCGATCCGCTTCCGCGGCCATTGCCGCCGCGGAGGCGGACGTGCTCACGGCCGATGTCATGATGGAAAACACCAAGATCCGGGCGCCGTTCGATGGCATCGTCCTCAAAAAGTTCGCCGAGGTCGGTGAAATCGTGGCCCCGATGGCCGGCGCCACCAACGCGCGGGGCGCGGTCGCGCTCATCGGAGACATGGCGACGCTCGCCGTGGAAGTGGACATCTCCGAATCCGCCATTACCAAGGTCGCGCCGGGCCGTCCGGCCGAGATCACGCTGGACGCCCTGCCCGGCGCGCGCTACCGCGGCATCGTTGAGCAGATCGTTCCTACGGCCGATCGATCGAAAGGCACCGTGTCGGCGAAGATCCGGTTCCTCGACCTGGACGATCGCGTGCTACCGGAGATGAGCGCCAAGGTGTCTTTTGGATCGTCGGATCTATCGGACGCCGTAGAGTCGCGGCGGTTTCTGGTTCCCACCGTGTCTCTCACCACGAAAGAGGACCGAACCGTTCTGTACGTGCTGGACCATGACGTCGCACGGGAAGTCGCCGTCGAAGAAGTCTTGCGGCAAAACTCAGACAGTGAGGTGCGGGGGAATTTGTCCTCAACCGCGCGAGTGATTCTCAGGCCACCCCCTTCACTCACAAACGGCACCCGTGTCCGTGCCGGCTCAGTCCGTTAACACACGAAAGGAGTGGATGGTGATAATCCAATCGGTGATCGAATGTTGCCACGTCACGAAATCCTACGTCCGTGGGGACCAGGAGATTCCCGTGCTCCGAAACTTCAACTTGTCGGTTCCCAACGGGCAATTTCTTGCCATCATGGGGCCTTCCGGATCAGGCAAGACCACGATCCTGAATCTCATCGCCGGACTGGACCGCCCCGTTGATGGAACCATTCGCGTCGCCGGCACGGAGGTCTCTCGACAGCGGGAGACCGAGCTTGCCCGCTGGCGGGCCCGACACATCGGATTTGTGTTTCAGTTTTATAATCTCATCCCGGTCCTTACGGCCGCTGAAAACGTCGAACTGCCCCTGCTGCTCAGTTCTCTCTCCAAATCTGAACGGGCCAAACGCGTTCGCGCGGCGCTGGAGCTGGTCGGGCTGGGCGATCGACTCCACCATTACCCACGCCAGTTGTCGGGAGGACAAGAGCAGCGCGTCGGCATCGCCCGGGCGATCGTCGGCGACCCGACCATCCTCCTGGCGGACGAGCCCACCGGCAACCTTGACCGGGAAGCGGCCGAGGCCGTCATGACCTTGCTCCGTCGCCTGCACCGGGAACTTGGCAAAACCATCGTCATGGTGACCCACGATCCGTTTGTGGCGGACTACGCGGAGACCGTCCTTCATGTTGACAAGGGAAAGGGGTCGAGCCGATGACGCTGGTAACCCTCATCATTCGCAACGTGCATCGGCAGGTCCTGCGGGTGACTCTCACCGTCTTGGGGATCGCCACGATCATTTTGGCGTTCAACCTGATCATCACCACGGTTCGAGCCTGGTATGCCGGTGTGGAGGCAGCCGCCCCGAACCGGTTGATCACACGCCACGCGGCATCGCTGTCGATTCACCTGCCGCTTTCGTACCGGGACCGTCTGGCCGCCATCGATGGTATCACCGGCGTGACGTTCGCCAATTGGTTCGGGGGGGTCTATCGGGACGCCAAGGGATTCTTTCCCCAGTTCGCCGTCGATCCGGAGTCGTTCCTCGACCTGCACCCCGAGTTGATGCTCGATCCCGACGAGCGACGGGACTTCTTGAGCGACCGCCGGGGCTGTCTCATCGGCCGACGTCTGGCCGATCTGTACGGCTGGCGCGTCGGCGACGTGATTCCCCTCAAAGGCACCCTGTATCCAGGCGACTGGGAATTCATCGTCCGAGGCATCTACCGGGGAGCCGAGCCCTCCACCGATGAAAACTGGATGCTGATCCGCTGGGACTCCGTCAATGAACGCCGCCGGCAATTTGATCCCGATCGCGCCGACACCGTCGGCTGGTACGTGTTGCGGATCGCGGACTCCTCCACGGCCGGAGCCCTGTCGCGCGCGGTCGATGACACCTTCGCCAATTCGGTCGCCGAAACAAGGACCGAGACCGAGCAGGCCTTTCAAGCCGGCTTCGTGGCCATGTCGGGATCGATCGTGCGCGCCTTGGAGCTGCTCGCGGTCGTGCTGAACGGTGTCACCCTGCTGGTGTTGGCCAATACCCTGGTCATGGCCGTGCGCGAACGGACAAGGGAATGGGCGGTCCTTCGAACCCTCGGCTTTGAACGTCGCCATCTGGCGGCTCTGATTACCGGCGAGGCGTTGCTGATCGCCGCCCTCGGATCGATCATGGGAATCGCCATGACCATCCCGGCTATCGATCTGTATGCCACCTTAGTCTCGACCAAGTTGGGCAATTTCTTTCAGCAGCTTGTCGTCTATCCAAGCACGTTGGTGCTCGGCGCTTTGGCCACCCTGATCACGGCCTGCTGCGCGGCCGTGATTCCGCTTGTCACCGCGCTCCGGAGCAATGTCGCCGACGATCTCCGGCACATCGGATAGGGCGTTCGCCATGAAACTCTTGTTGGCCTATAGCGTCCGAAACGCCTGGTCGCGCGGTCGAACGACCATGCTCACCGTCATAGGCATGGGGCTGGTCAGCCTTATTTTCTTGAGCGTGTTGATGATCGGGGACGGCCTGACGCGCGCGTTGGTCGATAGCGGATCACCGACCAACGTCCTGTTGCTCCGCCAGGGAGCCACGACGGAAATCGCAAGCGGCCTCTATCGAAATCAAACCCACATCATCCGCTCGCTTCCGGGCATCGCGTCCGATACGGACGGCAATCCCGTGGCGCTCGCCGAGTTGGTCGTCTTAATCAGCCTGACCAAAACCGGAGGGGAGGCGCCGGTCAACGTCACGGTCCGAGGCACGCATCCCATGGCGTTTACGTTGCGGCCGCAAGTCCGTCTGGTCGAGGGACGCCCATGGCAGCCGGGAACGGCGGAGATCGTCGTGGGCTCTCAAATCGCCTCCCGTTTTCTGCCTCACGGCATCGGCTCCGCTTTGCGCGTCGGCAAACGCGACTGGCAGGTCGTTGGCATCATGACCGCTGACGGTACCGCGTTCGAATCGGAAATCTGGGGAGACGTGGACCTCCTGATGGCGGCCTATGGACGAGAATCCTACTCCTCGCTGACGCTTCGCCTCTCGGACGAGGCCGCGTTTGAACCGCTCAATCGACTCATTGCGGACGATCCGCGCCTCATGCTCCAGGTGAAGCGGGAACGGGACTACTATCGAGAAAAATCCGTGACCCTGGCCACGTTCATTCGGGTCCTGGGATTCACCTTCACGACGATCTTTTCGATCGGCGCCCTGTTGGGCGGCACCATGACCATGTACGGAGCGGTCGCGGCGCGCACGAGGGAAATCGGGACGTTGCGCGCCCTGGGTTTCGTCCCCACCTCCATTTGCTTCGTCTTTCTTATGGAATCTCTCATTATC
This sequence comes from Nitrospira sp., assembly GCA_024331045.1. Lineage (GTDB taxonomy): Bacteria > Nitrospirota > Nitrospiria > Nitrospirales > Nitrospiraceae > Nitrospira_D. Next base: position 6,424 of record JANDJC010000033.1, read on the forward strand.
GGTGCGACAGCGGGAGCCTTGGCCCTGGCCGGCGGGGCCGCTTTGCAATTCGTCACCCTCTCGACGATGAACTTCAGCACCTTTGCCGAAGTGGCGTTCCGCCTCACCCTGACACCGCCATCGGCCGCCGCGACCCTGGGCTTTTCCTTGCTCATCAGCCTGTTGGGCGGCCTCCCGCCGGCGATACGGGCCGCCCGCGTTCCGCTGGTAACCGCCTTGCAAGCGCCGGGGCGGTAGCCCAACCGCTCCTTGCCTCTATGCCCTCTGGCAAGACCGCAACTGGATCGTATGTGAAAAAGAACCATGTCAATCCGGCCATCGAACATCGCCCATCCCGTCGCAAATGCGCTATACCGATGGGGCAATCGACGGCATCGTTCCCTTGATCGACAGAAGGAGGTTTCCACATGAATAAGAAGTTGTTCTCCGCCCCGCTGTGGCTCACCTTGCTCGCCGGCTTGACCGGCTGCGGCCAAAGCGACAAGCCCCCGGCACCGGCTCAGCAAGCCCCCGTAGGCACGACCGTCAACGTCACACTCAGGGAGTGGGCGGTCGTGGCGGATAACACCATGGTGTCATCCGGGTCGGTCACCTTTCGGGTGACCAATGCCGGCACTCTCCCTCACGAACTCGTCATTCTGAAGCTCAATGCCGGGGTGACTCCAGGTACCATGCCTCTAAAAGACGGGGTCGTGGATGAGAGCGCCTCAGGCACCGTCATCGACGAAATCGAAGAGACCGATCTGCCTCCCCATGCCACACAATCGAAGTCGGTGACGTTGACACCAGGCAAGTACGCGCTGTTCTGCGCGGTCGTCGAGAACAACGACCAGGCGCCCGAAACCGAAATCAATACAACCAAAGTGAGCCATTACCAACTCGGCATGGTCGCCACACTCACGGTCTTATAAGACGAAGCGGACTGGCCTCTTCCAGCTCCGCCGGCTTACGTTCAACGGTGATCGCGGCGGCGAACCCTCAATCGCATCGGAAACGTTCATGACCGAGACGCCCTGGGCTCCAATTTCATTTCTCAGACTGGTTGGACCACCAGTTCCCACCAGGGCCACGCTACACGTTCCGGGACCTGACTCATCACCTCTAGGAACCGGCAGGACTCGAGTCTGGAAACAGCGCATGGGATTCCGGCGTGAGAACATGGCCTCAGCCCTGCCCCTCACGTAAACAACTGGCGACGATCCGCAGGTGACCCGCGCGGGTGCCTTAGCATAAGGAGTCTCGACGCCCTGTGCCGGTCTTGGTCAACCATTCAACAGGAGGAACCGGTCATGAGAAACAGGACATACAAAATGTTCGGCGCGGTTGGTAGCCTGGTCATTGCCGGCGTGAGCCTGCTCTCGTTCAACGCCGAAGCGGCCATTGTTCATGATGAAGCTGTTCATGGAGACTTCTCAGATGATCATGCGAGACCGACAACCATCTCGCTTGCCGTTGGCGACAACCTGATCCTGGGATCGACCACGCACCTGCCGACGCTGGATCGAGATTTTTTCACCATCACGATTCCCGACGGCCACTCGCTGGACGCAATCGTCCTCGCCGCCTACACCAACACCGACGACCAATCGTTTTTCGGTTGGACGAGGGGCGACCATTTTCGCGGCATGGGATTTACCGACGTCAGCGGGTGGGCCTTGATCGGCGCGCTGCCCGGCCTTTCGGTCGGCGACGATCTTCTCGCCTTTCTCGCCGGCGGCCCTCTCGGACCAGGCGCCTACAGTTTTTGGCACCAGGAAACCGAAGGTGATACGACCTACAGGTTCAACTATCGGGTCTCCGCCGTGCCCCTGCCCGGCGCACTGACCTTGTTGCTCTCCGGACTGACCTTCCTTAGAACACTTGGAACAATGGCGAGCAAGCGCCTGACCTCGTCCTCGCGCTCGTCCATGATCCGGCGGGATCAACGCACGCCTCCGTGCTCCTCTCTGTGTTCTTGCCCGTGAGATAGAAACTGAACATATCAATCCGGTGATCGAACATGGCTCTTCGACCTGATGCCCAGTATAAGTTCCAGAATATGATTATGAGAATTAGACTCAATTCCATAAACGATTAGACCATGTCCGCCGCGTCTGCAATGGTCCCCTTATGCCGAGCATCCTGCACGATGATCCGCCGCCGCGAGCGACTGTCCGGCTGGGCAACGTCCGTCACGGTCCATGCGGCCCTCATCATTGCGGCAGCCGGCCTCTTGACTCAGATGCCTCCTCCCCCGCCTCAAGACTTCCACCTGGAGCTGGTGCTCTTGTCACCTTCAGAGGCACAGCCAGGTCCCGATCACTCGGCCAGGGACACTGCTCCATCAGGCAGTCAGCCGGTCTCCTCTCCTCCTCTCAACCGGCCGACGCGGGAGGCTTCGCCGGATCTTCCGGCGGAGCCTCCGCTCCCGACTCGCGCTATGGACCAAGGACGCCGGTCCACCCCGCCTTCTCACGCGACCGCGCCACCGCTTCGGTCAACCGACGCAGCCCCTACGCACGACGTCGCGCGGCGGGCCGATGTTGCGCCGACTGAACCATTTCATCGGACAGATAACGGCCCCGTCGAGACTCAGCCGGTTCCATCGATCGAACCGGTTCATGCCCTGACTCATTCCCTCGTTCAGGAACCGAGTCGCCTGGAACCCGTCGTTGCCGATCCATCGCCTGCCGACCCGCTTCCGTCGGATCGGCAAGACGTTGCCTCATCGGATCAAACTCGACGCGACGAGCGACCGTCCGATTCTTCCCCTCCCCGTTCGCCAACCGTCTCGGACTCGTTTGACGCGGAGGGTCAAACGGACCTAGACACGCTCAGCCATTCTCCTCTCACACCGTCCGTCACACGGACGGCTCTTTCCAAACCGAACTATGGATGGCTGATGGAGCTGTTGAGAAACCGGATCGTGCGCCTCCAAGCCTACCCCCCTCTGGCTCGCCAGCGCGGATGGGAAGGAATCGTGGTCGTCAAGGCGACGATCGACAAGGACGGCCATCTGATCAACGCGGCAGTGACGAAAAGCTCGGGCTACGGAGCGCTGGACGAGGACGCGCTGGGACTGATGCGGAGGGCTTGCCCTCTGCCTCTCACGCAAGCTCTCAACAAGCCCAAGATCACGGTCGTGGTCCCCATTCGCTACCGACTCAACGAATTCGATCGATGAGGCCAAGGATGAACGCCATGTTCCGAGAGACCATCACGAGATACGCAACGACCCTCCTGTTTGCGCTCGGTGTTCAGGCCGCGACGGCCGAGGCCGCTCCCTCCAAAGTAGGATTCCTGGTGCTCGCTCCCGATCGGGGATATCTCGGCAACAAGGAAATCTCATCCCTGGTCGATGAATTCAAGCAAACCTATCCGGTGGCGCTCGGCTTCGTCGGGCGAGACGAGACGGGAGTCAAGGGAGACTATGCTTCCTATCTGACGAGGGCCGCTCGGTCATTGAAAGAAGCCGGCGTCACGGAAATCGTAGCGATTCCCCTGTTTGTGTCGGAGTCTGACCCGTTGCTCGCGCGCATCAAGCCGCTGTTACCGGTTTACGCCGACGAACTCCCCGTGCGATGGGCTCCCCCCATGGCGCGCGATTACCTGATCGCTCAAATCGTGCTGGATCGCATCACCGCTCTCAGCGAGCATCCTGAAACGGAGCGGGTGATCCTCGTCGGAACCGGAGCGGTCGACGAAGCCAGTGAACAGGCCATGAAAACGGATCTGCATCGTCTGTTGGCCTACGTGAACCGCTATCGCGCCTTTCGCGAGACCGAGGCCGTCATTCTCTATGAGCGAGACGCAGACCGAGCGCGGCAAAAAAACGACGCGGCCTTGGCTCGCATCATGTCCCATGCGGCGAAAGCGGGCCGAACCCTCGTGATCCCCGCCTTCATCGGCCCCAAACTGGATTCATCCATGTCGCTGTCGGCCTGGCTGGGGACTCAATTCGGCAACACCCGCGTCGCCTACAGACCGGAGGAATTGCTTCCCCATCCGAACGTGCTGCTGTGGCTCAAGAAAACCGCCAACCGCGAACTGCCCCTGACCGCAGAGCAGATCGGCGTTGTCGTGATGCCTCACGGATCGACCCAACCGTGGAACGACGCGGTCGAAGCGATGATCCGGCCGCTCATGGCCAAGTACCCTATTGAGATGGCCTATGGCATGGGAGACCCGTTCATCATTCAGGATGCGGTCTCCCGTCTGGAACAACGCGGCATCAGACATGTGATCTTTGTCCGGCTGTACGCCTTGGATCATCACATGAAGTCGCTCACCGATTACATTCTCGGCTTGAGCGATCATCCACCTGCCGACGGTCACGACGGCGGGCACGGATCGGCCGGCGCGCCACCCCAGGTTCGCACCGCCGTCACCTTCTCGACCTTCGGCGGCTATGAGCAGAATCCCGACATCGCCACGGTGCTTCACAAACGGATCGCCGAACTGAGCCAGGACCCGACGGAAGAGACAGTCCTGCTGCTGGCCCACGGCGATGGGACCGACGAAGGGGACAACCGGTGGATCGCCGTCATGAACGAACACATCGCGCGCCTCCGCCAAGAGCCCCACTGCGCCAAGCTCAAAGACATCAGGGCGCTCACCGTGCGGGAAGACTGGCCGGACAAACGCGAGAAAGCCGTCGCCACCGTCCGGGCCACCATCGAGGAGGCCAGCCGAGAGGGCCGCGTGTTGGTCATCGCCCATCGGCTGTATGGAGCAGGGCCGTACAGACGCATGCTGGCAGGGTTGAATTTTGAGCTGAATGATAGAGGACTGGTCGATCCGGCGTTGACCCGCTGGATTGAGGATGGGCTGACGAGGCTCACGGCTGAGCTGACGTCGCGGGAGGAGCAGGCCGCGCAGGTTCGGCCATAGACGGGGGCAAAAGGAAGGTGAGCGGTTCACAAGAGGGGACCGGCCTCGGCACCAGAGCCGTGTGGTCCAGTCGCCAGCCAGCTTTCGTCGTCTGAACAACCGGAGAGCACCATGTCCGCGCATGTCAGGAACGAGGAGGTCAAAGCCCGTCTTTCCGCCATCTATGACGACCTGTTCGCGCACGACGGGTTCGCGGAGCTGCGGGTGGAAATTCGCCTCCTTAAGCGAGGGCAGAAGGAAGTCATCCTACATTGTGGGCGGCAATATCGATTTGTCGTGGACTATCCCGATCTGGCGAACGGGAAGAGAAAGGAGGATGTACGAGTGTACGGAACGCTCTCGTAAAAACCGTTCGATGGGGGCAGACGGGGCGGGCCCGTTGCCCGTTGGCACACAGTGAACACCATTGATCGCACGGCCTCTGAGGGTGAGACGTGAAGATCGATCATCACGTACTGAAAGGAGTCAGAGACATGAACAGTATGAAGTCATTGTTGACGACCGGCATTCTCGGTTTAGGGCTCTGTTTCGCCTCCGGTCAGACGGCCCAGGCGACACAGGCCGTGTGGGATGTCAACTTCACCCCCGCCGGGTGGACACGAGGCGTCACACCGGGCAGCCTCTACGCCGAATGGAACGTCTTTAACGACGATATTCCCGGTGGAAACATTCAAGACACCACGCCGGAAGTCGCCAACTTCGGAGGCGGCACCTACAGGCTGGAAGAACTCACGGGAACTGCCTTCCTTACCAGCGGCGGTAATATCTATAGCATCGGCTTCCCCACTGAGTTCGTATTCACCACCGGCAACATGGGCGGGGAGCCGTCCGACATCCGTGACGTGTATCTGCGAGTCGGATCGCTCGGTAGATTCGATTCCACACTGAATGCCAGTTTCACCAACTTCCTGTTGAACGGAATCGGTGGCACCTACTCGGTGCTCTATACCGAGACCATTTCCGGCGGTTTTGGTGGAAGTGAAGTGGAAGCGCTCGTGTCATGGCTGGGAGTGCCGAACGCCTCGTCGTTCCGAATCACGTGGAACGCCGTAGGGTCAGCCGTCAGCTTGGACCAGCTCTCAATCGACATCGGTCCTGGACGATCGCCGGAGCCTATCCCGGTGCCCGGCGCGGTGTATCTGTTTGGCTCCGGCATCATCGGCCTCGCGACGATGGCTCGACGCAAGAGCCAAGCAGCCTAAGGATTTCAGCGCGCGTCCGCGGCGGCGTGGCCGCCTCAAACAGGGGCCACGCCAATGCCCCCCAACGGCATGAACCATATACTCCGTGGAGCGGCATTCAGCGCGATCATGTTGCTGACACCGGGCGCGATCGGCGGCGGGATGGGCCACGCAGCGGATCACGCCGTCGAGGGGGCCCCGCAACCGGACGACGAACTGGATACGGATCAGGATCCGTCACTGGTGCTGGCGGAGGTGGAAGTGAAAGGAAAACGAGACGCCGTTGAAGTCGATCCGGTGCGCTCACGCACGACGGTGACCGGTCGGGAGCTCAATCGGCGGCAGGCGGACAACGTCTTCACCGTTCTCCAAGACACTCCCGGCGTAGCGACCGACGGCGGGCCCCTCATGGGCGGCATGAAATTCAACATTCGGGGATTCAACGACACCGAAGACGTGCTGATCAAACTCGACGGCGCCGTGCGCAGTTTCGAGAAGTACCGTTTCGGCAGCGGCGTGTTCGTCGAGCCGGAGTTGCTCAAAGAGATCGAAGTCACGCGCGGGCCAGCCGGGATCTTGCAGGGGTCCGGCGCCATCGGCGGCGCGGTGGAGATGCGGACCAAGGACGCCGCCGATCTTCTCCGTCCCGGCGAGCGGTTCGGGGCTCGCGCCAAGTCGGGGTTTTCCAGTAACAACATGGAAACGCTTGTCTCGGGCAGCGCCTATGGGATGGCGTTCGGCGCGCTCGATCTGCTCGCCAACGTGACGTGGCGGGATTCGGACAACATCAGAACAGCAAGCGGCAACGAATTGCCGAACTCGACGTCGAACCGGTTGAGCGGATTGGCGAAAGCGACCTACCGATGGAGGCCTGGCACAAGCCTCTCGCTGGGAGAGACCTATCTTCAGGAGGAGACGTTACAACCGTTCGACGCGACGATCGGCATTCCCGGTGTCTTCGGCTTTGTGCGGCGCGCCGTGGTGGACAGCACTTCCACCGCGAATCTGGAGTACACACCGGCCTCGCCGGTGCTTTCCCGCTGGATTACTCTCAAAGGAGCAGTGGGTTACACCAGCACAAGCGTCACGGATTCCGATCGGCAGAGCGCCAGGGGTATCCCCATCCCCGATTCGCCGACGAATTTTTGGGATTACCGCATCGCCACATTCAATGTCACCAATACGACGGCGCTGCGTGTCGGGCCGATCCTCAATACCGTCACCTACGGCGTCCAGTACAACCGGAACAGCCGCGAAACGACGACCGAACGACTGAACCCCGTCACCCGCCGGCGTGAAACGGTGGACAATCTGAGTCAGCCGTCGGGCACGAGAGCTTTTCTTGCGTACATGATTGAAAATCGTCTTGACATCGGCCACGTGAGCCTCACCGCCGGTCTCCGGCATGACACCTATAAGACCGAAGTCGATGCACAGGAAACCCGTGATCTCTTGCGAGCGGAAGGTCGAAGTCCCGTCATCGAGTTCGGGAGAACCGCTCCGGCCGCCGGGATCGCCTGGAACGTGCTGGGTGGCCCGCTCACGCTGTTCTACAATTACGCCGAAGCCTTTCGCCCTCCGCTCGTCGACGAATACTTCACGCAAGGTCCGTTTAGCCGCTGCAATCGCTTTTTCTTCGGGCGACTGGCTCCCGATTCCGGCGTCTGCGGCGATCGCTACGTTCCCCAGACTGCTCGCAACCATGAGTTCGGACTTTCGCTGTCTTATCCGGGATTGTTTGCGCCCGGCACCCTGCTGACGGCCAAGGTGGTGTACTACCGCATTCACGTGGCCCATACCCTCTATTCGCTTATGGCGCGCACGGCCACCGGCGCGCGATGCGAGCCGTTCAACTTTTCGCTGCCCAACCGCGTCTGCACGAGCTTCACGCAGGACGGGGAAGAGCATCGGCAGGGACTGGAAATCGAGATGGGATTTCGGACCGACCACTGGTTCAGCAATCTGGCTCTCTCCGGCGTGCGGGGCAAGCAGGTATGCGAAGGCGAGCGAGAGCTGTTTGACATTCCAGGCGATACACTCGTCTTCACCGTGGGACGGAGCGATCTCGGCCACCGGCTGGAATACGGCTATCGAATCCGAGCGGTCGACAGCCGGCTGGTCATCACCGGCTCGACCGATCAAGTCACGGCCCCCTGCGCGGCCGGTCTGATCATCGGTCGGCAGGCCGGTTACGTCGTGCACAACCTATTCGCCTCCTATCAGCCTTACGACTGGCTGAGCCTCAACGTCGCCGCCGACAACGTGACCAACACCCGCTATTTCTTGAACAACGGCTTCGGCGGTGGCATTGGCCAAGAAGCGCCGGGCTACAACGTCAGATTTTTTGTGACGCTCTCATATTAGGTCTTGAAAGAGCCGCAAGGAGACGGATGATGGGAGCCGTACCACTCAGAAAGGAGCCATCGGCCAACAAATCTGGTAAGGACAACCACTCTCCACGATTCCAAGGTCTCCTCGCCCACAAGCGGAAACCAGGAACTGTCCAGCAAGCAGACCACCGTGCCACCGCGTCGCTTAAGGAAGGGGAAGGACGCTTGGACATTCCATTCACGAGCAAGTCCTTGAGTGCTCCCTTGCATAAAGAGGTTGTCTCCCCGAGCGTTCCGCTCCCCCGGCCAGAGAGCGCGGATCCTGGGAGATCACCTAATGAGTTGGTCGTGCTCTCGGCCGACCAGACCCTGACCGGATACCTCGAAGTAGTGCTGCGCCGCGCGGGATATGTGACTCGCTCCGCCGTCACAACCAGCCATCTATGTTCGATCAGCAGGCAATTGGCCCCTTCCTTGGTCCTCGTGGATTGCCGAGTCAACGATTGGCCAATGATACGCACGGAGCCGACGCTCCGGCATGTGCTGCTCCTCACTGTGGTTCCCGCTGGCTGCTCCTATCCAGAAGACCGCTTGTTGGAAGATGTGGCCTGTGGGGTGGACGGCTTTCATCGTGTGGAAGACGGTCCCCGGCTCTTGACCGCCACTGTTGGCGCCTGCCTGCGGAGGTTGAAAGGACGTATCCCCCCTCGCGGAATCCACCGCATTGGTGCCATTGAGCTGGATGGGGACCAGCACGAGGTGCGAATCGCTGGCCAGCCGGTTCGACTTTCTGCCAAACCCTTCGCCATCCTCAAGGCCTTGATGCAATCGTATCCAGCCGTGTGCCGAAGAGATGAGTTGCTCGCTCGCATCTGGGGGCTTGGTTTTGCCATCGGCGCCAGGGTTCTGGATGCCCATGTACATGTCATTCGAAGACTGTTGGCTCAACATCCTGGGAGTCGCTGCCACATCGCGACCGTCCGCCAGATCGGCTTCAAGCTTGAGGTGGGGAAAGAGAGGCGAGTGTTCTTCTCCCGCTCAGCCTCCGAACCCATTCAACTCACCGGGGATGATCCTGGCTGTATGCCCCGACATCCAGTTGAGACGTCTACCGTTGCGGCCGCGCGGTCTTTCATGTCCGTGACGAAAATGCTTCTCCGGCCAGGTGACAAAGACCAGAGGTCGGGAAGCCTCGCCAAGCGTTTTGTCACCATTTACTCAATCGAAGGAGGTAAGTGATGCGTCACCCTGTTCGTTGGCTCATCGTCTCGCTCCTGATCGTGCTGTTCGCTGGAAACAGTTTTGCCGATGTCCCAGGTGCCGACGTCGGGAAAAAGGTTGGCGTTCTTCTGGTCAATCACGGTTCCCGTTCCGCCACGTGGCGAAACGCCCTGCTGCAATTGGAATCCTCCGTCACCCCCTCTCTTCTGGCCATCCCCTCCGTCAAGGGAGTGAAAACGGCCTTCATGGAGTATACGGAACCCTCCATCGCCACCAGAATGAGGGAGTTCGACGCCGCCGGCATGACCGACGTGATCATCGTGCCCGTCTTCCTCGCAGTGAGCCCCCACACGTTCGACGATATCCCGACCATTCTGGGGATGAAGGAAGACCCCCGCTCCTTGCAGCAGATCAAGATCGAAAACATTCAGCGCTATACGCCGCGAGCCCGTCCTCATCTGACCCCGCCTCTCGATTTCACCGACCTGCTCCAAAAAAATCTATTGAGACGGGTTTCCGCCTTGTCGAAGGATCCCGCCCGCGAGGGTCTAGTCCTTATCGGTTATGGAGACGAAACCTACGACAAGGAGTGGATCGAGCTGTTCAACAAGGTCGCGGATTTCATCAGGGAACGCACGGGGATCGTCGGCTATTCATACGGCTGGTGCGGCCACATCGCCAATTACAACCCAGAGGAAACGACCGCCGCGATCAACACGGTGCTCAAGACGGCCGACACGGCTTTGGTAATCCCCGTGCTGGTCGCGCATGATGAGATGTTTCAGATCAAGATCATCGGCGACGGCATCGCCAGGGTTCCCGACAACAAGCGTCGCGTCGTTTATAAACCGGACGCGATTCTTCCCGACCCCGACGTCGAGCGGTGGGTCATGACCGTCGCTCAGGAGTATGTCGAAAAGATCCAGGGGCAGGTGTCGCAAGCCAAGCGATGATGATGTGGTGGAAACGACTGGTCTCCCAATTCAACCGAGAGACGTTGGCCAGGCTGAACGTGGCCGTTCACCGCGATATCGGCTACACTTGCACGTCGTTGATCCTGGCGTACTGTCTCTCGGGCATCGCGGTAAACCATATCGGCGATTGGAACCCGGACTTTGTAATCACAAAACAGACGGTCTCACTGCCTCGTTCGCTAACGAAAGAGCAAATCACGCCGGAGCGGATCGAGGAATTTGGACGGCTTGTCAAGGAGGATTCCTATAAGATTTATGACTTTCCGACATCCGACCAGGTGAAAATCTATTACGATAACGCGTCTCTTCACGTGAACCTGACGACGGGGGAGGGCACGTATGAGAAGGTCTCGCGAAGGCCGCTCTTGTACCAGGTCAACGCGCTCCACCTCAACCGGCTGCAAGGGTGGAAATGGGTTTCCGACGTGTTCGCCTTCATACTGATCGTTCTGAGCCTGACCGGCTTGTTTATCCTGCGAGGAAAGTATGGGTTGGCTCGACGGGGGCGATGGTTGGTACTGGCGGGGCTGGTGCCGCCGATCGTGGCGCTCTTGATCTTTGAGATCAAGTGACCGCCAGCCCCTTGCCCGCTCTTAGCGTTTGATCTGTTCTCCCAGGTATCGGTCAAGGCCGATCTGTTCGATGGTGCGAAGCTGGGTTTCGAACCAGTCGATGTGCTCCTCGGTGTCAACGATCATGTCTTCCAATTTATGACGGGTCGTAAAATCTCCGACGTCGGCGCAGTGGACGATGGCCTCGCGAAGCAGCTCTCCATCCTCGCGCTCGAAATCGAGATCGCCGACAAACAACTCCTGAACGGTGCGCCCCGAGGCGACTGCGTCCACCCTACCCACTTCCGGCGTCCCCTCCAAATACAGAATGTGATCCAGCAAGCCCGATGAGTGCTTAACTTCTTCGTGGACGAGGTGTTCAAAGTGCTCGCACAGTCGTTCATAACCCCACTGTTTACACAGAGCCGCATGCAGCATGTACTGGTGCACGGCGGTCAGCTCGGCCCTGAGCACCTGATTGAGATAACCGACGACCCCTTCTTTGGCTTTCATCTGCCTCAGGACTCCTTCCTAATCTGTTCGGCCAAATAATTCTCAAGCCCCACCTGCTTGATGGTTTCCATCTGCGTTTCGATCCAATCAATATGGCTATCGACGTCTTTGGCCATGTCCTCAAGCATATGCCGAGTCGTAAAGTCACCCACGGTTGAGCAATGGACAATCCCTTCGCTCAACAACGCCAACATGTCCTGCTCCGTTTTGAGATCCAATTTGAATTGCTCGGGGACGGTTTCGCCAATCTCAACCTTGTTCATTCGTTGAACATTGGGAACTCCTTCCAAATACAGAATGTGGCCAATTAGTTCGTCGGCATCTTTCATTTCGTCGATGCTACGACTGCGGATTTTGTGGTAAAGCCGTTCATACCCCCAATTTTCACACATCTTGGCGTGGACGAAATATTGGTTGATGGCAGTGAGATTCGCCGTCAAGAGTTTATTTAAGAGAGCAAGCACTCCTTCTTTGGCTTTCATGATCTTTTTCCCCCCTTTCCGGTCCACTCATCGAGCAGGGATCGCACGTGGCCCCGGCTCGATCTACAGGATAAGTTCCTTTCATTCTCTTTTGTCATTATTCTCGGTTTTCAACCGTTCGTCAATTGGAGGATCTTGTTCCTTTTGAAGCAATTTGAAGCAATCACTCATTTTCATCGAGAGTGATTCTTGATCTTATCTTCATTTCTGCACTTGCTGGACCGTCTCCTCCCCTCCTCCAGCGAGATTGCACCGTTTAACTGCCTGCTGAGAGGGCCCTTCTTTTTTGAACCATGAATCGGCAAGCTGCAAAGAAGCCACAGGGAGCTATGACAACGCTCTTGAAAGGACTTGCTAGAGAATGGTAAGTTCGTCAGACTGATAGTGTCTTCACGTGCCCGTTTGGAGCACAGCCGAATGATCAAGGGAATGAGGCAGTCCGTGTTGCTCGTGCTCGTTTCACTCCTAGGAGTGTTCCCAGAAATGGCTGCAGCCCATGGAAAAGTTGAATTAGAAGAAGATGTCTGTGTACGGCGGCTGGGTGGCAGTATGGTTCACCTCAGCGCGTACCAGCCTCAGTGGGCGCCCAAAGCGGAATACTGTACGGAAATTCCCGATGAAGGGGATACTTTCCTTGTCATTGATCTTATCGATCCAAGCCTTCGTAAGATTCCGGTTGGAGTGCAGATTTTCAAAGCATCAGGCGGCTCTTCTTCTAGCCAAGTAGATGAACAGCCCATCATCTCCTGGAAACCGACCTCGCATCCCGATGGCATTGTGCGAGGGGAAGCAACCTTAGAAAAAGGCCTCTATAAATTGATCGTGACAGCGGAAGGACTTAGTCCATCTTATTACATTTTGCGAGTCCAGCAAGTTGACTATTCTCAGATCAGCCGAAAAATTGTCGGGCCGCTCGTTGTGCTGTTGGTCCTTGCCATTGTGGGGTATGAAATCTCGAAAACGGGGCGGTTTCGCAATTGGTGGGCTTCTCGCCGAACTTAAGATACAACAGCCCAAAAGGCCGGCAAGTGAGGCGTTAGCTCAATACAAAATAAAAGAAAAAACGGCTCGCTACCGTGCTCCTTACGAAAAGCAAGGTTTTAACCAAAACAAATGTGAGAGGCTTGAACATGCGGAGGGTTGGTTTTTTGAGGTGTTCTATCGTAACCGTGTTCCTCTTCCTTTTCCATAGCGCAAGTAGCTGGGTGACGAACGCGCATGCCCACGGCGGACTTTCGATGGCCGAAGACATGTGCAAGTTGACCGTCGGCCCCTACATGATGCACTTCACCGGCTATCAGCCGACCAGCACGCAGGAGAAACAGTTTTGCGAAGACATTCCCGCCACCGGTGAGACGGTCGTGGTGTTGGACTATATCGAACAGGAACTTCGCAGTTTGCCAACGGAAGTTCGGATTATCAAAGACACAGGATCCGAAGAAAACCTAGACGCGATTACCATTTTGCATCTGCCCCCGAAGGTTTATCCCAATGGTTCCATCAACTTTACCTATACCTTTGAACAACCGGGTAAGTTCGTCGGTATTGTGACCGTCGGTGAGAATCCGAAATATGTCTCTCGCTTCCCTTTTTCCGTCGGAGAGCTGAATGTCGCTTCAAAACTGATGAATATCTACATGGTTCCTGTCTTGGCACTTCTCGTCGTAGGAGCCATCTTCTTCTTCGTTCGCGATCGTCATAAAACATCGACGGCCGCCGCATAATGAAGCGTACTGCAAAGAGATGACGCCGTGTCATTTGCGAAACCACACAGAGTTAATGAACGTGTGATGCGTACGGGTACACCTCGGAACAATAGGTTCGGATTATGAGGACTTCCATGCGACCATCAAAGAACACTGTTTGCGTGCTAATGTCCTTGGTCTTGCTCCTGCTGACTTCCCCTCCCAGTACATGGGCTCAACACGGGCATGAGCTGGCCGCTGACACCTGTGTCCTCCACCTAGGGCCCTATAAGCTATACTTCAATAGTTATCAGCCGGATATTTATTACGACAAGCAATTCTGTCAGGAGATTCCAGGCACGGGCAATACTGTCTTGGTCTTTGACTTTGTCGAGCAGGAGCTCCGCTCACTTCCCGTCGAGGTTCGGATTATCCGAGATACAGGCTCCGATCAAAACCTCGAAGCAGCGACGGTGGTTCATCTCCCGCCCAAGATTTATCCGACCGGTTCTATCGATGTGAAATATAACTTTGACACGCCGGGCAAATTCATCGGGATGGTCTCGATCGGCGAGAAGCAAGAACACCTCTCTCGTTTTGGCTTTTCCATTGGGCAAACCGGAGCCGTTTCTCATTTCACGCATTACATGGTGATTTTTGTTCCGCTGGCCGTCGCCATCGCAATTGCCATGTTCTATATGATTCGTGATCGCCGTAAAGCCACGGCCCCCCTGCCTTCTCCCGAGGCTTGATCCATTACACGCCTCTCTCACAATTCAGGAAGAGAACAAGGGTGAGAGCAGGAACCATGAGGAGCGAGACCGTGACAACCAAGTTGCTAGGAAGAATTGCCGTCGCCCTTGCCGTCATGGCGATAACAGGTTGGGCCTCCATACCGTCGGTTGAGGCCCATTCGAAGTTGGTGAAATCCGACCCCCCTCAACGAGCCTCGCTGAACAAACCCCCGGCGCAGGTACGGCTTTGGTTCAACGAGGAGATCGAAGGAGACTATGCGACGCTCGTGGTACTTAACGCCGCCAAACAGCCCGTCACCGATGCAAAGCCTTCCATCGCACAGGATGATCCGAAATCCATCTGGCTTCCTCTTCCGGAACTATCGCCAGGCAAGTATTCCGTCAAGTTCCGCGTCCTGTCGGTGGACGGCCACGTCGTGGAGTCTTCTTTCGACTTCGAAGTCAAGCATAAAGTGCACGGGAAATGATCGAATCCCTTGGCGCGCTGTTTCGCTTTATTCAGCTCGCCGCTAACATGATCGTCATCGGCGGTTGCGTGTTCCTTGCAATCGTCCACGATGTCGCCAACTCCGCCAATGCTACCTCATTCACTCGCCTCAAAAGGATGCTCCCATGGTTCGCCTTGGCCACCGTGATCGGTCTGTGGGGACTTTTGGCAGCCACGACAGCCCAGGCAACTGGTCTCATCGCAAACGCGTGGCACGTCGACGCCTGGTTGTCATTTATCCAAAAAACACGGATCGGGATTATCTGGATCCTGAGAGAGGCTAGCGCCCTTGTTTTGTTGGGTGCGACCTTCTACGTCCGCTCCTCGACTCCAGCCCGGTGGCGGTATGTCCTCTGCGCCTCTCTTGGCGCTCTGCCCCTCGTGTTCGGGTCCTGGGCCAGCCACTCAGCCGCTGAGGAAAAATCAGCTTGGGCCATTCTTCCTTACACGCTGCACCTAATTTTGGCCAGCATCTGGTTCGGAGGGCTACCCGGAGTTCTCACTGTCCTCTTCTCCAACCAGATGGACCGCCGGTCTTCCGATTTGGCTCCGCTGATGTCGCTGAAACGTTTTTCCTCCATGGCCTTGCCGGTGATGGGAGGGATTGTCGTCACCGGCCTGTTGGTTGCCGACCGAATGGTCAGCCCCAACTACGCCGCTTTGTTTGCCACCCCTTATGGATGGTTTTTGAACATCAAGTTGTGCTTGCTTGCCGTGATCCTCTCCATCGCCGCTCGCGCACACTTCGTCTGGCTCCCCTCCCTGGGCGTTTCCACTTCCACATCTTCTCCCGTGTTACAAAAGCTTCGTCGATGGTTAACGAGAGAATTTGTTCTCGCCGTAGGACTGGTCGGCATCGCGACCCTCTTGGCTGGAGCCGTCCCGGCTAAGCATGAGGTGATCGAGTACTGGCCCTATCCTTTCCGATTCTCCATTGCCGCCACATGGGGAGATTGGCTTGTCCAAACACTGGTGATCAGCGGCATTATTTTGCTGCTCGTAAGCGGTGGCATGCTCGTGATGGGCCATAGAAAACAGTGGAACCGTTTCTGGCGAGTGATTCTTCCTTCTCCCCTGCTCGTTTTTTCATTGGTCTTGATCCTCTATCCGATTTCCGTCCAGTCTTATCCAGAAACCTATCGGAAGACACCTGTTCCCTTCGACTCCATCTCGATCTCAAACGGGATGAGCATTTTTTCCGAAAACTGCGTGCCGTGCCATGGTCCCCAAGCCAAAGGTGACGGAGTTCTGGCGAAAACTCTCCCCCGAAAGCCGATCGATCTCCTGACCGAACCCCATACAGCTATGCACACAGCCGGTGACTTTTTTCATTGGTTGACTCATGGGCGTTTCAACGGTGTCATGCCGGCATTCGGGGACAAGTTGACGGAAGAAGAGCGGTGGGACGTTTTGAACTTTCTCCACGCCAATGCACGAGGATACCAAGCGCGCATCATCACTTCCCGAATTCTCCCTGGACAGCCTTTCATGGTCACCCCAAACTTTTCCTACACCGCCCATGACGGAACACAAGGCACGCTGAAAGATTTTCGAGGGAATCAGAATGTCCTGTTGGTCTTGTTTTCCTGGCCGGAATCGAGAGACCGACTTAAACAATTGGAGGCATCGCATTCCATTTTTAAAGAGGTGAATACAGCTCTTCTTGCGGTGCCAACACATGAAACCCTGCCTGAGGATCTGCTTTCATTGCTCCCCTCTCTCCCTTTTCCCGTTGTAACCCAAGGAGCAAATGAAATCAGCAGAAGCTACGCCTTGTTTCGCCGAACCATTACACACCCCGATCTGTTCGGCAATGGGTCCATCCCCAAGCACATGGAATTTCTTTTTGACCGCTTCGGCTATTTGCGAGCCCGCTGGATCCCTGATCGCTCTGAAGGTCCCGGCTGGTCCGACCTCAACTTTTTGAAGCAGCAGATCGAGCAACTCCAGCGAGAAAAGGAAATTCTGCCCCCCCCCGACGACCATGTTCATTGATGGTCGATCACTCAAAGGCGCCGCTCCAACTCATCATATCCGGCGTCATCGTGACTAAAGACACTTGTTCTCTTGCCGATTACACGAGACTACAGGTAAGATCTGCTCCGATTTGTTGTATCATTTTTTGTTGCAGGTCTTCTTACTTATGGACTTTCCGCGATCCCTTTCTTTCCCGGTCGTGAATTTCCATCAGATCGCCGGACTCCTGCTGCGTCATTTTCCTACAAGTGCAACAGCGCAGCATAAAAGCCGAGATTATGCCATTGCCGCAATCACATTTGTGTGTATTGCTATTAGCGGCCTTTTCGAAATACGGGCCAGTCTCGAAATGCAACGGGTATTGGGGTTTTGCGCATGGCTTTTTCTACTAGGCCTCCTGTGGGGAGAAAACCGACTGACTCAAACACAAGTTGCGATCGCCGTGATGTTTGCTACCGCCGGAGAACATTTCGCCTCTCTCTACATGGGGGGTTATACCTATCGATTCGAAAATGTCCCAGCCTATGTCCCTCCTGGCCATGGGATGGTGTATCTCACGGCGGTTGCATTGGCTCGATCTGGTTTCTTTGTTCGTCACGCACGCAGCATCGCCGGCTTTGTCATTCTCGTGTGGGGAGCATGGGCACTATGGGGTATCAGTGGTTACCCCGAACGAGGTGACTGGGTTGGAGCACTCCTGTTTTGTATTTTCATGATCTGGTTGATTGTGGGGCGCTCGCCGATGGTGTACCTTGCTGCATTCTTCATCACAACATGGCTAGAATTAATTGGAACAGCCGTCGGCGCCTGGAGATGGGCTTCTATCGATCCACTGCTGGGCTGGCCGCAGGGCAATCCGCCAAGCGGAGTGGGCGCTTGGTACTGCCTCGTCGATGCGGTCGCAATTGGTAGTGCTCAACCCTTGTTGCGCTTTTTCGGAATGGTGTGGGGGCAATTAAAAGGATACGTCTCGTGACACTAGCTGTTTTTTCCTTCCTTGTTGACCCAAGCCTTGTAGATAAGGGCTTAGTCGTTCTCTACAGCTTGACCCCTTGAGGAGAAGATGAATTTCTTAGTGATATTTCTGGTAGGGACGGAGACATTGTTCCTTCTTTCAGGATAAAGGGCCATAGATTTCCTTCCACCTTCCTTTGGTGGGGAGTTTTCTCGGTATTCAACCTCGCTTGTTCCATACTTCTTCCTTACTCAGACACGCCGATCTTTTGATCGCCTCGAATCATCCCTGCCCATGGATCTAACGCAGTCCGTTCCTCCATCCACGTCGCCCTGAACCCTTTGTCATGCAATCACACCGCCTCATACCAACGCCATTCATATCCCCTAGTCTCATACAATCCCCGTTAATTTTCCGACAGAATCATCCTGCACCTATGTCCCTATGTCCATCACTCTTCGGATACCCGGCGTTGGATCAGCTGCGAACTGGCTACGAGCTGAAGGGCTCCAGGTGCAATAGAGATGCGCTGGTATCAGGGCCTTGGTACGCGGGACCGAGGAGCTGTTTCCTGTAGCATACGCAGGCCGTGAGCTCACACTCGACGATGCTGGACCGCTTGGTAGCCTGAATTTGGTGACCAGAATATGGAGTGGGGACTCTCGCAGGCCGCATGGAGCCCTTGTTCCTGGAGACCGCAGACAAGAGCGGGATCTCATGGCTGGTGCAGCGAGATCAGCCTCCAGCGCAGATGAACTCTTTCGAGGCGCGGCAACGCCGTTATTTCTGAGCACCTTCAAGATCGTCTATCTGTTTTGGATGCGATCTACTTGATGGTGCGGCAAGGACGGACGAGCAGGAAAGCGTGCTTGGTGTCTATTGAATCCTCAATACATGGCAGAGGGTTCTGCTGCATCTGGCGTTGGGCAGTCGAAGGTCTTCCGGAACTTCGCTCAGTGTGCTGCACGACCTGATGACGTGTGAATTGGAGGTGTCCGTGCTGATGATCTTGGATGGTCAGCAAGGCCTGCATCCGGTGTTGCAGGAGGGGGTTCCCCGGCACATGCCAGGCAGCGCTGTCAGATTCACACACCATGAAAGATCTTGGCCAAGCTGCTGCAGGCCACGCGAGTGCTGCTCAAGTAGCTGAGCCAGGAGGTCTTCCGCTCAGCTGCATACGAGCTATGAGTTCAAGCGAGGCCAGTCGTTGATCACCCATGGTAGACCCGCTATTCATTGTGGCGGTGCGTCTGGTACGATTGTGTAATATCTTTTCTGTAAATTTCCGGATCGATGGTCATGACGTCTGGGTTACAGATTGAGGTTGAGCTAGACCTTGCCGGTCGTCCACTCGTCGTCAAGTTCGGCGAGGAGAGTGGCGACAAGGCGCAGGCAGGAATTCGTGTTTGGGCAGATGCTGGCGACGCGTGTGCGTCGGCGCAGCTCGCGGTTGATTCGTTCCAGGCCATTGGTGGTGCGCAGCCGGATGCGATGGGCCCTGGGAAGTCAAAGACGGTCAGGCTCTCGGGGATGGCCGTTTCGGCCCATTCGGCCAGCTTGGGATGCTCTTTGTGCCAGCCTTCCAAGGCGGCCTTCAAGAGCCGCTCGGCCTCCGCCCGGTCAGACGCGTTGAAGATGGCGCGCGTCCGGGCTCGTCCGGGCTGCGACCGTCTTTCTGGCCTCCTGCCGGGCGACGAAGGCGCCGGCGTTTTGCGGCAGATGGAACTGGCAGCGCTGCCAGGGCACGGAGGGGAGCACGGCCCGGCGGGCCGCCTTGAGTCCCGCATGATCGTCGGCGACGATGAGCGTGACACCCTTCAATCCTCGGGCGAGCAGCTTCTCCAGGAAACGGCGCCAATTGATCTCCGCCTCCGAGGTAGCGAGCTCGCAGCCCCGCACGCGGCGTTTGCCAGAGGATTCGATCCCCACTTCGATGAGCACCGCGCAATCGACGATGCGGCCTTCCAGGCGCACCTTCTCGTAGCGGCATCCAGAAAGAGGTACGGCGTCTCGCCAAGGGGCGGTGGCGCCAGGCATCGAGCTCCTTGTCGAGCCGTTCGATGGCGCGGCTGACCGGGGTGCTGGAAAGCGAGAGGTCTTGGCCGAGCAAGTGCGGCAGGACACTGCTGACGCGCCAGGTGGAAACCCCTGGGACATACATCTCGGCCAGAGCGAGATTGACGGCCCGGTCGGTCCGCGTCCCTTTTGCAAGGACGGAAGAGTAAAAGTCACCGGAGCGCACTTGGGGAACCAGGAACGTCGGCTTGCCACGCTGGGTGATCATCGTCTTGGGCTTAAAGCCGTTGGCGTAAGCGCGCCGGGCTCGGTGCGCTCATAGGGACGAGCGCCGATGAACGCGTCGCGCTCGATCTTGGCGGCTTCATTGACAAGGATGCGCAGGGCTTCGCCAGCGCCATTAAGGCCGTTCTCAAGCAGGACGGCATCAGCGGCTTCCAGAGGATTCGTTTCGACTCGCATCGCCATGAAAACTACACTCCTTTCTCGAAGTCATGGCGTCATACCAACCGTCGCCCCGCAAGCAAGAAGCAAAACGGAATTTACAGAAAGAACGATCACAACTCGGCTAAGGGCGGCGCCACATGAAGGTCATTGCGCAGTTCCCTATAGAAACGCTCGTCTCAAGGTGTTTACAACATTGTTCACAGCATCACACCGCTGGCGTGGGCTGTGCGTAAGTTCGCGCCTCCTACGGAACTTGAATGCCATCTTGTCGCGAGTGAAATCCTGTGCAGCGGCAAGTGGCACGACGCTACTGGCGGAGGCAATGTCATGGCACTTTCACAGAAAAAAGAACGTGCTCCGACCTCTTCCCTCATGGAAAGCCACTTTGAGAATGTCTCATCCGATTCCGTGCATGTGACGATTTCTTCACTGGGTATGGAACCGGGTCCGATAAGCGACGATGATCCTCTCGATCTCGTGTCACAATTTTGATCACTAATGAAGTGGATGGTTTCACAGCGAATATCGCTGGACGAGGCTTCGTTGTCCACCCAATGAATGCAGGAGATCCTTTGCTGTCGCGGTTTTAAATTCTCTCTCTATCCTACATAATCCATACCCAATCTAAGATTAGACGCACTTATCGAGGTAACCTTGTTCACCAAAACCAAATAGCATTGCCTCGTAGCCTCCTTCCTATGATTTCCGAGTACCCTCCATTCGTCATGCTGACCCTATGAATTGAATATTTTGTAGGAAGGCTGCACCTTTTGGGGGCCCGCTTCCTATGAAGCATTGGAGATTGGGGAGAACAACCTTCTAAAAAAGAAGAAAGCCCGACCCTCTACTCTTTAGGGGGTCGGGCTTGTCTCCTGAAGAACAGAATCAGATCAAACTATGCGCCCAATCTCGTGAACACTGGTAACACTGGAGCCCATATAGGATTGATGAGCCGCTCGCCTGATTCGGTCCACGACATTAACAGGCCTGCGAACCGCTGGTCTGGGTCGTGTAGAATATCAACCAGCCGCTGGACCTCCCACAACACATCCTTAGATTCCAAATGAATATCAACCGTTTGACCAGGCTGAATCGGATCTTCCTTATCCATTGTTAACCCAGCCAATGCTACAAGCTCCACTGGATAATTTGGATCCATGTGCTTAGCGCCAACAGCATTGGTAAAGCGGATACCAGCTGTTGTAAATTCTCCAATACTAACGGGCTCAGTCCCATTGTTGGTCGCGTGAATCGTCATTCGCAGAGCACGGCCTGGCACATCATACTCTGCGTGGGTAACCTCCACAACCAATGGATTGGGCTTGATGGGAAGCGGTTTCACTTTTGCCTCACCAGCTTGAAGAGGCACAGTAATCGGATGCTTCGCTTCCGCAGCGAGGTACCCAATGGTTACGACCGACACTGTGAACACTAAGAGTCCAATCGCCAACTTACGATCAACCGGGTCGAGCAGCAGCTCATCACCATAAGCAGCTAACACCCTTGCCCGGATCAGATACATGGGCCGGACCATGAACCAAGCAACCCAGAAAAATCCTACTGAGGCCCAAAAGATGTGCCACATGATACCGGTCATACTGCCTTCAGTCTCAGAATCAAAAGTTTCTCCCGTGAGTGTTTTAATCGGGTTTTTAAAGTCTGCATACCGACCAGTGATATCCATCCATCCCCCAGGTCCCGCAATTGGTCCCGCCTCCTTCACAGAAAACATAGGATGGATGTGATGGTGCCCAGGCAACCTGGCCTTCAAAGTAATTTCGTATTCGTAATCGCGCCCAATTTCCATTGGCCCCGACACAAACATGGGGACTCCCCCTACTTTAGAGCTCAGGCGCACAAAAACCGAACTGGGAGACCCCACATTAATAAATGTACGATGTGGCTTCACCACCGCTCGAGGCCAATCCTCCGACAAGTGAAACTTACCCTTCAGATAAGCAATATCGTTGACTGCAGTACTTCTACCTACCCACTCCGTATCGTACCAATTCACAGTACGCATTCGGAGAAATGGTTCCTGGGAACGTTCCCCATGCGCAAAAGCTGGAGTAGCATCAAACATGGGCGTGAACGCCACCGTCGCCACTCCGCAGAATCCAAGCATCCACAGTTTGAAGGCGTGTTTGACGTTCATGCTTTCCCCCCGGAGAGTTTTGCTTTATCCGCATGAGCCAGTGTTGCATAGGCGAAAATATCGTAAACCTTGTGGGTCCGCTTTTTCTCGTCCGTAAAATAGAAATAAGAAGTGCAGAAGAACTTCCCAAACTGCCACCACACAATGTACATCAACGAAGAGGCAAAGGCAGAGAAAAACGCAGAAATCATTGTGCTGTGACCGCCAAAGGTACGAAGCGATCCAACCTCAATCATACGAATGTACTCAGGCGTCCCTGTACGCACATACATAAAGCCCATATAGTCAGCCCAGGAGAGCAAGGTACCATCAACGACAAGTGGTGTGTGGCTGTACGCAAAAATCGGCCAATTGCTGGGGTAAAACAGAATCGCATACATCCAGGCCCCAATCACTGCAGTCAGTGTCCAGTTTCTTGTCAGCAGGAGGGTGAAATCCAATACTAAAGCACTTGGGATCAGGGTGGCAGGCATGACAAAGTTGGGAGGATAATTTGACCACCACCACCAAGAGGTATAGACGGCAATCCACTTCCCGGTGCCCAAAGCAAGAATCGTCAAGGTTGCTCCAAAAGGTTGCCGGTAGTTGACCCAATTGTAGTACTGAAGTGCGGCGCAGAATGTAATAGTCGTGATGGGGGTGACAATCGGCCACCACTGCCGATCTTTCCAATCTAACCAAAAGTCCCAGTCACCACACAGCAAGGCTGTGTGCATGTGAAAGGTTCCAATGATCGTTACAAATAAAATAGGGATAAAGTAGATGTAATCAATATGCCTCGACATTGCCACCCCTTCCGGTGGTAACTTCGCGGCTTTGATTATTTCATCGGTTCTAAACATTTCGCACAACCTCCCTTATCTATGACCAGTCAGTAGGCCTTCCCACGTTTTGCCTTTGACTTCAACTGGGAAGGCCGTACTAGACCGACCTCTTTTATAGTTTTTCGCCCCTCATCAAACTACAAATTAATAGCCTGCTTTGGCGTTGGGGTTGACCTGGCTGGGGAACGGATCCAGGATGCTCTTGGGCGCCCCGTTCCAAATCACATCCGCCAGGTTCGACA
>JANDJC010000034.1 GCA_024331045.1 Nitrospira sp.
GATCTGGAGTATTGGACCGACCGAATTGGCATCGATGTGGTGGCGCTCCACAAAGAGTTGGCTCACCTGATTGGTTTTCTGCCAGGAGCCGAAGACTTTCTCCGCGCGTTGCGTTCCATGGGCAAGCGGCTCACCATTGTGACCAATGCGCACCGTGCGGGGGTGGCGGTCAAAGCAGCTAAAACAGGCCTCGACCGGTATGTGGATCGAATCGTCGATGCCTTCGAGGTCGGCTCTCTGAAGATGCGGCCGGAATATTGGCCTTCCTGCCGCCGACTGGTCGGATTCGATCCAGCGCGCTCGCTGTATATCGATGATGATGAACAATGCCTAGCTGCCGCCCGGCAGTTCGGCATTGGTCGGATCATCCACAGCGCCAAGTCGAGCTCTCAATTGCCGCCGACTCCTTCGGCTCGATTCCCCTCAGTTGAGCGGCTGTCTTCACTGGTTTCTGATTGAGAGGGAGGAGAGGGCCTAGCCGCTGTTCCCCGATACAGGCTCCCACCGATGCGGGGCACCGTTTCCATTTCGAAGCGATCGAGGTGAAGGAGAATAAGTCCACTTTGCTCGATCAGGTGATCAATCCGCCGATTCAAGTTGCAACCACAGCCAATGATGTTTTGAATCGGATTGAGTCGTTGTTGCCAGACAGCAAGGGACGGGTTGTCGCTCAGCCCATGTTCCAGGAACAGGAAACGTCCCTCTGGCTTCAGCACGCGGCCGACCTCCCGCAGTGCTGTGATCGGATTGGGGATCGTGCAGAGGGTCCAGGTGCTGACTACAAAGTCGAAGGTGTGGGGGGGATAGGGCAGCGCCTCGGCGCTCTTTCTATCACAATGAACGGGAAACGGGACGGAGGCGATGCGGTGGGCCACTCGTTTGGGAAGCAGCGCGGCAGGATCCACGGCGTGGAGCCGCCTGATGTGGGGGGGATAGTGCGAGAGGTTCAAACCCGTGCCAAAGCCTAGCTCCAGCACTGTGCCATGAACTGGAGCGAGCAGCTCTGAGCGCAAGCGACGAAATTCGTCACCCGCCATGAACCAGTCCATCAGACGGGGGAAAATCTGATCGTGATAGAATCCCATCGCCCGCAGTATAGCAAGGTGAGGAGTAGCACGGCCCAATCTTGTGAGCTTCCAGAGGCTGTGTTAAAGTCCCCACCGCGTGAGCACCGGACGATCATGAGCAAAGGCTACGATCATCACGCTATCGAGGCCAAGTGGCAACGGTATTGGGAGGACCACAAGACCTTCCGGGTGACGGAAGATCCGACCAAACCCAAGTTCTACTGTCTTGACATGTTTCCATATCCGTCCGGCTCAGGACTCCATGTCGGCCATCTGGAGGGCTACACCGCCACCGACATCGTGTCACGGTATAAACGAATGCGAGGCTTCAATGTCCTCCATCCCATGGGATGGGATGCCTTTGGGTTGCCGGCCGAACAGTACGCGGTCAAGACCGGTGTGCATCCGGCCATCACC
The DNA here is from genome assembly GCA_024331045.1 of Nitrospira sp. GTDB lineage: Bacteria > Nitrospirota > Nitrospiria > Nitrospirales > Nitrospiraceae > Nitrospira_D. Next base: position 1,485 of record JANDJC010000034.1, read on the forward strand.
ACTGCGCAAAACATCGCCACGTTCAAACGCCAGATGAAACGGGTTGGCCTCTCGTACGATTGGGATCGAGAGCTGAGCACCACCGATCCCGATTATTACCGCTGGACCCAGTGGATCTTCTTAAAACTGTTTGAACGAGGGTTAGCTTACGTCGCCGAGGTGCCGGTGAATTGGTGTCCCGCGCTGGGGACGGTGCTTGCGAATGAAGAAATCGTGGACGGTAAGAGCGAAGTGGGCGGCTTTGAGGTGATCCGCAAACCGATGCGGCAATGGGTGCTCAAAATCACGGCCTATGCTGACCGTTTGCTCGAAGACTTGAAGCTGGTCGATTGGCCGGCCAGCACTCTTGAAATGCAGAAGAACTGGATCGGCCGATCCATCGGGGCAGAGGTCGAATTTCCACTGGCGGACGTCAAGGGAGCTGTTCGCGTGTTTACGACGAGGCCGGATACGCTCTTCGGGGCCACGTACGTAGTCTTGGCTCCTGAGCACCCTCTGGTGGACGTCGTCACGACCGAGGAGCAGCGGCAGGTCGTGACGTCGTATCAAGAGGCTACGGCAAGAAAGAGCGATCTTCAGCGGCAGGAATTGGAAAAGGAAAAGACCGGCGTGTTTACCGGCGGGTATGCCATCAATCCGGTCAACGGCGAGCGACTGCCGATCTGGATTGCGGACTATGTGCTCATGAGTTATGGCACCGGTGCGATCATGGCGGTGCCGGCCCACGATCAGCGTGACTGGGCATTCGCGCGGCAGTACCGGTTGCCTGTTCGGGAGGTCATTGCCGGAGGGAACGTCCAGGAAGCGGCCTTTACCGATCTCGATCGCGGAATCGTGGTCAATTCAACCACGCCGGATGGGAGTTTTTCCATCGATGGGCTCACCCCCGCAGAGGCCATCCCTGCGATTACCGACTGGCTGGAGAAGCATGGCAAGGGCAGACGAGCGGTCAACTACAAATTGCGAGATTGGCTATTTTCGCGACAGCGGTATTGGGGAGAGCCGTTCCCCATTGTGTGGGTGGAGGGGGAACCGCGTCCGTTGCCGGAGGAGCAACTTCCCCTAACATTGCCGGAAACGAGCAACTTCAAACCATCGGGCACGGGGGAAAGCCCGCTGGCCAATCTTGAAGCCTGGCTTCGGACCACCGACCCCGTGACAGGCAAGCCGGCGAGACGCGAAACCAATACGATGCCCCAATGGGCGGGGTCTTGCTGGTACTATCTGCGGTTCATCGATCCCCAAAACCGCGAGCGACTGGTTGATCCTGAGAAGGAACGGTATTGGATGCCGGTCGATCTCTACATCGGTGGCAGCGAACACGCGGTGTTGCATCTGCTGTATGCCAGGTTTTGGCACAAGGTCCTTTACGACATCGGGGTCGTCTCGACGCCGGAGCCATTTAAAAAATTGGTTCATCAGGGCATTGTGCTTGGTGAAGACAATCAAAAGATGTCCAAATCGCGCGGCAACGTGGTGAATCCGGACGAGATGATCGACCGGTTTGGTGCCGACGCGGTACGGATGTATGAGATGTTCATGGGGCCGCTCGAAGCGATGAAGCCCTGGAGTACCAGAGGCGTGGAAGGCGTCACCCGGTTCCTCGAACGGGTGTGGCGGCTTATGGTCGATGAAGAAGGACGGCTATCGACTGCAGTGGTGGAGGCGACGCCGACAGCGGATCAGCAGCGGTTGCTCCACCGGACGATCAAAAAAGTCACCGAAGACATCGAGGCGCTGCGGTTTAACACGGCGATTTCCCAGATGATGATTTTCACTAACGAGTTGACGAAGGTAGATCGTCGCCCCCGTGCTATGCTGGAGCCGTTTGTGCTGTTGCTCTCGCCATTTGCTCCGCATCTGGCGGAGGAATTGTGGGAGCGGTTGGGACATCCACCGAGCGTATCGCAGCAACCGTGGCCGTCCTATGATCCGACCCTGACGATCGCGGAGCAGGTGACGATTCCGGTGCAAGTCAACGGTCGGCTGAGGGGCAAGGTTGAGGTGGACCATGATGCACCGCGCGATCTGGTCGAACGGCTTGCCCGAGAGGAAGTGGCCGGTTGGCTACAGGGGAAAGAAGTAAACAAGGTCGTCTACGTTGAGAAAAAACTGATCAATTTCGTGGTCTAAGGGGCGCGAGAGAGACCGTGGTGCTCTTGCCATTGTGGATCGTGACTACGGATCGGGCCCCGCCTCTCAATCGAACAGATGATTCGATCTCATCGAGCGGTTGCGGCTCTGCTTTCCCTCTTCGCTGCTGCTGCCATCATGGCCAGTGGGGTGCCGGGGTGTGGTTATCAATTTCGCGTGGAGGGGGCCGGCCCCACCATCGGCGGCGCGAGTCGCTCCGCGGTGCAGGGACCCGCACCACGCCTGGCGGTGCGGCCACTGATCAATCGGAGCTTTGAACCGAACCTGGAGACTCGTTATACCAACTACGTTCGGCATGAATTCTCAACCGGCAGTGGCGCGCAGGTGGTGCCAGACGTGGACGAAGCTGATTTAGTCTTGAGTGGAGAGATTCTGTCGGTGGGCCTGCCTACCTTGAGTTTCAGTCAGACGGCGACGACGGAAAGTCGAACGGAAGTCGTGATACGGTTGGATGTAGAAGATGTGAGAACCAAAAAGAAAATTTGGAGCCAAACGGCCAAAGGCGCCTCCGAGTTTTTTATTACCCAGGATCTCCAATTTAACCGGGTGTTGCAGAATCGGGCCCTAGAACAAGCCGGTCGGTTTGCAGCCGCCGATTTGGCGGGGCGGTTCTTGCTCTATCTCGAATCTGACCAATGGGCCTCTGCTCAACGACCAGGTGGGCCGACAGCTCCGCCCACGCCATGAGCAAGATAGACCAGCCTCCATGGCCCCCTCACTGAGCCCCACGCAACTTCAAACGATCCTGAGCAAACAAGCGCCGGCCCCTCTGTATCTTGTCCTCGGAGAAGAAGACGTCCTGCGAGACCAGGCCGTGGCTGTGTTCAAGGCTGCCTTGCTCGGTGAGGGAGGAGATTTCAACTATGATCTGTTTTATGGGGATGAGGCAACTGGCGCCGATATTCGAAATTGTGTCTCGGAATTACCGGCCTTTGCCGCGCGCCGCCTTGTCGTTGTGAAGGCGGCGGAGAAACTGCCGGCCAAGGAAACGGAGGTCTTGATCGACTATCTGAACCGGCCGGTGGAGACCACCACCCTGGTCTTTGTCAGTGCGAAACTGGATGGACGGCTAAAATTTACTCAGGCGCTGACCCGCCAGGCGGTCCTGATTGACTGTTCACCGTTGAAAGAATGGCAACTGGATGGCTGGATCGTCAAAGAGGCTGAGCAGCTGGGGTTGCGGCTTGATCAACAGGCCCAGCAAGCCTTGAAAGACTTCGTCGGCGGTTCTCTGCAAGGACTACGCAGGGAGTTGGAAAAGCTTGCGGCTTATACATTGGCGAACCGTGTGGTCACTGCCGCCGATGTGGAAGCCCTTCGTGGTCTTAAGCCTGGTGAGTCGATCTTTGACCTTACACGCGCCATTGCCGATGGGCAGCGGGGGCGGGCCTTGGCGATTGTGGCGCGTAACTTGGAAGCGGGGGAGAGTCCCCTTTCTCTGCTAGGAGCTCTGGCCTGGCAGTATCGCCGTATTTGGAGGGCGAAGGAATTGCTGGCTGACGGAGGCCGTGAAGGAGAAGTCGCTAAGGTCTTGCGCATGGACCCGGTGCAGGCCAGGTCATTTTTGGCCTGTTTCCCAATGGAGTATGTCCAGGCGATTTCGCGCCTCCTGTTCGAGGCCGATAGTCACCTCAAAGGTAGTGGCTCGAGCCGTCCCAAAATGGTCTTAGAGCAGCTTGTGCTGCGTCTCTGTGAGCTTGTGGCGGAGAAACCGCCTGGGCCACAAAGAACAATGACTCCACCTGGCCTCAGAAGAGGTCGTACGGTCTCGAATGTGCGAACAGTTAGGAGCGGGAACCGGACAGGGCGTTGACGCGCAAAGTCAACCGGGAAACGCGGCGGGAGGCGGCGTTCCGTTTGAGTACGCCCTTGGAAGCGGCCTTTCTAATAGTAGAAATGGCTTCGCGCAGGAGCGACTGCGCCTCTTCCACTTTCTTGTCGGCGACCGCCGCCAAGACCTTTTTGGTGATCGTTTTGACCGTATGCAGCGTGGCCCGGTTGCGTTCCCGCCGACGTTCTGCCTGGCGGGCCCTGCGAATGGTGGACTTATGGATCACAGCCATGGTGGTTTCCTCCAAACAAGGACCGTTCGTGTATCATATAGCGTTTGAGTTCGTCAAGGATCGCAGCAGGGTTTGCCAGAGGAGAGGAATCGGAAGATGTCGAACATCGTGGCACGCGACCGTTTGATTGTGGCCTTGGACATGTCGTCCGCCGAGGAGGCTGAGCGGCTGTTGGACCATTTGAAAGGTCGGGTGTCCTTCGTCAAGGTCGGCCTCGAATTATACACGGTGGCGGGGCCAGAACTGGTCAAACGGCTGTTGGGTCGTGGCCTGCGGGTGTTCCTTGATCTCAAGTTTCTCGATATCGAGGAGACAGTGCGACGGGCGACTGCCCGCGTAGCGGCCATGGGCGTGGAGTTTCTCACGGTCCATGCCAATCGCAAGGCTTTAATGGCGGCGATGGAGGGACGCGGAGGCTCTTCGCTCAAGTTGCTGGCCGTGACCGTGCTGACGAACTTCGACGACCATGATTTGCGTGAAATGGGAATTCAGCGCAGTGTTGAGGATCTCGTGACGGCACGGGCATTGCTCGCCGAGGAAGTCGGGTGTGCTGGAGTGATTGCGTCGGGCAAGGAAGCAGCCGCCATTCGCCAAACGGTCGGCTCTGCCCTGATGATTGTCACACCGGGAGTCCGGCCAGCCGGCAAGGGCGTGGATGACCATGCTCGGGTGACGACGCCGGCCCAAGCGATTGCGGCGGGAGCTGACTACCTCGTGATTGGCCGGCCTATCAGGGATGCAGCAGATCCCCCTGCGGCCGTCGAGGCGATTGTTGCCGACATGCAGGCGGCCTTCGATGCCCGCGGCTGACCTCGGTTGCGGGGCTCCGGCGCTCTTTGCTAAGATCGTCGCCTGCCGTACACGACCCTTCCTGGGATGGTGGATGTAGCTCAGTTGGTCAGAGCGCCGGATTGTGGATCCGGAGGTCGCGGGTTCGACACCCGTCATCCACCCCATCGTTGCCACGTTATTTCATCTTTGCTCGGCTTCATGGCGATCTAGGTCTCTTGGCGTGGCGTCTCTTGGCGTGGCCCGTTGCTCGCCGGGGAACAACAGCCGGGACCTGGAAGAACCTCTCTTGAGCCTGTGACTCTCTCACGTTCTGAGGCGGGGCATTTTTCGTGAGGAATGAGAGGATCCTTCGGTGTTACGCTTCGTGATTCCTTCCGTCAGGCAAGCCGTGCTTGACATGCCAACCGCGCATCAGTTCGCGTTGCGGTCAAGAACCGTTCGTTCGTGGGCGGCAACAAGCGGCGGCGCGGCGTTGGTTAACCATGCCGCTTTCAGCGCAACGCCTGACATCATCGCGGGAGACATGTCCCATCGAATGCAGGTCATCAAACCAGGGTGTGATCCTATTGCTCTCTTTGTCGGCCATACTGACGTGATGTGTGAAGTAGTCGGCACGTTCCAGAGATAAACAGCCAACCTCCGTCGCACCCGCGACCACTGCTCCTGCGGCTGCTGTCGGGGCAGGTTCGCGAGTCTAAATGATCTGGGTGAGTAGCGTATGCGCGTGCCGTTACTTGTGGCGTTGAGTAAATTAACTCAATATATTGAGTAAATCGTCGTCCATGTATGCCCGTCCGTACGGTACCATCCTCGCCCGTCGGCTTGCCGAACGGCGCCGCTCCTCATTCAACGGGGGCTCACCGAAAGCCTGGCCGGCCGCTTCGAGGTGATTCCCTGCCACACTGGTCTTATGCTGAGATGCGCGCTGCGTTCGGCTGGACGCTTGACCGGTTTCTCTTTTACGGCGGATACCCGGGCGCAGCTCCGCTGACAACCGAGCCGGAGCGTTGGGTGCGCTACGTCAAGGATGCGCTGATTGAAACCACGATCTCGCGCGATGTGCTGCTGATGACACGTGTGGACAAGCCGGCGTTGCTGCGGCGGCTCTTCGAGCTGGGCTGCGCCTACTGGGGACAGGTCTTGTCCTACCAGAAGATGCTCGGTCAGTTACAAGATGCCGACAATATCACGACCCTCTCGCATTATCTTGATCTGCTGGCCGGAGCGGGCATGGTGACCGGACTGCAGAAATTTGCCGGTGGGAAGGCCCAACAACGTGGCTCCAGCCCCAAGCTGCAAGTCTTCAACACGGCGCTCCTGGCCGCTCAGTCCGGACTGACGATGGAACAAGCGCAGGCGGATGCCGCGCCCTGGGGCGAGTAGTGGAATCCGCAGTCGGTGCGCACCTGGCCAATGCCGCTGCGACCGGCGTCTGCGAGTTGTTTTACTGGCGTGACCGCAACCGAGAGGTTGATTTTGTCACGCGAGCCGGACGGACGGTGACCGCCATCGAGGTCAAAAGCGGCCGCACACGGGAAGCCTTGCCTGGCACGGAGGCGTTCGTCGCGGCGTTCACATCACAATCTCCTCGACGGTTGCTGGTCGGCGGCGACGGCATTGCTGTGGAGGAATTCCTGTCGAAGCCGGTGGAGCATTGGGTGACGGCCTCTCCATGAGCCGGCACGCCTATTTCGAAGATCAACTCGTTGAACAGCCTGCGATCAATCTATCTATTTGCCCATCTCGGGTGGCAAACGGTCTCAGTTCGGGAGGAAGTCTTCGGGATCGGCTGACCATTGAAGACGTGCTCGACCAAGGGCTTCCACGAGCCTACACTCCCGATCTCTACCGACAGAAATGCGCCGCGGTCTTCGAACATGTCTATGAAACATACGGAGATCGAGGACACAGCATCTATGGAATCGTCGGGTAGATGTCAGGCTGTGCCCTCGATAGTGAAAGGCGATCAGAGTCTACGAAAGGTAAGGGGGTGTGAGTCACCCACGGCGAAGAGGGTTTTGGCCGCTGGCAACCTGCATCCGCTCCAGTCAGCGGCCTCTTGATTCCTGGTTTTGACCGGCGGTCAGCATGGAGGGCCTGGTATCGGAGGCGGCGACCGGTTTGACAAGATCGGCGCCGCCCCTCGACGGCTTGAGATCAGATTCAGTCAAGCGAGTTTCCAGCCATGCGCGTTTACAGGCTGCCAGTCACCACGTTGCCGACGATTTGCACGACGTCGGTCTCGTTGACGGTCACCGAGAGTTTAAGGCTCTTCTTGAACACAAGCGGGGAAGGCCATCCGATGGCGAAGGATTCCACGCCCGCTCCGGACAGATATTGGATGCCGTAGGGGTTGGCCTGGGTCAGGCCCACGTTGCGGGCCGCGGCAAAAGAAAAATTCACCACGTTTCGGCCGTCGATCTCGAGAATCACAAAGGTCAGATCGGTCGGTCCTCCCTGTTTCGTGACGTTGGCGGAAAGAAAGAGGCCGGGACCCGTCAGATTGACCAGCGTGTGGGTGCCTTTGGGGGCGGGGGCCTTGAGCCCCTGCGTTCTGCGGGGATCGCAGACCCCTCCGCTGCATCTCACCGGTTCTGAGGCGGTGTCTTTAGTCGTCTGTTTTTTTGTTGCCATCGCAATTCCTCCTGTAGTTAGGGTTAAGACGACGGATTGTTGACGGCGTCCATTCGTCATGTCGGTGCCGCTACGTGGTCGGGTGACCGGTTTGGCGCGAAGAGATGAGACGCCATACGTGTTTCCACCAGGTAATCCGCACTCTATGCCGGAGCAGGGTACGAGTCAATCGGTAAATGGCTGCTGTGGTACCATGACGATTGAGGACCATGGCGAGGGGAATGACTTCTCTCGTCCGGCCTGGAGGATGTCATGGTGGATGTGACGACGGATGGGGGACGGGTGGTCATGATCGGCATCGGGGTGGCCGGAGTGGCGTTGTTTCTCGTCGCGCGAGTCATCGGCTTGATGATCCAGCGAAAGGGGGAGCAGGGGCATCCCCAGCCTCCGGCCCAAGCCTCTCCCCCTATCCGTGGAGAATTTGCCGAGCAACCAAGTGATAAGCAGAAAGATGGCACGAGAGAAAGCGACCGTCGGACGTGAGTCCGAAGACGTCGTAGAGTCCGCGGGTGAAGGAAAAGGGGGACTGACAGCACGTTGCCGTCAGGCGGCAGGGGCTCGCCACCCGTCGGATTGCAAAACGTTCGGTCTCTCGTCATGATGGCGCATCTGTTCGCGTGAACAAATTTTGAGCGGAGCACGCCTTGCTCGGAATTTGCGACCCGGTGCTGGCCGTTTGCTCGATGCTGCTGGGCGGCGCGGCAGCCTACGTCGTTCTCAGCATCGCCGAGCGGATGCGCGCCACCGATCAGCGGTTGGGGAAGCTGCAATGGCTTTCGATCGGCGCCGTCGCCGCCGGACTCGAAATATGGGCGATCCATTTCATCGGGAACCTGGCCTTTTGCCCTCCGACTCACACGGCTCAGCACTCGGCGCTCGCCGTGTTTTCCGTTCTGTCCGCAGGAGGGGCCGGAGCCGCGGCCGTCTATCTCATCAGTAGCCATAACGGGGACCCCCTTCGACTTGTGGCCGGCGGCCTGGTGATGGGCGGGTGCATGAGCGTCACCCATTTCACCGGTTTGATGGCGTTGCACCGGTCGATGGATCTTCGGTGGGATTGGTTCCTGTTCGCCCTCTCGATCGCGATCATCGTCATGCTCGGCGTCGGCGTCGTTGCGCTTGGGGCCTGGAACATTGCGGCAGGCGGCTGGCGGGTGACCGAAAAGGCCAGCGCGATGGGGTTGGTTCTTTCCGGGGCCCATGTCATCGGGATGATGCCGGCGTACGGTCTGGCCGATATCGAGGTCGGCGCCCCGCCGGGAATCGCGGTCGACTTGCTGGCCGTGGTCGCCGTGGCCCTCTCGACCCTTTTGGCCGTGATCGATCGACAAGTCACGAAAGCGTCGAACCTGGCTCGCGACAGCCATGCACGGATGATCGAGGCCATCGAAATGGTTCCGCAGTGGTTTGCGCTGTTCGACGCCGACGACCGGCTGGTGATCTGCAATCGCAAATATCGGGAGGTGGTCTCGCGACCAGGGGCCGAGGTGAAAGCGGGCGAGTCGTTCGAGTCGATCATCCGCCGCCTCGCCGAGCGGGGCGATATCCCCGCCGCCGCCGGGGACGTTGAAGCATGGGTGCGAATGCGCCTCGACCGGCATCGGAATCCCCAGGAGCCGTATATTCATCAACGAGCGAGCGGAGAATGGATCCAGATCAACGAAAGAAGGACGAAGGACGGCGGAGTCATCGCCATTGCAACGGACATCACGGCGTTGAAACGGGCGGAACAGGCCGCCGAGGACGCCAAGGCGCGATTGGCCGACTCGTTGGCGCTGGTCGAGGCGGCCAAGGCCCGAATGCAAGAGGAGTTGAACGTCGGCCGGGACATTCAGAGAAGTCTCTTGCCGAACGTTTTCCCGGAGCGAAAGGATCTGGAACTCTACGCGCTTCTTGAGCCGGCCCTGGAAATCGGAGGCGACCTCTACGATTTCTTTATGATCGACGACCACCGGCTCTGCGTCGTGATCGGCGACGTGGCGGGTAACGGGGTGCCGGCCGCGTTGTTCATGGCGATGACCAAAATCACGGTGAAGACGCGGGCGATGTCCGATCCGTCGCCGGCCAGCATCGTCACCTATGTGAACGATGCGCTCAGCGCGGACAACGATTCCTGCATGTTCGTGACTCTGTATTTGGGCATTTTGAATCTCCGCGACGGCGTGCTGCTCGCGACGAACGCCGGGCACAATCCTCCTCTCCTGAAACGGCGGAACGGTCGGTTTGAGTGGATGCCCGATCTGGACGGGCCCATGGTGGGTCCCATGGCGGGCATTGCCTTCAAGGAGAGCAGGATTCAGTTGGAGCCCGGCGATGAGTTGTTCTTGTACACCGACGGGGTGACGGAAGCCGATAACGGCCGCCGCGAATTGTTCGGCAACGATCGGTTGAAAACGGTCCTCGACCGGTCCGGAGACATCTCGGTCGTCGATCGCCTTCAAGCGGTCATGAAAGCGGTCAAAGCCTTTGCCGGCGACGCTCCGCAGGCGGATGACATCACCATGTTGGGATTTCGATTCAACGGCGTGGTCGCGTCCGAAGCGGGGGACGGAGGGTTTCGTCGAACCATGTCCAACCAATTGGCCGAGATTCCCGATCTCCAGACCGCGTTCGAGCGGTACGTGGCTCAATGGGAACGGGCCAGGCCGCTGATTCCCGTTCTCAACATGGCGCTCGACGATCTGCTGAACAACGTGGTGCAGTACGCGTTCCCCCATGATCCGACGGCCCATCATGCGATCACGGTCGAGGGCGAAGTGCGCGACGAGCACGTCGTGCTCACCATTGCCGACGACGGCATCCCCTTTAACCCCTTGACGGTGGCTCCCCCCGATTTGTCGCTGCTGTTGCACGAACGTGAGATCGGCGGCTTGGGGATTCATTTGGTTCGCTCCATGTTCGACGAAGTGACGTATCGGCGCAACGTCGGGCGTAATATTCTGACGCTGAAAAAGAAGCTGGTGCCCGGAGCATCCGCTTCCCCCGGTCATGCCGAGTCGGTGGTGGGCGGCGTGGTCGAAGTTGAAAAGGGGCTTGCCCGATCCGCTCAATTGACGGGACGAATCGTGGGAAACGTCGAAACGTGGCGCTCAGGCGCCGCGGTCATTGTCGTGCCGAGGGACCGATTTGATACGAACAGCGCGCCGGCGGTCGAGCGCGTCATCACCGACCATATCGAGCGGGGCGAACGGAGGATCGTGCTCGATCTTTCCCGTATTTCATACATCTCCTCGATCGGGGTGCGAGTGATCGTCAAGACCGTCATAACACTGATGCGAACGGGCGGGCACGTCGCGCTTTTCGGGGGGAACGAGCACGTCCGCACGGTCATGCGATTAAGCGGCTCTCTGATGGCGAGCCTCCACGTCTCCACGCTTGAAGAAGCTCTGTTTAAGGTCCAAGCTGATCGCTGAGGGCCTCGCGCAACTCGGCAAAAGGGCGTCCGCTCATACCAATCGGCGAGCGGTTCCGTGTGTTCCCGTTGAGATGGAAATGGAATCCGTGAGGTGTCGTTGCTATTATGATGGGCCGACAATCGGACAGATAGAATGCAGATAAACAGAACGCGGACAAACGGAATTGGCGGTTCACGTTGCCTGACGTCGAACGGCGTCCGGCATGATCATGCCCCAAGAGGGCGCGCCGACACGTGCGCATCCTATCGGTGCCAAAGTCGAGAAGCGGTCTTCTCGCAGAAAGGAGCGTGACGATGGAACAGGGAACCAGACATACATTGACGGTAGCCGTTCATGAAAACGCCGGGGTCACTTGTGTCGCGTTGCAGGGCAGCCTCTCCGCCACCACCGCCGAACAGGGAACTCAAGAATTAAAAAAGATCATCGATGCGGGCGCCAAGAAGGTGGTCGTCAATCTGGAAGGCGTCGACTATATCAGCAGCGGTGGGATACGGGTGCTCATGCTGGCGCACAAACAGCTCAGCAACGTGCATGGGGAGATGAAGATCGCGGCCGCGAGGGGGATGGTCAAAGAAGCCCTTGAAGCCAGCGGGTTTAATCTGCTGAATCGCGTGTACGGCGGCTCCATTCAACTGTGCAATACGGAAGAAGAGGCCGTGGCCGCCTTTCAAGGCTAGGCCCTCAAACTTCAAAGCATCATGGCGGGCGATTGAGGAGGCCATGCACTACGTCCATCTTGGGCGCTCGGGTGTGAGAGTGAGCCGACTCTGCCTGGGCACGATGAATTTCGGTCCCCAGACGAGCGAGGCCGAGAGTTTTGCGATCATGGATCGAGCCTTGGAGCTGGGCATCAATTTTTTCGACACGGCCGACGTGTACGGCTGGAAAGTGGGCGAAGGGTGGACGGAGCAGATTGTCGGCCGATGGTTCAAACAGGGTGGAGGGCGGCGGGACAAGGTCGTGCTGGCGACCAAGGTCTATGGCCGCATGGGCGATTGGCCCAACCAATCGCGCCTGTCGGCGTTGCACATCAAACGGGCTTGCGAGGAGAGTTTGCGGCGGTTGGGGACGGATTCTATCGATCTCTATCAGATGCATCACGTTGATCGGGAGTCACCATGGGATGAAATCTGGCAGGCGATGGAGCAGTTGGTGCGGGAAGGGAAGATTGTCTACGTCGGCAGCAGCAATTTCGCCGGCTGGCACCTGGCTCAGGCTCAGGAAATCGCCAAGAGCCGGCACTTTCTTGGACTGATCTCCGAGCAGAGTCTCTATAACTTGCTCGAACGGACGGTGGAGCTGGAGGTGATCCCGGCCTGTCAAGTCTATGGGATCGGCCTGATCCCTTGGAGCCCGCTGGCGAGGGGGGCGCTGGCTGGGGCCTTGGGACCGGTGACCGGTGGGCGTCGGGCCGGGGCGGAGGTCAAGCGAGAGATCGAGCAACATCGGGCGAAGCTGGAAGCCTATGAAACGTTCTGCCGTGATCTGGGTGAACAGCCGGCGGCCGTGGCCTTGGCCTGGTTGCTCCATCAGCCGGCGGTCACGGCGCCGATTATCGGGCCGCGCACGGTCGAGCAGCTCGATAGCTCGATGCGAGCCCTCAGTCTCACGTTGAGCAGTGAGCATCTGAAACGGCTGGATGAGATCTTCCCGGGACCAGGCGGACCCGCTCCCGAAGCCTATGCCTGGTAGGAGGGGAGAGCCGCTGTTCGCCCTCGCGCACAGTCCCTGCGATGCCCATGACCGAGCACCGGCCCGTCGTTCCTTCCACCGTTTCGCTGCCTGAAATCACGGTCAAAGCGGTCGTGCTCTCGATGGTGTTGGCCGCTCTGTTGGCCGCCGCCAATGCCTATCTTGGGCTGTTTGCCGGCATGACCGTGTCGGCGTCGATCCCGGCGGCCGTGACCTCGATGGCGGTGCTGCGCCTCTTCCGCCGCTCGAATATCCTCGAAAACAACATCGTCCAAACTGCCGCGTCTGCTGGAGAGGCCCTGGCGGCCGGCGTGATCTTCACGATTCCCGCTTTGTTGTTGGTCGGCTCATGGTCCTCCTTCGACTATTGGCGGACGACCGTCATCGCGATGGTCGGTGGGTTGCTCGGCGTGCTGTTTACGATTCCGTTGCGACGGGCGCTGATCGTGACGGCACAGTTGCGATTTCCCGAAGGGGTGGCCACGGCCGAAGTACTCAAGGCGGGAGCAGCCACTCCACATGAGGCGGGGCGGGCTGTTGCTCATGATGTCCGGGTGCTCTTGTTTTCAGCGTTGGCCGGCGGCGCGACAAAGTTTTGTGAGAGCGGCCTTCGTCTCTGGGCGGAATCGCTGGAAGGGGCAGTCCAGATTGGACGAACTCTGTTCTACGGAGGCATCAATCTGTCACCGGCGTTGTTGGCGGTGGGATTCATCTTAGGGCTCCGCACGGCGCTGGTTGTCTTTCTGGGAGGCTGTCTTGGCTGGCTGTTGCTGGTGCCGGCCTATGGGCTGTTCTTTGGAGTGCCGACCGATCGGCAGGGGATCGAGGCGGCCATGGCCATCTGGAGTGGAAAGGTCCGCTATGTGGGCATCGGGGCGATGGTGGTGGGAGGGCTCTGGACCCTGGCCCAATTGCGCGCCCCCGTCTGGCAGAGTCTTCAAGTCCTGTGGGCCCGCTATCGAGAGGCTGGAACGAAGCGGCGGAGGGGAGAGCCTCCGGGCCGGACCACTGTCGAGAACCGTGAGGGGAAAGCTGATGCGACAGCCAGGACGGAGCGGGATGCGCCGTTTTGGTGGTTGGTTGCGCCGTTCATGCTGTTGTTGATCCCGGCGGCCTGGATCTATGCGACCGTGGTGGACAGTGTCGCGATCGGCCTGTTCATGACCCTGGTGATGACGGTCGCCGCGTTTTTGTTTTCATCGGTGGCGGCCTATATGGCGGGGCTGGTCGGCAGTTCCAGCAATCCTGTCTCGGGTGTGACGATCGCCACGATCATGGCTGCCTCGCTGCTGCTCGTCTTATTCATGGGAGCGGGCCATCCGGCCGGTCCCGCGGCGGCCCTGGTGATTGGAGCGGTGGTCTGCTGCGCCGCGGCCATGGGAGGTGACAACATGCAGGATCTCAAAACCGGTCATCTGGTGGGAGCGACGCCGTGGAAGCAACAAGTGATGCAGGTGGTGGGGGTTCTCGCCGGCGCGGTGGTGTTGGCTCCTGTGCTGACGGTGCTCCAGGCCAAGTATGGCATCGGGGCGCCGACGAGCGACCATCCCCATCCGTTGAGTGCGCCGCAGGCGACGCTCATGGCCAGTCTGGCGCACAGTGTGTTCGGCGGGGCGGTTCCCTGGCCGTTGGTGGGAGCGGGGGCCGTGATCGGTGTGCTGGTGATTCTGTTGGACCAGAGACAGGAACGGCGTGGCCGGAGCTTCCGCCTTCCGATCCTGGCCGTGGCGTTGGGGATCTATCTGCCGTTGAAACTCTCTGCCGCAATCGTTGCAGGCGGGGTCGTCGCCGCTCTGGCTGAACGGGCAAGAGGAGGCGGCGGGGCCGGGGAGGATGGGGCACGGCGAGGACTCCTCTTTTCGGCCGGATTGGTTACCGGTGAATCCTTAATGGGTATTCTCTTGGCGTTGCCAGTCGCACTCGGCGCCCTGTGGCCCGGCCTTGGTTCCGATCCCTTCGCGCTGTTCGATCGTCCGCCGTTGGGCGGTTGGCCCGGCCTCTTGATGATGGCCCTCGTGGTCGGCGCTCTCTATCGCAGTGTGACGAGTGGGCACAGCGTGACCAGTGGGTTTGGCAGGCGGTGATGGTGCTCCCCTCTCTGTTTCCTGAGAGTGATCCTGCCGTGACCATTTGACTGACGGCGGATGTTGCCCGGCCAGCGAAGCGGCGGCCGCTTGACCCGCCAAGCGTCCGGTGGTCCAAGCCCACTGAAAGTTGAAGCCGCCCAGCCGGCCGTCGCAATCCAAGATTTCGCCGGCGAAATAGAGGCCGGGTGCGATCTTGGATTCCATCGTTCGATAGTCAATTTCCTCAAGGAGGACCCCGCCCGCCGTGACCTCCGCATGGTTCCATCCACGATGACCCACCACGGGGAAGGGAAAGGCCGTGAGCAGGGTCATGAGACGATCCCGTTCCTTTCGGGGAAGCTGGGCTATCGCGATGGCTCCATCAATGCCGGTGTGGCGAAGCATTGCTTCGACGAAGCGGTCGGGAAGGCGACGGGACAGCGTATTAGCTAGCGAGCGGCGTGGGTGAGTATGCCCCTCCTCGATGAGCCATGCTCGGACCTGTTCGTGGTTTCGATTGAGGAAAAAGTTGCCCTTGATGTCCGCTGTCTCTTTCCGTGTCTGGGCCAGGCACCAGAAGCGGCTTGCATCCATCACCACGGGGCCGCTGATGCCGAAGTGGGTCCACAGCAGGCTGCCGGTCCGCCTGTCCACGATGTGCCCGTTCACCCTTGTCGTCAGTTCCACCGTGTGCGAGAGGCCGGCAAGGGATCGATGGAACATCGAGTCGTCAAGCACGAGCGGAACCAGCGCCGGAGCCGTCTCGGTGACGCGATGGCCGAGCCGGCGTGCCAACTCGTAGCCGAAGCCGTCGCTTCCGGTCCTGGGGAGGGAACGGCCTCCTGTGGCAACGATCACTTTTCTGGCGAGAAGGCTGCCGTGGTGATGGGTGATAAGAAAAGTTGCTTGATTGGTCGGCTCGATGGCGGTGACCCGATGATCAGGCCGAAGGACAATGCCGAGGCTTCGGCACCGGGTCAGGAGAGCGGTCAGGACCGTGTGAGCTCGATCGGTGACCGGAAAGAGTTTACCTGGTGGTTCTCGTTTGAGGGCGACCCCCAGTGAGGCGAACCAGCGCACGGTGGCGTCGACGGGGAACGAGGCCAGCACGTTCTTGATGATCCGGCGATTGCCGAAGTAATCGGCCGGCGTCACGGTCTCGTGCGTCACGTTGCAGCGGCCTCCGCCGGAGACGAGGATTTTTGCACCGATTGTTCGCGCCCCCTCCAGCAGGACCACGCGAGGGGGCGGTCCCATGGTGGTCACCTCCCCAGCGGCGATGGCTGCGGCCAAGCCGGCGGCGCCGGCGCCGATCACGGCGATCTCGTAGGTCTCGAATCCTCCCACATTAGACACTTTTAACTGCTGATTAACGCATGTTTAATCTCGCGATGTTACCGTCCTGCCACACGGGGACGGCGAAGTGCCGATCCCGGCTATGAAGAAAGGGAGGAGGATCCCATGACGTGTAAAAAGTGTAAAGGATTCATGATCGAAGAGCGACAGCCAGATCTGTCGCCCGGTCAAGTCATCTATCGGTGTGTTAATTGCGGGTTAGTCATCGACCAGTTGATTGTCCAGAACCGGCTCCAGCAGTTGCGGGAGCGGCGATCGTTACCACGAGCTGCCTAAGAAATTGTACAGGAACAATTGTACAGGAACATGGGACGTGGTAAACGATGGTTGATCTCTCCGATGGTTTGCTGGCTGTCCCAGGGATGGACGCGGTGGATGTCGCGCTCGTGACTAGATCGAAAATTCCGCCCAGAGAAAGGTGTGATCCGAGGGGTCTTTCGCTCGCCGCGGCTCGATGTCCACGTCTGCCTTGGTGCATTTTTCGGCCAGTGGAGGGGTCGCAAGAATATGGTCGATGCGCCAGCCCTTGTTCGCGTCCAATGAGTTCGGCGCCCGGTAATCCCAAAATGTGTACTGTTGTCTGGTGGGGTGGAGTTTCACGAACACATCCACAAATCCCCACGCAACGGTCTTTTCATAGGCCTTTCGGGCGGCCTCGTGATAGCACACGTGGTCGAGGTGTTTCTCCGGGCTGTGGACGTCAATAGGCCTGGGAGCCACATTCATATCGCCACACCAGATCGCCGGCGCGTCCGGCGAAAGATGTTTGTCGAAGTACTTCCGCAGCCGCTCGTACCATTCTAATTTATAAGCGTATTTGGGCGAGTCGATCTCAAACCCCTGTGGCACGTAGGTGTTGACGATCGGGATTCCGTCGATGACCACTCGGAGCAATCGGGCATCGTCCGGTTCTCCTCCATCGTCGAATCCGTAGAAGACGGCATCGGGTTTCTTTCGACTCAGCACGGCCACGCCGTTGTAGGACTTCATGCCACGATACGTGCTCTCGTATCCGCTATGGGCCAAGGCCATCAGAGGGAATTCGCTGTCCTGGACCTTGGTTTCCTGAAGGCAGAGGACATCCGGTTGGTGGCGTTCGAGCCACGCTAAGACGATCGGCAAGCGCTTGCGCAGAGAGTTGACGTTATAGGTGGCGATTTTCACGGTCTGAAGCTCCTGCCTACTGAACGCCGACGCATCCTAGCAAATGAGACCACGGTCAACAAGTAGCGAGTCTCATGGTCCCATCCCTCCCATCCCATTGGTTGCCCATTGGTTGACTTACGAATTCTGAGTCGCCTAGACTTGCGGCCTGTGTGAGAGGAATATCTGCTTGCATCGCGTTGAAAATCGTCACTCAGTCATCACATGGCGAAAGGAGGAAGGCCGATGAGGCGACACAAAACATTGGGAACCATGGCGCGAATCGGAATGCTGGCAGTGGGTGTGGCGGTGGCTCTCCCGCTTTTCTCGGTGGTCAAGGCAAGCGCCGAGTCGGAGCCGACCCGTTCGTTGGAGGATCTGTTACGTCCGTTTTTTGGAGGTGGAAAAGAGACGGCTGCCCCCAAAACATCAGGGGGAGTGATAAAGCTGCCGCAGCTTCAAGGATTGGAGGACCCCAATGCCTATGTGCCGGCTGATAATCCGTTGACGGCGGAGAAGGTCGAGTTGGGACGGATCCTGTTCTTCGACAAACGGTTGTCCAAGAACAATACGATTGCCTGCGCAAGCTGCCATATCGCAGAGAAAGGGTTTACGGATGGCATGCCGGTCTCAACCGGTATTAATGGGCTCAAAGGGGGACGGAGCGCGCCAGCGGCCATCAATCGAGTGTATAGCAAAGCGCAATTTTGGGATGGACGGGCGGCGACGTTGGAGGATCAGTCCATCGGGCCCTTCATCAACCCGGTGGAGCATGGGTTTGCCAATCATGACGAGATGATCGCCAAGATGAAACAAATCCCCGGCTATCGGAAACTGTTCCAGGAGGTCTTTGGGCGTGAGATCAACATCCAGGATGTCGGACGTGCTATCGCGAGTTTTCAGCGGACCATCCTGTCGGGGAACAGTCCGGTGGACAAATTCGACGTGGGCGGGGATGACAAAGCCTTGAGCGAATCGGCCAAGCGAGGGTTGGAGCTATTCCGAGGCAAGGCGCGATGTACCCGCTGCCATTCGGGGTTCAACTTTACGGATGAGAAATTCCACAATCTGGGGATCGGCTGGGACACCAACACGGTGGACTTAGGCCGGTACATGGAAACGAAAAATCCAGAAGACATCGGAGCCTTCAAAACGCCAACGTTGCGCGAGATAGCGAGAACCGCTCCCTACATGCATGACGGACGGTTTAAGACGCTCGAGGAAGTGGTGGAGTTCTACAACAAAGGCGGCATTAAGAATCCATTTTTGGACAACACGATCATCCCGTTGGAATTGACGGAGCAGGAGAAGCAGGACTTGGTAGCCATGCTCAAATCCTTGAACGGCGAAGGGTGGCAGCACGTGTCCGAGCCCAAGTCGTTCCCGAAGTAACGCTATCAGCAGACGGAACCATCGGTTGACAGTATCGTAGAAGGGGGCTCCTTCAAATTGGTGGAGGAGCCCTTTGTATTCTCACCGTCTTAGGTGGAAGATGGTTGACGGAAGGAAAGGGGCCGCTCGGTCAGGTAGCGGCGCAAGATGGCCTGTTCGATGCGGGATCGTCCTCGGTGGGGGGCGGGAAACCTCAGGACAAATTGCATCTTGCCCGGCTCGGTTAACTGGATGGTTACCCGTGGTTCAGGAGATGGCACTTCGAGGAGATTGGTTTGCTCAAGCATTTTCATCTGGTGTGCCGCCTCTTCCAAATAGGGTTCGCATTCCGCTCGTGCCGCTGCCAGCAGGAGGCGTTCAGCGTGCTGCCAATCCTCGTCGGTTTTGAAGGGAACCACGAGGGTGTACAACCCGTAATCCAACCCGGGGTTTTCCTTCACCAAGGGGTTCGAGAACAACAAGCTGTTGGGGAAGACAATCACACGGCCGGTGTACAGGTGAGCGGATGTTCCTGGTCCGATTTCCAACAGTTTGGTGGTAAAGATGTCGTGGTCGAGCACGACGCCCCGCTGAGCACCGATTTGAATTCGATCTCCTACTGTATAGACCTTCCCTCCGACCCGTAAGGCAGCGCCTAGCCAGCACAGGATGAGCTCTTTGGTTGCCAACACTAAGGCCACGGCCAGGGCGACCAGTGAAACGGTAAACGCTTGCAGCTCGTGCGCCCAAATGGTGACCAGGCCGATGAAAAAGGCGAACACGAGCCAATTTCTGGTGGTGACGACCCAGCGCCGTTTGGCCTCCATTGACAGGGTGGGGTGTCTGGTGATCCAACGGACCACTAAGGCCCTGGTAATAAGAAGAGCAATGAGCATGATCAGAGATTTCAGAAGATCAAGGACGACCGAGCTATCGAGGTGAATCCAGCCAATCTGCAGCATTCTCTCTCTACCTCCTTGGAACGAAGCCCACTAGGGTCGGCCAACCGTTGAGGGGCTGTTGATCCTGTCACCTGGGGGATCTTACTTGATCAAACAGGGAATTGCCCATGAAAGCGGGTCTGCTCACGTTACCCTCACCGCTGTGGCCATGGTCTGCCTGAAGGGGCATAGGTCCTTCTATGGGTCCTTCTATGGATATTGTTGATTGTTCGCCGTGTGTTGTAGGGCAGAAGGAAGGGGGAGTTACAAGGGTAACCATTTACGAAACAGGTTACGGAATAGGGATTACGGAATAGGGATGTTGCGACGGAGGCACTGATCAGATACTCCATCACAGGGAGCCCCCATTGACAGGCCTTTCTAATGGGCGTAGAGACTGTTCACGGCCCAGGGGTTCTTGATAGACGGGAGATCGGGCAGACCGCGCGGCTGCCAACCAGGTCTTCCGTGATCTTGAAAGAAAGGAGGGGGGAGATGGAAGACGCGACTCCACCTGACTCATCGGGCCCGTCGCTGCCGGAGTCGGGTGTTCACCGGCCGAGGCGCGACCACGCTCGCTACCGTGCCCCCGTGGGGCGATCCGAATAAGGGAAGAGGAACGGTTCAGAAAGCGAGTACAGTCGCGTCTTGAATAGAGAGATCAAGACGGTCTCACCAGCGAGATGATCTCAGCGGATGGACAGTTTGACAGAACGGCATCGTTCGGGTCGTAGGGGCCGTGACAATGAGGGTGCGAACAAGGCGTCCTAAGCGCCAGCTGAGGGCGGCCTTCCGTGGTGGGAAGGCCGCCCTTGGTGCATCAATGAGTCTAGCCATCCGCCCCGGTACGTGTCTCGCTCAGGTAAGCTGGTCGAGCTGATGCCTGGAGATTGAGGCTGTCCTGTCAATACCTGACCCTCAGCACCAGGGATGCGACGAGTACCGAGGAATCCCGTGGCTTCTCAGAGTAACAAGCGGCGTAAAAAATCGGTGAAGGCCTCCGTGGCCTCCATCGGATTGTCAGCCCAGGCGTTGCAGTCCTCCGTCCCGCCCGAACACATTGCCACCCTTCGCCGGATAATCGAAGACGATGGCGGAGGCGTTCTCGCCGCCTATCGCGAGCCCTATGGAGGGCAGTGGCTGGTACTAGCCGGGTTACCGATCGACTTAGTGGCGCCGACTCCCTATCAGCGGAATGTGTCCGACGCCCATGTCAAGAAACTACAACGGGTGATCAGCAAGATCGGCCGGTTTCTTGATCCGATTATCGCCGTGCGGATGCCAAAGGCCGAACACCCCGCTCGCTATTGGACCCCGAACGGTCATCACCGTCTTTCAGCCATGCGAGCGTTGGGGGCTAAGAGCATTACCGCAATCATCGTGCCCGAATCATCGGCGGCGTATCAGATCTTGGCGATGAATACCGAAAAGGCTCATAACTTGCGTGAGCGGGCGCTCGAAGTGATTCGCATGTATCGCGAGCTGGCCCGACTCGATGGCGCGACGGAGGAATCCTATGCGTTGGAGTTTGAGGAACCGGCGCTGATTACGCTGGGGCTTTGTTATGAAGATCGGCCTCGCTTCAGCGGCGGCGTCTATCATCCGGTGCTGAAAAAGATCGAGACCTTCCTTGCCCAACCGCTGCATGACGCTATCACGGTTCGACGGCAACGGGCGCAGGCGTTGCTCACGCTGGACGATTGTATCGTTCAACAGGTCGAGGCGCTCACGGCAAAAGGGTTGACCAGCCCCTACCTCAAAAACCTGGTTGTCGCCCGTATCAATCCCCTCCGATTTCGCCTCAAAACTGCTGCGCCCCTGTCGTTTGATGATGCGGTGGAGCGGATGACGAGAGCTGCACAAAGGTTCAATCCTGATAAGATCACGGCCGATGATCTGGCCAAGGCCGGCGGCCCTGCCGCTGAGACAGATTGAATGGCCTAGCTTGTTTCTACCGAAGATCGACCTTTAGAATATTCCCCGCTACTAGCGTCGGAAACTGGAAAAGGAGTGACGGTTATGAGTTTGGCTGACAATCGATGTGTTCCGTGTCGTGGCGGAGTGCCTCCTCTTCCACCGGATCGCGTCCAATCGCTCTTGCAGGAGTTGGGAACGGGATGGGCCTTGAATGCTCAAGGTCACCTTGAACGCCTCTTCACGTTCAAAGATTTCGCTGAGGCGTTGGACTTTGTCAACAAGGTAGGGGCTATTGCGGAGGCGGAAGGGCATCACCCCGATCTCTACTTAGCGTGGGGGAAATGCAAGATCGAGATTTGGACACACAAGATCAACGGCCTTACGGAAAGCGATTTCTACTTGGCGGCAAAGGCTGATCGAGCCTACGAGCCCTTTCGGGCCGCCATGTGACGTCGGGTCGTCTCCTTTTCTCGAGAGGCAACGGAGTTTCGTATGAGCGGCAAGGTCCGTGTTGCGCTCGTCAACATGCCGTTCAGTTCCGCCAAGTATCCCTCCATCCAACTCGGTACCCTCTCCGCACTGCTTAAGTCCCACGGCATTCCAGTTGACTGTCACCATTTGAATGTTCGGTTTGCCCATCTGATCGGCGTGGATTTGCATGAGTTGATCTGTGAAAAACGGGCCCTGTTCGGCGAGTGGCTCTTTTCCGCCATTTTGTTTCGAGACAATCCCAAGCGGGCTGAGTATCCGACCGTCTTTAAACCGGTCTTCGAGCAGGCGGCGCGGGAGAGCGGGCGGCCCATTGGCTATTTTGAAGAGTTGGGAAATCGGGTCGCCCCGCAATTCTTAACGTGGGCGCTGCGCGCGATCGATTGGGGAGAGTACCAACTCATTGGGTTTACCTCCACGTTCGATCAACATGTCGCGAGCCTCACTATGGCCAAGCTGATCAAGGACCTCTATCCCCAGGTGACGATCGTCTTTGGCGGCGCCAACGTTGATGGTGAAATGGGGCTGGAACATCTAAGGGCCTTTCCCTTTATCGATTATGTGGTGATGGGGGAGGGGGAGACGACCCTTGTGCCCTTGGTGCATCACGTGCTCTCCGGCGGGGTTCCCGGCAGTCAAGTGCCTGCGGGGGTAGCCTATCGAAAGAATGGACAGGTAATAGCCACTCCCCATCCGGCGCTCTTTTCAGATTTTACGAAGACCGGTCCCCCTGATTACGACGACTACTATCGTCTGTTGGGGGAATTGGGCCACACGCTGCAGGGACTTGATCGCATTCTTCTGTATGAAGGTTCTCGCGGCTGTTGGTGGGGCGAGAAACACCATTGCACCTTTTGTGGACTGAATGCCCGAAGCATGACGTTCCGCGCCAAGACTCCTTCGCAGGTGCTGGAAGAATTGACGGTTCTGTCGCACCGCTATGATGCGGTGCGGTTTCGTTTCGTGGACAACATTATCGATCTTGGCTACATCGAGGACGTCTTCGGCAAGCTGGCGGCGGACCACTGCGATTTCGACATCTTTATCGAAACGAAGAGCAATCTGCAGAAGCATCACATCAAAACCTTAGCGGCTGGGGGAGTGAAGTGCATGCAGCCGGGGCTGGAGAGCCTGAGTCTCAACCAGCTCCGTGCCATGGAGAAGGGCGTCACCCCCATGCAGAACATCGTGTGCCTCAAGTGGAGTCTGTATTATCACGTGGCAATGCTGTGGAATATTCTGCTAGGGTTCCCTGGCGAAACCGACGAAGACTACCAGCGGCAGATCGATCTGATTCCCTCTCTCTTGCATCTTCAACCGCCGGAAGCGGTGGGCAAATTCTGGCTCCAACGCTTTAGTCCCTATTTCATGAGACCGGCCGACTACGGCATTCGCATCACTGGTCCTGGCTTGGCCTATAGCTATGTGTATGACGAGCGGGTGGTCGATCTTAAAAAAGTCGCCTATGACTTCGAATACGAGGTGGATGGGTGGTCAGTGGATGTGCATCTCTACCAAGAATTGATTGCGGCGGTTGAAAACTGGCAGCGGTTGCATCGGTCTCTCGACAAGCCATTTCTGTATTACTCCAAAACGCCGACCTCTGTGACAGTTTATGATGGGAGAAACCCCAAGGCACCCATGCGCAAACGGTATGAGGGGCCAGCGGCTCTGGTGATCGAGATCTGCAATGAGGCGGCCAAAACGGCGGGGCAGATTCGTGCGGCTCTTGCCAGCCGAGTCGACTGCGGAGAGAGCGACCTTGCCACGATTCTCAGCGGCCTCACCGCGGAGCGGGTGCTCTATGAAGAACGAGGGAAGTATTTCACCTTAGCTATTCCTGAGTATCCGTATCTCTGAATGGATTGTGGATTTCTCGCGATCAACGGTGGTGTTTTATTAAGGCCGTGCTTGTGCCGCTCGCGACGTGCGGATTCTGTGGGGTTGTGAGGGAAACACCATCAACGTAGGGGCGTGATGTGCGGCGTCGGTTATGCCGGAGAAGCCTAGATCCGAGCGGACGTCCTCTCTCATTCGTTCCAGCGCAAACGGGAAGCGGTGCGATCATCAAGTCAGCCGCGGAAGGAAGCGGTGAGGCGGCATCTCGGGACGGGGTGCGCTGTACGGACGAATCGATGAGGAGCGTATCATGGCGGAGTATGTATTTCCTGAAGAGTGACGGGTTTGAAGGAGAAAGACAGGATGAGCAGCACAAGGGGGCCATCGAAGTGGACTCGTGCTCGTTTGGAGGAGCGACATCCGGTCTCTTCACAGCGGGCGGCGGTGCGGCGCAGAAAATTCATGATAGTGGACTTTCAGTTTACGGCGAGGGCCAGCTAGGAGTTACTGGTTCTCTTTCTTGCCTGTGCCAGGGGCGAGCGACTTGCGAAGGCGACCATGATCGGCAGAAAAACCGGTGACAGGCCGGTCGACTCTCTCATGATCAGGCTGTCGGATGCTGCGCTTTCCGACTATCAACAGAGTGGGACACGTGGGGAGGCGGCTCGCCGACGGAGCAGGTTCCGTGTGTCGTTGGGACAATTCAATAGGACTATCGGCCGCTCAATACCGAGTTTACTTGGCGATCCAGTTTCCGTGACCTGCGATGCCCCGGCCAGGCCTTCCAAACCGGGGCGTCAGTAACAATCGAGGATGAAAGCGGGGTGTCATCTGGTCCTGTTCGTGGTGTGGCTCGCTTGCCACCAATGGGTGTTGAACGGGCTGCTACATCGACAGTTTCTCCGCCACGTTTCTCATTTGTACTCCATGAACAAGCGAAGCCCCGCCACGGATGGCGCAGGCCACGTGGACGGCTTCGGTCATTTCTTCGATGCTCGATCCTTTTTCGAGAGAAGCCTGGGTGTAGGCGTCGATACAGTAGGGACATTGGACGGCATGGGCCACCGCGAGCGCGATGAGCGCCTTTTCTCGTTCAGAAAGGGCGCCCTCCGCGAAGACGGCAGTGTAGTAGTCCATAAATTTGGACCACAAGTGTGGGTTCCCCTTGCCAATATCAGAAAATTTGTGAAGGTCATGAGGGTGGTAATACGACTCCATTGGTGTCCTCCTTACGTCACTGAGAGTTCGCAAAAAATTCTTGCACCGCTCGGTTGCGATCACGCTTGCCCGGGAGTGCCCGGTTCAGCCTGTGACAAGATCTGTGAGAATCGATGACTCACAATCTCTGTGACCTTGGCCATTAATTGTGTCACTTCAGTCCATTCATTGGGCAACAGATCGTGCTTGAGTTGGGGGTGCATCGACCAGTGCACGTCAACTTTGGTGCCGCACCGACGAACTTGGACGTGAAGCAATTCAAGGTCTTGTGTCAGAGGATCACTGCCGCGGTTATCGGGTGATGGGGCATTCGGTGGTTCGGGAGAGTTCGTGGAATGTGTCATGTCAAAACCTCCGTGATAGAACGTAATGCATTCCCGCGCTCCGCCGGGTGGTAGGGTAATTGCTCGCTTGGTTAGCGCGTGTGTGGTAGTAAGGGTCACTGGTCAAAGAGCTCCAAGCGAGCGTCTTGCTCTAGAGAGGTGATGCGGCTTCATTCAACACCTTCAGCATGGCGTCATGAATATGGCCATTGCTTGCCACGAGCTCTTGCCCATAGATGGACAGTTCGTTGCCGAGAAAATCTGTGAGTCGCCCGCCCGCTTCTCGAACAATGACAGAACCTGCCGCCATATCCCAAGGATTGAGCCGGACTTCCCAGAAACCGTCGAATCGCCCGGCGGCCACGTAGCATAAATCCAATGCGGCGGACCCTGTGCGTCGAATCCCCTGTGCCAGGAGTGCGAATTTTGCGAAATGATCCAAGTTGTTCCTGGGGGTGTCTCGGATGTCATATGCAAACCCTGTCACGAGTAAACTGTTGCCAAGATCGTTCGTGTCCGAGACCCGAAGGGGATGTCCATTTAAGTAGGCGCCTTGTCCATCCACAGCGGTAAAGAGTTCGTTTCGTGAGGGATCAAATACCACTCCCAGCAGGCAACGGCCGCAATACTCCAATCCGATGGACACGCAATAGATGGGATATCCATGGGCAAAATTCGTTGTGCCGTCGAGTGGGTCGATGATCCACAGATAGGGTGACGCGGAGTGCTGGTCCCGCCCTCGCTCCTCGGCCAGAAATGCATGATTTGGAAATTGCGCACGAATGTGCTCGATGATGCAACGTTCAGCATCGCGATCCGCATCCGTGACCAGATTGATCGGGCTCTTGTGTTCGATGTGAAACCCCGATCGAGCGTAATCGAGGAGGACAGAGCCGGCTGTTTTGGCGGCAGAGACGGCAACCGAGAGGAAAGATTCCGCGAGGGAAGAATCGGGGGAATTGGTCATTGCGGATTCAGCATTGCAAACTCTGCACATTCATTGGTCGCGGGCGGTTCTTTTGGTGTTCCGTGGTGGTATCCTTTAAACCATGAACAACTAGCTCCTGGAAGGAAATGAAAGGATGACAGACACACCAAGCATCACAATAAGCATATATTGGCAAGGCTTGCACAATCAATATGCTAAAACATTAGCTTGTCTGACACAGTACGAACGATTAATCAGAACACTTGTTTATTGATCATTGTTGACAATTTTTGCAAGCAATGCTATAAAGCAAGCAGGCTTCTGATTAAAAATGGAAGAATTAACAGATATTCTTGTCGGTCTTGAGCAGCGAATCAACGTTTACAAGAACCGGCTGCAAGAGCTGGAAAAAAAGCGGCGTCGGCTTGACGATGAAATCGCAACAATCAAGAAATATCTTGAACTTGCCGAAACGCTCTATCGAGTGGAGGCGGACAAGGCCAAACTGGCCAGCCTTTCCAACCAGTTGATTACGGATGATCCTAAAGGCGTCCGGCCCCTTCCGGTTATGGATGTGACCGATCAATCCCGGGAAATTCTCCTGGGGCGGAGTAAGTACGTGGGCAAAAGCGTCCCCGAGGCAGCGTATGAAATTCTTCGCGAATCAAACCGCCCCATGCATGCAAAAGAACTGGCACAACGGCTAATGGAAGGTGGGTTACAGATTAGAGGGAAAACGCCGTTGACCTCGATTGCTACCTCACTGAAACGAGACAAACGTTTCCGAAAGGTGGGCCCCAATACGTTTGAGGCCTTGGACACAGTTATGACGCAGGCTGTCTAACACAAAGCCTCGAAGCGAGGAGCAGAGGAAAAAGAGGAAAGGGGAT